>CAZOSY010000009.1:0-26007 GCA_964582565.1 uncultured Bacteroidales bacterium | reverse complement strand
CTTATATTTTCTTTTATGTCTTTTATGGTTAATTTTTTGTTTTTTTTACCATATAAGGCATATAAGTTCATATAAATTTTTTCTTATATTTTCTTTTATGTCTTTTATGGTTAATTTTTTGTTTTTTTTACCATATAAGGCATATAAGTTCATATAAATTTTTTCTTATATTTTCTTTTATGTAATATTAATTTATTAATTTTGCCAAAAAATAAGATGGTGGGTGTAGCTCAGTTGGTTAGAGTACCGGATTGTGGTTCCGGTGGTCGTGGGTTCGATTCCCATCTCCCACCCTGATTTTAAATAGTGTTTTTATTTTTTTAAATTGAAACACTATTTTTTTTTGTTATCAAACTAACGACAAAAACAGCTAAAAAAGCCAATACAAAAGAAACAAATCTTACACTTATAAAATTATCAAGCACAGAAATACTTGACCATACAATTGTAGAGATAGTCCCTGTAAGCATCCCGGCAAGAACTCCTTGTTTTGTTGTCTTTTTCCATTTTAACATTAACAAGAGTGCAGGACCAAAAGAAGAGCCAAGTCCTGCCCATGCATAAGATACAAGTGTAAATATTAATTTTTTTGAAGTAATTGCAATGATAAATCCAATGGCACCAACCAAAATAGTAATAATACGGCTAAAATTTAACATAAAATTTTTTGACAGTTCTTTTCCAAGTGTCTTATGATAAAAATCTTCAACTACTGATGAGCTTATAACCAGAAGTTGGCTATCTGCTGTTGACATCATAGCAGCTATTGCTCCTGATATAAAAATGCCTGCAAGCCATGAAGGAAGTAATGTATTTGCAATATAAGGCATTATTTTTTCAACATCAGAGAAATGTCCCTGTCCACAAATAGAAAGACCTATTAAACCAATCATTAAAGAACCAAAGAACGCAGGTATTGCCCATGCAATAGCGATTTTTCTACTTGTCTTAATTTTTCCTGGGTCTTTTATAGACATAAATCGTGTTAAGAGATGTGGTTGTCCCATATATCCAAAGCCCCAGCTCAATCCGCTTACAATCACAGCTACTGCTGTCCAGCCCGTCTTGCTTCCTGTTATACTTATAAATTCATTTCCCTGTTGGGCAACAGCAGAGCTTAAAGAACTGCCCATACTGTTAAGTTCAAATAATCCGACAACAGGTAAGATTATTAATGTGCCAAGCATTATAATTCCCTGGACAAGGTCTGTCCATGCAACAGCAAAGAAACCTCCCATCATAGTATAAAATATAATAACAACAGCACCAATAATAATTCCTGTCATATTGGGAATATCAAATGTTACATTCAAAACTTTACCTGCACCATTAAACTGTGCTGCGAGATAAAAGGTAAAAAAGAAAATAATAATAAGAATAGCTACAATGCGTATTGAATTATTATTATGACCAAATTTTTCTGCAAAAAAGTTAGGCAGCGTTATTGATTTATATTTTTCTGACTCAATTCTTAAATCTTTAGCAATAACATACCAGTAAAATATGATACCGAGAATACATCCCAGAGCTGTCCATATTTCTAAAAAACCTGTTGCTAAAGCTGCTCCAGGAAGTCCTAACAATAACCATGCTGATTCGCCTGATGCTCTTTCAGAAAAGGCAACCACCCATGGATTTAATCTTCTGCCTGCAAGAAAAAAATCTTTATGCGACTTATTTTTACTATAAGTAATAAAACCAACTGACAAAACTAAAATCAGATATACAATAAAACCTATTAAAGTGTAATTCATAATTTTTTAAAATGTTCTTGTTTATTTGACACGCTTCGCCGAACTGGGTGCGTTTTATTTTTGTAAACTGCTTCGCATTTTAATCGTTGCAAACGATTTATTATTTCCAACTCGTTACAAACGAGCTGGAGCGGGTTTCCAAAATTCTAATATGTGCAGATTATAATTTTACTTCTGTTTTGATAATTTTATTTGTTCTGCTTTTAAAAAATATTCTTTAGATTGAGATATTTGTCCCATATTCCTGTATGTTCCGCCAATATTCATATATAATCGTGGTTCGTCAGGATTTAGTTCCAAAGCTTTTTTTAAATAATAAATTGATTTATCAAAGTCATTTTTTAAACCATATACAATTCCTATATTCTCTAATACAGAAGAATTTTTAGGATTTATTTTATATGCTTTCATAAGATATGCAAATGAAGTATCAATTTTATGAAGTGTCTTTCCATATATCTCACCTAACTTGCCATAAGCTTTATCACAATCAGGGTTTGATGCTATAATATTATTTAATATTGTAATACTTGTGTCCGGATTAACATTTTCATATACTCCTGCTAACTGAGTAAGATAATCATAATTATCAGGATGATATTTAATAAGTATTTTATAATCTTTTATAGATTCTAAATAATCCTTTTTTTTATCAGTAAGCTGAGCGAGGAATAATAAATTAGTCAAGGCATCAGGATAATCAGAACTGATTCTTAAGCAATTTTCAAAACATAATCTTGCCTGATTAAATTTGTCAAGTTTCAGATATGCATTTCCCAGTAATACCCAGCCCTGAATATAAAGAGGATGAATTTCAACGCCTTTACTTATATATTTAACAGCATCTCCCAACAAATTGTTTTTGATGATTTTGTTTTCCTCTTTATCAGATTTTTCTATTAACTTTCCACCTGCTGACACATTACATTTAGCGCTGTTATAAGATGTTTTAACATCTGTTGTAAAAAGTGTAAAATCATTTCTCCATACATAGTTTCTGCTAATCGTCTTTATAGAATATCCAAGCATTATTATTAATAAAATTACTGTAATAAATTTATTATAAGAATCATTATTAACTTTATACTTTTTATATTTTGGGTTGAACAAATAAGCTACAATTATTGTCCATCCTAATAAAGGAGCAAACATAAACCGTTCATTCATAAAAGTTCCAACATTAAAAACAAGATTAGATGAAACAGAAAAAATGAGTATAAAAAACAAAATACAATAAGCTATAATATTTTTTTTCCATATTTTTATTAATGCATATATTATAAAAAATAAATATATTAATAAAGGAAAAACAGCTCTTAAGTCAGCCCAGTTAATAACAGGTATTTGTTTGGGATAATAATCATGTGTTAAAGGATGAGGAAATAATATTATTTGTAAATATTTGCCAAAAGTGTAAAAGATTGTTGCATATTTCTCTCCAAAAGAGGCATTCAAAAAAGGATTATTAAGCAATTCTTTTCCAACAACTTTATTATTTGTTATTAAAAAACCAAGCGCATTATATCTGATAACAAAATAAACAACAACACCAGTAAATAAAGAGCTCATAATAACAACGTAATCCTTTACAGAAGTTTTGGTAAAAACAAATAAAGTAAGTGGTATAACTGCAAAAAATGTTATAGCATTTTCTTTTGATAAAATAGCAAGAATAAAAATAAAAGAACTTAATATTAAATATGTAATCTTTTTTTTATCAATATATTTTAATACAAAATACAGAGTAGCCATTGCTCCAAGCATACTCATTATTTCATCTCTGCTTTTTATGTTTGCAACAACTTCTGTATGTATAGGATGTGCTATAAATAAACCGGTCGCTATAAAAGGAATAGATAAATACCACTTGTTTGTCTTATAATCTTTAAAAAGTATTTTTAAAACCTTAAATATTAATAAACATGTAAAAGAATATAATAAAATATTAATCAGATGTCCTATAAACGGGCATAATCCAAAAAATTGATATTCTATTGCAAAACATATTTGAGACAAAGGTCTGTAACGTCCACCTACTAACAGATTTTTGTTTACACCGTGAAAACCAACAAAAGCATCATTGGTCATAATATCTTTAATGCCATAAACGCCTTGTTTTGTAAATTTGTTTTTATATATCATCATCATATCATCAAGTGCATAATCAAAACCTATGGTGTTGATATACAATACTATAGATAATATCAGGAGAGATAAAACAGGTATATTGCCGTTTTTAAAAAGATTAGATTTTTTAGATATTAATTGTGTCTGTGTATGATTAATGTCTGATTTAGGAGTTTTTTCCGGCTTGTGATGAATATTTTTATACTTTTTTTTCAAAAGGATATTTTATTTTGACTATTTGAAATTTTTATTCAAAGTCAGGATAGAGCAAATATTTTTTCCTTATTTTTTTAAATTTTTCAATATCAGGTATCCAGCTTTTTCTAATATCTTCTTCAGACATACCATTAATTATTTGCTGTCGCAGTTTAGAAGTGCCTGCTAATTCATCAAAGAATGAACTTTTAAAATAATTGCTTTTATCTGATACCTCGTTATATGTGCCAATTAACCAAAAAAGGTATATACGTTTTATGTTTTTTATATAATTATCAGCAAAATTTGAGAGATTATATCCATTACATTTTATTCCTTTATAAGGAGGGTTGGAGCATTCTCCTTTAATACTTTTAGGAGTAAAAGAAAAGTCAGTATTTTTAAGATCCGGACAACCAATAATCTGAAATGGATAATCTGTGCCTCTGCCAACACTGATTTTAGTGCCTTCTAATAATCCTAACGAAGGATATAAATAAATAGCATCCATTGTCTTTAAATTAGGTGATGGATTAACAGGTAGTATATAATGATATGTATGATTATAATTATCAACAGTTACATATTTTAAATCACACTTAATTCCTTTTTTTAACCATGCTTCTCCATTAAGCATACAAGCATATTCAGCTATTGTCATACCATAAACAAGAGGAATAGGATCTAGTCCAACAAAAGATGAGTATTTTTTTTCAAGAACAGGACCATCTATATAATAGCCGTTAGGATTTGGCCTGTCAAGAACTAAAAGTGATATATTATTTTCAGCACATGCTTGCATAACATAATGCAACGTAGAGATATAAGTATAAAAACGAACACCTACATCTTGTATATCAAAAATTATAACGTCAACATCTTTTAAATAAGATTTTTGTGGCTTTAAATTTTTTCCATAAAGAGAAATTACCGGCAATTTTGTTTTTGCATCAATATAACTTTTAATATGTTCTCCTGCTTCCTTTTCACCTCTGAATCCATGTTCGCAACAAAATATTTTTTTTATTTTAATACCTGCTCTTAACAAACTGTCAACGAGATGAACATTGCCTATCATAGATGTCTGATTAGCAACTATTGCAACATTTTTGCCTTTTAAAAAAGGAAAATATTTATCAGTTTTTTCTGCTCCAACTTTAATATCTTTAGCAGTAATAACTTTATGTGTTACATCTATCAGATTCTGTGCAAAATTTGAAGTAAAAAAAATAATAAAGATTATAAAAATAATGAATGCCTTAATTGAATAGATTGATTTTTTAAACATATTTTTTATATTATAAATATTTTTTTTAAACAGCCAAAATTATACAATTTTATTAACATATTTAATTAAAAATATGATTTTATATTAAATTTTGTAATTATTCACCCCGTCAGGCAGATGCCTGATCCAACGGGGTAAAGGTATTAAAATTTTTATTACTATTTAGGTATAAGGGTATATGGTATAAAGGTATAGGGTATAGTAGTCGCACTCAGCCCTTATTTCAATAACCTTGCTTTTTCCCACGCTTCAAGTGTTGTGAAATCTTTTTGTGCATTATATTTCATAAGAACATATTCCTTTTTAGAAGATTTTTTTATCAATGATATATTCCTTTGGTTTTTTCATACTTTCATACAATATTCTTTATTTTCTTATTCCCTTATACCCTATACCTTATTTCCCCTATACCTGAATAGTTACCAAATTTTTTTAATATTAGCAAAATTAAATATACTGATTAACTTTTTATACCAGTTGTGTATGATTCCAAAAAAATATATAAATTTGTCAATTACTAAAATTTTATGATTTGAATACAGAATTTTTTATTGCTAAACGTATTTTTAGTAAAGGCAAAAATAATTTTTCGCGTCCTATTGTAAATATATCTATAACAAGTATTGCTTTGGGATTAGCCGCTATAATTATTTCTGTTGCTGTTACAACAGGTTTTCAAACAGCTATCCGTAACAAAATTATTGGCTTTGGCTCTCATATACGAATAAATAAATATGACCTTAATTCTTCATATCAGACAATGCCTATTAATAAAAATCAAAAATTCTATCCTTATTTAGATACTGTCAAAGGCATTAAACATATACAGGTTTATGCCATAAAAGCAGGAATTATAAAAACAAAAGAACAAATATACGGGGTTGTCCTTAAAGGCATAGCAAGTGATTATGACTGGGATTTTTTTAAAAATAAAATCATTAAAGGCAAACCATTTATAGTAAATGATTCAATAAAAAATAATAATATTGTAATATCTAAATATATAGCATCTAAGCTAAAGATGAAATTAAATGATGATGTTATTATGTATTTTATACAAGACCCTTCACGGATGAGAAAATTTAAAATCTCTGGTATTTATGAGACAGGTTTAGAAGAATATGATGAAATCTATGCATTAGTTGACATTGCTCATATACAAAAACTTAATGGATGGACAAAAAATCAGGTCTCAGGATTTGAAGTGCTTATTGATAATTTCAATGACTTGGATAAAATGGGTAAATATGTATATAATAATGTAGGATACGACCTTAATTCCAAAACTATTAAAGAGTTAAATGTATCATTATTTGACTGGCTTAACTTGCAAAATACAAATGTATTTATAATCCTTACAATGGTAATATTAGTGTCAGCAATAACTATAATATCAACTCTGCTGATACTTATACTTGAAAAAACTAATATGATAGGTATTTTAAAATCTCTTGGTGCTAAAAACTGGAGTATGCGCAAAATATTTGTCTATAATGCAGAATATATAATAGGAAAAGGAATCTTATGGGGAAATATTATAGGTATTACTATTTGTTTATTACAAAAAAAGTTTGAAATATTTACATTAAATCAGGAATCTTATTATGTGTCTGTTATACCTGTTAATATAGACTTACTTAATATTTTGATTATTAACCTTGGAACCATTGTCATTAGTGTGCTGATATTAATTATCCCTTCTTACATAATAAGCCGAATAACACCAATAAAAGCAATAAGATATGATTAAATTTATCTATTTATACCGTTGGATAGGCATCCTACGGTATTTATATTTTCGTAATTAATTCATTTTGGCTCTGTACTAAAAAAAAGTAGATATTCGGTATATCTTTAAGATTCCTCATTCCGAACTGAGTGAGGAATCTACTATTATAAACTCTAATTTCATTTTTAGTCGGACACTAATGTTAAAAAATACATAAAAAAACAATTATTCAAATTCTACTAGTAACTGTCCTTTAGAGACCAGTTCATTTGGTTTAATATTAACAGATTTTATTGTTCCGTCAACTGGTGAAAGAATTTCATTTTTCATTTTCATTGCTTCCAAAGATAGAAGTTTACTTCCTGTATTTACTTTGTCTCCTTTTTTTATATATATTTTTTTTATTTTTCCGGGAATGATAGAAAGAAATTTTTTAGAATCTTTTGGTTTATATGGTTTACGTAATAAAAATTTTCTAGTTAAATATGTTCTGTATTTACCATTTTCTGTTATTAAAGTATGAAAACGGGGCTTATTATTATTTTTTTCCATAATACATATTTTTACTGTTTAAAAAAAAATTATTTTATTTTATATTATATTAATTATACTAAAATAAGTCCACATAAGGCGAATAAATAGGTTAACCTATTGATTACAATATCAGTCAAGCATTATTCTGTGTCTTCCTGATGCTTTTTTTTGTATTTCTGTTGATAATTGGTCTAAAATGGAGGAATAGCATGTTTTTTCTTAGGAAGCACTTCTTCTTTGTTAGCAGATATTTCAAGAGCATGTATTAAAAATTTTCTTGTTTGACTAGGTTCAATAATAGCGTCAATATATCCATAAGCTGCGGCTACATAGGGATTCGCAAATTTTTTCTTATATTCTCTTATTTTTTGTTTCCTGAATTCTTCAGGATTTTTAGCATTTTTTATTTCTTTTCTAAAAATTATATTTGCTGCTCCCTCAGGACCCATAACAGCAATCTCAGCTGTTGGCCATGCAAAAACAAAGTCCGCTCTTAAATGGTGAGAACTCATTGCAATGTATCCTCCGCCATAAGCTTTTCTAAGAATCACAGTTAATTTAGGAACTGTTGCCTCAGAATAAGCATACAAAACTTTAGCACCATGTCTTATAACACCTCCATGCTCCTGATCTACTCCCGGAAGATAACCTGGCATATCTACCAAAGTAACCAAAGGAATATTAAATGCATCGCAGTATCGTATAAAACGGGCAGCTTTATCTGAACAATCTATATCTAATACTCCTGCAAGAAATAATGGCTGGTTAGCAACAATACCTACTGTTTTTCCATCTAATCTGGCAAAACCAATAACTATATTAGGAGCAAAACCTTCCTGAATTTCAAAAAAATCAGAATTATCACAAACAGATCTGATTATATTTTTAACATCATAAGGTTTTTTAGGGTCTGACGGGAAAATATCATCAATTTTATATGTCTTGGTCTTTGGAGATCTTTTAGGAAATTTTTTTGCTTTATGGGAGTTATTCCAAGGGATAAAACTCATTAATTTTTTAATTTGTTCAAGACATTCATGCTCATTATTTGCAAAAAAATGAGCATTACCCGTGATTTCTGACTGAACATGTGCTCCTCCCAAATCTTCCATAGAAATTTCTTCACCAAGGACTGTCTTTATAACCTCAGGACCAGTAATAAACATTTTTGAAATTTTATCAACAACAAAAACAAAATCAGTAAGAGCTGGCGAATAAACAGCCCCACCTGCACAAGGTCCAAGAATAACAGATATTTGAGGTATTACTCCTGAAGCTAATGTGTTATGATAAAATATTTCTCCATAACCTGCCAAAGAATTAACACCTTCCTGAATACGGGCACCACCTGAATCATTAATACCAATAATAGGAATTTTTAATTTCATTGCATGGTCCATTATCTTTGTAATCTTTCTTGCATGCATCAAGCCCAAAGAACCGCCGGCAATAGTAAAGTCCTGTGCATATATACAAACAGGATAACCATTCATAGTTCCTGTGCCAGTAATAACACCATCACCAGGAAGATGCTTCTTGTCCATATTGAAATCTTTAGCATTATGTTCTACAAAAAGATCATATTCCTGAAAAGATTTAGTATCAAGAAGAGAAATAATTCGCTCACGAGCAGTCATCTTACCCATGGATACTTGCTTCTCAATAGCTTTCTTGCCTCCACCCTGCAAAGCATCTTTCATTCGCTTCTTTAAATCAACTGTCTTTTGTTTAATTGTTACCATAATATTTTAAATTTAATTAATAATATCAAATTAAAAAAAATCAAAGTAATAAATTATTTTTTTAATAAAACAAATAAAATCAATTATTTTATTAACATATCATATAACAGTTCAACATAGTTCTTCATTTAAAAGCTTGATATTCTGTTTTTTATGTCAATATTAATAAAAAATTTTATCTGTTTATGAACGTAGTGTAGCAATCAATCGTAAAGGATTTGAAATTAAATTAAGTGCATCAATAATATTATTTGTAATCAAGTCGGCTGATAATAATGATTTAGAAGAACAACCTTCTTTTTGTATTACTGCAATTCCTGTTGCTGCATTTTTTAACATAAGATTATCATTATGTCCATTACCAATTGCTATTACAAATTCTTCACCAAGTTCTTTTATAAAATTTAGCTTTGCTGATGACTGTTCATCTTTTGGAATAATATGTAGATTACAGTTTATTCCTGTCAATTCTTTTTTAACTAGTCCAAAAGTATTAGCAGTTATTATATGAACTTCTATATCTTTAGAAAGTTTATTAATAATTTTCCCTGCTTCTTTTATAAGTTTACCATCAAAAGCAAGTGTGCCATTATAGTCTAATACAAGATATTTGAATGTAATATTTTTGAAATTTGGAATATTAACTTTTATCATTATTATTTATTTCTAAAATTTTACTTCTTAGCTGGCAAATTAAATAATAAAAATACAAATAAAGTAATAATTATTTTTTTTGATTTTGGAACAACGTGATGAAACTTTACTGTAACTAACTTATTTAATGCAAATTTAAGATTTGTATTAAATAAATTTATTAAAAATAATTAATTTTTTATTTTGGAATTAATATAATTTACTAATTTCGTAAATCATTAAAAAAAAATAGTTTTAAAAAAAGTATATATGAAAAATAATAAATTTATTACATGCGATGGTAATATGGCAGCATCTCACATAGCTTATATGTTTAGTGAGGTAGCTTGTATATATCCAATTACACCATCATCAACTATGGCTGAATATATTGACGAATGGGCAGCTCATGATAGGAAAAATATATTCGGAGAAACAGTTAAAGTTGTAGAAATGCAGTCCGAAGGTGGAGCATCAGGCGCTGTTCATGGTTCATTACAATCAGGAGCATTAACTTCTACATTTACAGCATCCCAAGGTCTCTTATTAATGATTCCTAATATGAATAAGATTTCAGGAGAACTATTACCTGGAGTATTCCACGTAAGTGCGAGAAGTGTAGCAGGACACGCTTTGTCTATTTTTGGAGACCATACTGATATTTATCATACCAGAGCTACCGGCTTTGCTTTGCTTGCATCAGGAAGCATTCAGCAAATAATGGACTTGGCAGGAGTTGCTCATCTGTCTGCTATTAAATCAAGAATTCCTTTTGTACATTTTTTTGATGGTTTTAGGTCTTCGCATGAGATTCAGAAGATAGAAGCTCATACAAATGAAGACATGGCAAAAATACTGGACTTTGATGCTGTTCAGCAGTTTAGAGATAATGCTTTAAATCCTGAACATCCTGTAACAAGAGGTACTGCACAAAATCCTGATATCTATTTCCAGGCAAAAGAATCAGCAAATAAATTTTATGACCCTGTTCCTGATATAGTTGAACATTATATGCAGAAAATAACAAAACTGACAGGCAGAGAGTATCATCCTTTTACTTATTATGGAGCAAAAGATGCTGAACATATTATAGTAGCAATGACTACTGTAACAGAAACAATTAAAGAAGTTGTAGATTATTTGAATAATAAAGGTGAAAAGACAGGGCTTATAACTTGTCATCTTTACAGACCTTTTTCTGCAAAATATTTCTTTAAAGTGTTCCCTGAAACAGTAAAGAAAATTTCTGTTTTAGACAGGGCAAAAGAACCGGGAGCTAATGGAGAACCTTTATACCTTGATATAAGAGACATTTTTTATGAAAAAGAAAACAAACCTTTAATTGTTGGTGGCAGGTATGGACTGAGTTCTAAAGATACAACACCGGCACAGATGATTTCAGTATTTGAAAATTTAAAAAAAGATAAACCTAAAAATCATTTTACTGTTGGTATTGTTGATGATGTTACATTTACTTCTTTACCTAAATTACAGGAGATAAGCGTAGCGCCAAAAGGTAACTTTGAAGCTAAATTTTACGGACTTGGTTCTGATGGAACTGTAGGAGCTAATAAAAATTCTATAAAAATTATTGGAAATTCAACTGATAAATATTGTCAGGCATATTTTGCTTATGATTCTAAAAAATCAGGAGGACTTACTGTTTCACATTTAAGATTTGGAGATATTCCCATCAGGTCAACATATCTTGTTAATACTCCTGACTTTGTTGCTTGTCATGTAACACCTTATATATACAAATATGATATGCTTAAAGGTATTAAAAAAGGAGGGTCTTTTTTGTATAATAGTGTTTGGAATATAGAAGAAACAAAAAAACGACTTCCAAATTCCATTAAAAAATATATAGCAGAAAATAAAATAAACTTTTATATCATTAATGCAACAAAAATAGCAGAAGAAATAGGATTAGGTAATAGAACCAATACTATTATGCAATCAGCTTTCTTTAAAATTGCTAATGTTATTCCTTATGATTTAGCTGTTAAAGAAATGAGAAAGGCAATTGTAAAAAGTTTTGCTAAAAAAGGTGAAGATGTTGTAAATATGAACTATTCGGCTGTTGATAGGGGAGGAGAGAATATAGTAAAAGTTGAAGTGCCTGATCAATGGAGCAAATTAGAAGTAAAACCAGATGAACTAAAAATTAGAAGAAATAGAAAAGTACCTGATTTTATTGAAAATGTTTGTGACCCAATAAATTTACAAAAAGGTGATGACTTGCCTGTAAGTGCATTTAAAGGAAGAGAAAACGGCGAATTTCCGGCAGGAACAACACAATATGAAAAAAGAGGTGTTGCAATAAATGTCCCTGAATGGTTATCTGAAAATTGTATCCAGTGTAATCAATGTTCTTATGTATGTCCTCATGCTGCTATAAGACCATTCCTGTTGACTGATAAAGAACTTGAAAATGCTCCGGAAGGAACAATAGTTAAAAAGGCAATAGGTAAAGAATTAAAAGGACTTAATTATAGAATACAGGTAAGTGCTCTTGATTGCACAGGATGTGGATGTTGTGTAGATGTTTGTCCTGCCAGAAACAAAGCCCTTGTTATGAAGCCTATTGGAACACAGATGAAAGAAATTGAAAAATGGGATTATATGACAGAAAAAATAGGATACAAAGATATATTGCCAAAGACAAATGTAAAAAACAGTCAGTTTGCACAACCTTTACTTGAGTTTTCCGGTGCTTGTGCAGGATGTGGAGAAACTCCGTATGTAAAATTATTAACACAACTGTTTGGTGAAAGAATGATGGTGGCTAATGCTACTGGATGCTCGTCTATTTGGGGCGCTGCCGCACCTTCAACACCATATTGTGCAAATAAAAAAACCGGCTATGGTCCGGCATGGGCAAACTCTTTATTTGAAGATAATGCAGAATATGGTTTTGGAATGGCTATAGGTGTTGACAAACTAAGAAACAGAATTGCAAGAATAATGACAGATGCTTTGGAGCATAACAAGATATCATCTGAAACAAAACAAGTGTTTGAGGAATGGATACAAGGAAAAGAAGATGCTGAAAAATCAGAAATAGTTTCTAAAAAAGTAATATCATTGCTCAAAAAAGAAAATAATCCTATATCAAAAGAAATATTAAATTTAAAACAATATTTAGTTAAAAAATCTGTATGGATTATTGGAGGTGATGGATGGGCTTATGATATTGGCTATGGCGGATTAGACCATGTTCTTGCTTCGGGAAAAGATGTAAACGTATTAGTTCTTGATACAGAAGTTTACTCAAATACAGGAGGACAATCATCCAAAGCCACTCCAACAGCTGCAGTAGCTAAATTTGCTGCTTCCGGTAAAAAAGTCAGAAAAAAAGACCTTGGAATGATGGCAATGTCTTATGGATATGTTTATGTTTCGCAAGTTGCTATGGGCGCAAATCAAACTCAGTATTTAAAAGCTGTAAGAGAAGCAGAAGCTTATCACGGACCTTCTATAATTATTGCTTACTGTCCTTGTATAAATCATGGATTAAAGATTGGTATGGATAAATCACAGGAAGAAGAAAAAAGAGCTGTTGAAGCCGGCTACTGGCATCTATACAGATTTAATCCGGAACTTGAAAAACAAGGTAAAAATCCTTTTATCCTTGACTCAAAAGAACCTGATTTTAACAAATTCCAAGATTTCTTAGACGGAGAAGTTAGATATTCTTCACTTAAAAAAGCATTCCCAAAAGAATCAGAAGAATTATATGCTGCTGCTAAAAAAGATGCTAAATGGCGATACAACAGCTATAAAAGATTAACGGTTCTGGATTATTCTAAATAATAGAAAAGGGAAATGTAAATATTGAAAATAGTATAAAATGGGCGAGATAAATACTTGCCCATTTTTAAATTTAGTTGGATAACAGTAAAAAATATCTGTTTAATGTTAAATAATAATAAATACTGTAAAAATGAAAAAATTATTAAAAATATCTGTCTGTTTATTTATTCTAACTTTTGCTTTAAGTTCATGTAACTTTCAACGTGCTGATAAAGTTCAAGATAATGAAAATATTTTAAAAAATGAACATCTGATAATGTCTGCTCTTTATCAACAGAAATCTGCTGAATACAGAGCCCTTTCTTATCAGGCATATAACATTGCAAAATTAAGATTAGATGAATATCTTAAAATCAAAAACGACTCTTTAAAATCTGCTGTTGTTGTTGATATAGATGAAACATTACTTGACAATAGTCCTTGGGAGGCAAAATGTATTTTAGAAAATATTAATTATCCTGAACAATGGAATGAATGGTGTAAATTAGCAAAAGCAAAGCCATTATCTGGTGCTGTTGAATTTTTGAATTATGCTTTTTCAAAAAATGTTGATGTATTTTATATAAGTAACAGAAAAGAAAATTTAAAAGAAGCAACAATACAAAATCTTAAAGCAGCAGGATTTCCTCAAGTTGATAAAGAGCATATATTTACAATGAGAAATAGTGGAAATAAAAAAGAACGCAGGGCATTGGTTACAAAAAATTATTATATTGTTTTATTAATAGGAGATAATCTTAATGACTTTTCTGAAATTTTTGAAAAAAAACCAATTGAAGAACGTTTTGCAATAACTGATAGTTTAAAAAAAGAATTCGGAAATCGTTTTATCATATTACCAAATGCAATGTATGGTGAATGGGAAAATGTAATATATAACTATAATAGAATATCTGAAAAAGAAAAAGCATTAAACAGAATTAAAAATCTGGAGAGTTTTTAGTTTTATATACAAAATTCTAAACTTGATTTATAGTTTTAGGATAATCTAATGAATAATGTAAGCCAATACTTTCTTTACGGTTTATAGCCATCTTTATAATTAAATATGCTACATTAATTATATTTCGTAGTTCACAAATCTTAACAGTAAGCACTGATTTATCATAAAGTTCTTCTGTTTCTCTGTAAATAATTTCCAAACGGTCTAATGCTCGCTGTAGCCGCAAATCAGACCGAACAATGCCAACATAATTACTCATTATAGATTGAAGCTCTTTTAAAGATTGTGTAATCAACACTAATTCTTCATTTAAGATAGTTCCCTCTGAATCCCAATCAGGTATTTTATTACAGATATTAACAGAACTAATTTTTTTAATAGAATCCTGACTTGCTCTGTGTGAAAATACTACTGCTTCAAGCAATGAATTTGAAGCTAAACGGTTGGCTCCATGTAGTCCTGTTGAAGAACATTCTCCTGATGCATAAAGATTTATTATTGAAGTTTGTCCATACTCATCTGTTTTAATACCACCACATATATAATGTGCAGAAGGAACAACAGGTATCATATCTCTGCTAATATCAATTCCTATACTTAAACATTTTGCATATATATTTGGAAAATGATATATCAGCTCTTTTTTGTCAAGGTGCGTGCAGTCAAGATAAACATAGTCGTTCCCACTTATCTTTAATTCTTTATCAATTGCCCGTGCAACGATATCACGTGGAGCTAAAGATAATCTTTTATCATATTTATGCATAAATTTGTTATTATCAATAGTTTTCAAAGCAGCACCAAATCCGCGTATAGCTTCTGTTATTAAAAAAGATGGTTTTTCTTTAGGATTATATAATGAAGTTGGGTGAAACTGAGTAAATTCCATATTCTCTATTTTTCCTTTTGCTCTATACACCATTGCTATGCCATCACCTGTAGCTATACGCGGATTTGTAGTATTCTCATATACATTGCCTGTGCCTCCTGTTGCTATTAATGTTATTTTAGAGAGTATAGTAAATATTTGTTTTGTTTTATTATCAAAAACATACACACCATAACAAGTAATATCTTTGGTTCTTCTGTTTACTTCTATACCCAAATGGTGCTGGGTGATAAGGTCTATAGAAAAACAATCTTCAAAAAGTTCAATATTTGGATTATTTTTAACCTGATATAAAAGTCCTCTTTCTATTTCATTTCCTGTATTATCTTTATGATGTAAAACTCTGTATTCTGAATGTCCACCTTCTTTATTCAAATCATATTTCCCATTCTTATCTTTATCAAATTGTATTCCCCATTTTATTAATTCTTTAATTCTTTCTGTTGATTCAGTAATAGTAATTCTTACAATTTTTTTATTAGAGAGTCCACAGCCGGCAATCATTGTATCTTTTATATGTTTTTCATAAGTATCAGGTGAATATGTAACAGCTGCTATTCCGCCTTGAGCATATCGTGTATTTGTATCATCAGCTTTGCCTTTTGTTACAATACAAACTTTACCATAAGGAGCAACTTTTAAGGCATAACTTAATCCGGCAATGCCAGAACCTATAACCAAAAAATCTACTTTTTTCTTCATTATAAATTAATTTTTTACAAAGATATTTATATTATATTTAATAATAAAAAAAAAAATTAAAAAAATTTGTTATTTGATTATAAAAAATTAATAATTTTGTCTTTTAAAACTATAAAAAAATGAGAAAAAAAAATTATCCAATAGAAAAAGATGACATAGTTATCTGCTTTTCAGGTGATTCCGGTGATGGTATGCAACTTACAGGAACACTTTTTTCTGATACATCAGTATTAGATGGTAATGATATCATAACTTTTCCCGATTATCCATCAGAAGTTCGCGCCCCACGTGGTACGGTAGGAGGGGTCTCCGGATTTCAGGTACATATTGGAGATTATAAAATAAATACTCCCGGTGACTATGCAGATATAATTGTAGCTATGAATCCTGCTGCTCTGAAAGTAAATACAAAATTAATAAAACCGGACGGAATTATTATTATTGATAAAGATAGTTTTATTGAAAAAAATATTAAAAAAGCAGGATATAAAAAAGATATTATAAAAGAATCCGGATTAGAAGATACTAAAATTATTAAAGTATCGATAACAGAAATGACAAAAGAAGCATTGAAAAATTTAGGGTTAGATAATAAAACAGTATTAATGTGTAGAAACATGTTTGCTCTTGGTATGGTATGCTGGTTACTTAATAAGTCCTTAAATGTTTCAATTGATTTTATTAATAAGAAATTTTTGAAAAAACCTCTTATTGCAAAAGCAAACAAAATAGTTTTAAAAGCCGGATATAATTATGCTGAAACCATAGAAGCAGTTAAACCATATCATATAAAACATGCTAAATTAGAAAAAGGAACATATAGAAAAATTGACGGAACTATTGCTGCTTCATGGGGACTTATAGCTGCATCTGAAAAATCAGGGAGAGAATTATTTTTAGGTTCTTATCCTATAACCCCTGCAACAGGTATTTTGCAGGAATTAGCTAAAAGAAAAGATTTGGGAGTAAAAACATTTCAGGCAGAAGATGAAATTGCTGCTGTATGCTCTGTTATTGGAGCTAGCTTTGCCGGCAATTTAGCTGTTACCTCAACATCAGGTCCTGGCTTGGCTTTAAAAACAGAAGGCACAGGTCTTGCAGTAATGGCTGAGCTACCTATTGTTATTATAAATGTTCAAAGAGGCGGACCTTCAACAGGATTGCCAACTAAAACAGAACAAGCAGACCTTATGCAGGCCTTGTATGGAAGAAGCGGGGAAGCACCTCTCGTTGTAATTGCAGCAAGCACTCCTTCTAATTGCTTTAATTTTGCTTTTGAAGCTTGTAAAATAGCACTGGAACGTATGGTGCCTGTTATCTTAATGTTGGATGGATATTTAGTACATGGTTCTGAACCCTGGAAAATACCTGATATGTCTGATTTGCCTGAAATCTATCCACCTATAGTTAAGCAAGGAACAGAAAATTATATGCCTTATAAAAGAGATAAGAAAACTCTTGTTAGAGGTTGGGCTATACCAGGAACCAAAGGATTGGAACATATAATTGGAGGACTGGAAAAAAATGAACAAGGTGATGTATCTTATGATCCTGACAATCATCAAAAAATGTGTGAATTAAGGGCTGAAAAAGTTAAAAGAGTAGAAAACTATATACCTGAATTAAAAATTGAGGGAGATAAATCAGGCGATTTGTTAGTCGTTGGCTGGGGCGGAACTTATGGACATTTATATACCAGTGTTAGAGAACTTAGAGAACAAGGAAAAAGTATAGGACTTGCTCATTTTAACTATATCAATCCTTTGCCTAAAAATACAGAAGATGTTTTTTCTAAATTTAAAAAAATTATTGTCTGCGAATTAAATCTTGGTCAATTTGTTGATTATTTAAAATCAAAATTTCCAAAATTTGATTATAGACAATATAATAAAATACAAGGTTTACCTTTCACTGTTATAGAATTGAAAAATAGTTTTAATAAAATATTGGAGGAATAAGTAATTATGTTAGAAAATAAAAATGAATTAACACCTAAGGATTTTAAGCCAAAAAAAGAAGTAAAATGGTGTCCTGGTTGTGGTAATCATATGATTTTGTTTGCTGTTCAAAAAGCTTTGGCTGAAATAGGATATGAACACGAAACATCTGTTTGTATTTCAGGAATTGGCTGTTCTTCAAGGTTCCCTTATTATATGAACACTTATGGATTTCATACCATACACGGTAGGGCAGGTGTTGTTGCTTCAGGAGTTAAAATTGCTAATCCGGAGTTAAGCGTTTGGCAGTTTACAGGAGACGGTGATGCTCTTGCAATTGGCGGAAATCATTTTATTCATGAGATAAGACGAAATATGGATATTAATATTGTTTTGTTTAATAATCAAATATATGCTTTAACAAAAGGGCAATATTCTCCTACTTCTCCAAAAGGGAAAATTTCTGTTACTTCTCCTTTTGGAACTATTGAAAGACCTTTTAGAATAGGAGGATTGGTCATTGGTGCAAGAGGATCGTTTTTTGCAAGGTCCATAGATAATAATATTAAATTATCTACAGAAGTTTTTAAAGAAGCAGCTGAACATGATGGGGCTTCTCTTGTAGAAGTATTACAAAATTGTATCACTTTTAATGATGGAGCTTATAATGACTTAATAGATAAGGAGCATAAAGCAGACCGCCAGTTGATTCTTCATGATGGAGAACCTATGATTTTTGGTAAAAATAATGATAAAGGTATTATTCTTGAAAATGGAAGATTAAAAGTTGTTAAAATAGGAGAAAATGGTATCACAAAAGATGATATATTAATACATAATCCTAACCATGGATATGCAGGACTGCACTTGATGTTAGTTAATATGGGACCACCTGAATATCCTGTATCTTTTGGAGTTATTCGTAATGTAAAAATGGATACTTATGCTAATGATTTAGAAGCACAGATTAAAGATGTTCAATCTAAAAGTAAAATAAAGTGTATGTATGATTTATTGCATAGTGGAAAAACCTGGAAGATATAAAATATTTGGTAAAATTGTAATTGTTAACAAATTGAAGCCGTAAGATATTTACCCCGTTGGTAAAATTACTTTCGGGGTTAATCCAACGGGATGAACTTAGATGAAAGAGAGAGAGAGCAGCGAAGATAATTTTTAGAACCCATCTTAATAATTACAAAAGTTAAAATTTATATAATTCCTTCATTAAGAATATCATGTAAGTGTACTACTCCAACATATTTTCCTTTATCTGTAATAAGAATTTGTGTGATACTATTCTTTTGCATAATATTTAAAGCATTTATAGCCAAAGTATTTTTATCCAGTGTCTTTGGATTGTGAGACATTATGTCTTTTGCTGTTAAGTTGTCTATTGAAATATTTTTTTCCATCATTCGTCTTAAATCTCCATCAGTGATTATTCCTACAAGTTTTTTGTTTTCCAAAACAGCTGTTGCCCCTAATCTTTTTGAAGATATTTCTAAAATTACTATTTTAATATTATCATCAGTTTTTACTTTAGGCACTTCATTGTTTAAGTATAAATCTGATACTTTCATATATATTTTTTTTCCAATAGACCCTCCCGGATGATATTTTGCAAAATCGTTAGAAGAATACCCATGACATTCTAACAGACAGACTGCTAATGCATCACCTAATACTAATTGAGCACTAGTGCTTGATGTTGGCACTAAATTATTAGGGCAAGCTTCCTCATCAACAGTTGCATTAATAATATAATCAGATTGTTTAGCAAGAAAAGATTCTGTATTCCCAACCATAGCAATTAATTTATTACCTAATAATTTTAACAAAGGGACTAAAACTTTTATTTCAGGTGTATTACCACTTTTAGAAATACAAATAACTATATCTTCTTTTTGTATTATACCTAAATCACCATGAATAGCATCAGCAGCATGCATAAATATTGACGGTGTCCCTGTTGAATTAAGGGTTGCAACGATTTTTTTGCCTATATTAGCACTTTTGCCTATTCCTGTAATAATTACTCTTCCTTTAGAATTATAAATAAGTTTTATGCATTCTGCAAAGTCATTGTTAATATATTTTTTTAAATTTGCAATGGCTATTAATTCTTTATTAATTGTATTTAATGCAATTTTTTTTATTTTTTCTTTTGTTTTCAATATATTATTATTTAAAAAAAAATATTTTTGCAAATAAAATAAAAAATATAGTATATTTACATCATAAAAATATTTAATTTTATTTTTTTTTTAGAAATATTTAATAATTAGTTTGAAATGAAAATGGGTATAGAAAATAAAAAATCTCTTAAAAGTGTATTAAAAGATTTTTTTGGATTTGATAGATTCAAAGGCAATCAGGAAGCTATAATAAAAAATGTGTTAGCAGGGAATGATGTTTTTGTAATTATGCCAACAGGTGGTGGAAAATCAATGTGTTATCAGTTGCCGGCATTAGTTAGTAAAGGGACAGCAATAGTTGTATCTCCTCTTATAGCTTTAATGAAAAATCAGGTAGATATGATAAGAAATTTTGGCACACAAAAAAATATTGCCCATTTTTATAACTCATCTCTTTCAAAACAAGAAGCATTAGATGTAAAAAAAGACCTTGCAAATGGGAAAACAAAATTATTATATGTTGCACCGGAATCACTTACTAAAAAAGAAAATGCAGAATTTCTTAAAACAATTGATATCCCTTTTTATGCAATAGATGAAGCTCATTGTATATCAGAATGGGGACATGATTTTAGACCTGATTATAGGAACCTGCGTTCTATAATTGATTTTATTGGTAAAAAAGTACCTGTAATAGCACTTACTGCTACAGCTACACCAAAGGTTCAGCATGATATTCAAAAAAATTTGGATATTATGGATGCAAAAATTTTTAAATCTTCATTCAACAGACCAAATCTTTATTATGAAATTCGTCCAAAAACTAAAAGTGTTAATAAAGAAATTATCAAATACATAAAGAAACATTATGGGCAATCAGGTATAATTTATTGTTTGAGCCGAAAGAAAACAGTAGAAATAGCTGAAATTTTAAGAGTAAACGGTATTAAAGCAGAACCCTATAATGCAGGATTAGAATCATCGGTACGTACAGCTACACAAAATAAATTTTTAATGGAAGATATAGATGTTATTGTAGCTACTATTGCATTTGGAATGGGAATTGATAAACCTGATATACGTTTTGTTATTCATTATGATATACCTAAAAGTATTGAGGGATATTATCAGGAGACCGGGCGTGCAGGACGTGATGGAGGAGAAGGCAATTGTATTGTATTTTATAGTTATAAAGACATACAAAAATTTGAAAAATTTATGAAAGGCAAACCTGTAGCTGAACAGGAAATATCACAACAACTGCTTTTAGAGACTGTTGATTATGCAGAGTCGTCTGTATGCCGTCGTAAACAATTGCTTCATTATTTTGGAGAAAATTATTCTGAAGAAAACTGTCATAATTGTGATAATTGTTTATATCCGAAGCCAAAATTTGAAGGGAAAAATTATGTAGATATTGTAATTCAGGCAGTAATAGAAGTAAAACAACAGTTTAAAGCAAAACATCTTATTAATGTAATAATTGGAAAAAATACAGCAACAATAAAGACATGTAAACATAATAAACTTAAAATTTTTGGTAGGGGTGCTGATCAAGATGAAAAATTTTGGAATGCTGTAGTTCGTCAATCTTTGATTAAATGGCTTCTTGTTAAAGACATTGATAATTACGGACTCTTAAAGGTAACTAAACAAGGATATGAATTTCTTAAACATCCTTATTCAATAATGCTCACCAAAGACCATGATTATGAAAAAGAAGATGAAGAAGAAGGTTTTTTTGATATGAATGGTCATACTGCAAGAGGTGTTACTGATAAAGAGTTGTTTTTTCTTCTTCAAAATTTAAGAAAAAAAATATCAAAAAAAGAAAATCTTCCGCCTTTTGTCATATTTCAAGATCCTTCATTAGAAGATATGTCCACACAATATCCTATAACAAATGAAGAATTAAGAAAAATAATAGGTGTTGGAGTTGGCAAAGCAAAAAAATATGGAAAACCTTTCATTGAATTAATAAGTGATTATGTTAAAGAAAATGAAATTGAACGACCTGTTGATATGACAGTAAAATCAGTCATTAATAAATCAGAATTTAAAGTATATATTATAAAAAATATAGACCGTAAAATATCTCTTAAAGATATTGCTGATGCCAAAGGAATTTCTTTTGACGAGATATTGACTGAAATAGAAAGAATTGTATCATCAGGAACTAAAATTAACATTGACTATTATATTAACGAACATATTGACATTTTTCACCAGGAAGAAATTTTTGATTACTTTAAAGAAGAAGCTAAATCTGACTCAGTGCAGGAGGCACTTGAAATTTTAGGTGAAGATGAATATACAGAAGAAGAAGTACGGCTTGTGAGAATTAAATTTATTTCAGAAATAGGAAACTAAATAGTGTCTGTTAATAAAGTAAGTGTTTAGTTCAGAATGTTCGAGTTCGAGGCTTGCGCAGTCTTGAAAATCAGGAGTTTACTTTTGTAAATGACTGATTTGAAAGACAAGCATAACGAAGAAATCGGACATTCTGAACAAACACTAAATAGTGCCTGTCTATAAACTAACATTATCTTGATTTAAGAACAAAAAGTATTGATTTATAATTTTTAATTTAAAAAATGAACACTAAATAAATAAAAAAAAATTATGGAAGAAAAAGAAAAAAAAATTATTGATAATAACGTATCAGATAATTTAATGAAAAACAAAAAATTGAACATTGTACTTTTGTTTAATTTAATCCTTTTTATAGGACTTATTATACTTTATGTATTATATTTTTATGGTAAGAGAGAAACAAATCCTAAAGAATTAATCAAAATAAATAAAAATTTAAATTACTCAACAAATTCAATCTCAATAGCTTTTATTAATGCTGATACAATAATGAGTAATTATGAATTAGTTAATAAATTGCAAAAAAATTTGGAAAGCCAAAAAGATAAGATGGAAAATAAATTTTTGGAAGAACAAAAGAAATTAAAAAAAGATGCCGCTAAATTTCAGGAGAAAGTTCAGTATGGGAGCTTTTTGACACAAGAAGATGCAAAAAAAGAGCAGCAACGACTATTACAAAAACAACAAGAACTTTATAATCTTAAAGAAAATTTTACACAACAATTAATGGATAAAGAAACACAGATGAATTTGATAATTCAGGATAGCATCATTAACTTTTTAAAACGATATAACAAAAATTATAATTATAGCTATATATTAGGTTCTTCAAGAGGAAGTGGCATATTATATGCTAACAAAAATTTTGATATTACACAAGAAATTTTAACAGGAATTAACAAAGAATATAAAGATAGCCAGCAAAAATAAGATGATAAATAATTGATACCGACTTGTTAACAAGGTTGTCATCTTAACAAGGTTGTCATCCGCATTAGTATCTTATTTATAATATTCGTGTATTTTTTGGCAGAATATTTTATATAGAACTTTTTTATAATTTCTAATTAATCTAATTGCTCTAATTGACCTAAAAAATGACCAATATCCAATTACCCAGTGTCTAATTGGTCATTGGAAATTGAGATTTGATTAGATCAATTAGAGTAATTAAAAATTAGGTCAATTTAACGTATAACCTGTTTGGCTCTGGCTTGTCCAGGTTAGGTGGAATAGCAATTTGATATAATTTGTATTTTAAGAAACAAATATTATGAAAAAAATATTGGTTACAGGTGCTTCAGGATATTTAGGTAGTCATATATCTTTGTATTTAGCTAAAAATAATTATAAAGTTACTGCTCTTTGTTATCCAAAGCCATCAGAACAAAATAAATGGCAAAAAACAATAGATAATATAATTGTTGGAGATATAAGAGATAAAAAAGTAATTGACAAATTAACAAAACAAGATTATGATATTATTATTCATTTAATATCTCTTGACCATAAAAGCTCTGAAAATAGTCCGTCTGTAATAAGTCAGATAAATGTTATGCCTGCATGGCAATTGCTTGATATTTTTACAAAAAAGAGAATAGAAAAATTTATTTATTTTTCAACGCAACAGGTCTTTGGCAAAATACCACAAAAAAATATAGATGAAAATTTCCTGCCAAAACCATTAAATAATTATGGACTGACACATTTGTTATGCGAAAAAATAGTGAACTTTTATAATAATACTGCTGATACTAAATGTATTAATATTCGGCTTTCAAATGGATATGGTTCGCCTGTATTTAAAGATAATAATTGTTGGTGGCTCGTAGTCAATGACCTTTGTAAAACAGCATTTTTTGATAAAAAAATAAAATTATTGTCTGACGGCTCTCCGCAAAGGGACTTTATTTATGTTAAAGATATAGCAAAAGCTGTTAAAACATTAATTGAAACAAAAAACAGTGATTTGCAAAATAATATATTCCATATATCATCAGGAAATACATTGACAATATTAGAGTTAGCTTATATTGTAAAAGATGTTTATCAAACACGTTATAACAAAAAAATATCTGTTTATCTGCCTGACGGCTCAATATCTGATAATGCTAACAAATTTAAAAATATTAAAAGATATACTATTGACAATTCAAAAATTAAAAATCTTGGATTTAAAGCAGAAACAAACTTATTTGAAGGAATAAATGAATTATTTGAATATTTAGAAAAAAATGAAAACACAGGAATACAACTATAATAAATATAAAGATATAATAGAAAATGGATATGAATTTAATACTAATAAATACATAACCAAAGGATATTATTTGTTTATGCAAAACATAAAAGGTTTTGTACAATTTTCTTTACTAATATTATTATTACAAATATTTATAGGTCTTATACATAATCCTGGTATAGAAGTTGTTATGAATTTTATTGTTTTTGTTCCTTTAACAGCAGGATTTTATTTTATAGCTGACAGGATTTATAAACATGAGAAATATGAATTTAAAGATTTCTTTTTAGGTTTTAATTATTTTAAAGAACTGCTTATATATTCTTTGGTTACCAGTGCTTTTATTTTGGCAGGTTCTTTCTTATTAATTATTCCCGGCATTTATCTTGCTGTTGCATATACTTTTGGCATTTTTTTTGTTATTTTTAAAAAAATTGACTTTTGGCAAGCTATGGAGATAAGCAGAAAAATAATTACAAAAAATTGGTTTGCTGTCTTCGGATTTATATTAATATTGATATTAATAAATATTTTAGGTATTATTTTGTTTGGAATAGGTCTCTTAGTATCAATCCCTCTTACATATTGTTCTATTTATATTGCATTTCAGGATGTTGTTGAAACAGAACAAAATAAAGTGACAGATAATTATGATTATTTTAAATGATTGACAAGGAAAGTTTGGAATATTAAAAAAAATATTAGTGTCCGATTAAAAATAAAATTAGAATTTATAATAGTAGATTCCCCACTTCGCTTCCGCCTGAGGCAGAGAAGAATCTCATCGGTCAGGCGCCCGACTGATAATATTTAGAAACGACTTTATCTGAATTTTTAAATTTAGTCGGATACTAGTGTAAAAAAATGTGAGTAGAAATGCATCATAAGGTTCAAAGAAAATATTAGGGGGAGTGAGATTTAATTTAGTATATTTGTACTATTGAAAAAGAGACGATATTAAAATA
>CAZOSY010000008.1:0-26029 GCA_964582565.1 uncultured Bacteroidales bacterium | reverse complement strand
TCTTTATAATTCGTTGTAAATCAATTCATTAATAAATATGGGACAGGAAATCTGAATTATTACTTGTCCATAAAGTCAACCGCTAACGGACTGATGTTCCTTTTTTAATAAATCGTTAACGGTCTTTACAGGATTAAAAGTAATAACAGGAACTTCAACAAATATAGTGAGCCATCTATCCATAGCACCATTCCATAGTCCCGGCAATTCCTGTGCCTTTAAGTTTTTTCCGTATTTTGATTTTATGGTTACAAATCCGGTAGAATTGTTAACATATTTTTTTAAGTCAAAACAGTTTCCTTTATAATCACGCACTCCGCAGGCAAAATCACAAGGATTAAAATGCGTTGATTTTTCAAATATCTTATTTTGTTTTTTGTTTTTAAAGTCAATTTGTGAGCTCTCAACAATTTGAAGCGAAATATTTCCTTCTACATCTTTAACCCAAAAAGGTCCGCCACCCGGTTCTCCTTTGTTTTCTACCATTCCACAAATACGTATCGGACGATTGAGTTTATCAAATAAATATTTTATCTTATGATTTTTTGAAAGATTATCAAAATATGGATTTATTTTAATAAACAGATATTTTTTAATAAAATTAAGTATCTCTGTTATTTTGTTATCATTAATATTGCTGCTTTCAAGTATTTTAAGATATTTATATGTCTTTTTTTGTATTTTGATAAGATAAGCTATAATTATTTTCTTATATAAATATGTCTGTGGTTTAAATTTATCAGTAACAACATTATCAATATTTTTTGTAAGTATAATATCGGCTTTTATATCATTTAAGTTTTCTATTAAAGCTCCATGTCCTCCGGGACGAAACAATAAACTTGCATCAGGATTACGAAATGGCTTATTGTTTAAGTCAACAGCAATAACATCAGTTGAAGATTTTTGAACAGAAAAACCAATGTCATAATTAATATTAAACATTTTTTCATACCTTGATTTAACATTATTTATGTGCGTTATAAAATTTTTAAGATGTTGTTTTGAAACAGTAAAATGAATTTTGGCTGTATTGTTTTTGTCTTTGCAATAATTTGCAGCTTCAACAAGATGCTCTTCAACAGACGTTCTTGAATAATCGTTGTATTTATGAAATTTTAATAATGCTTTTGGCAAATTTGAATAATTCAGTCCTTTTTCTGTAAGCAAAAAGTCAATAATAGTTGTAAAATCCTTTTTTGATATACATTTATCAATATCAAAGCCATTTTTTTGCATTGAGTTTTTTAAGTCATTATAAAAGGAAAATTTTTTTAATTCAGAAAAGAATTTATGAACAGAATCGAAATTTTTATTGTCTGTTATTTTATTACTTTTTTGTTTTTCTTTAAAATAAAATAAATGGTTAAACATACGGGTAGCAGAGCCGGATGCAGGAACAAATTTTAAAATTTGTCTTTTTTTTGCTTCTTTTAAATAAAAAGCAGGTAATGTTTTTAATTCTTTATCATTTATTGTTTTAATGCCATCTTTAATTGTAGCAGCATTATAAAGATTGATAAAAGGGATTCCTTTTTTAAAATTTTCAATTTGTTTTTTTATTGTTTTTAAACTTATCCCTTTATCACTGATTTGTTTTATATCTTTTTTGGAAAACATATTTATATATTTTCAAACGATTATTTTAATTAGTGTTTGTTCATAATGTCCGATTTCTTCGTTATGCTTGTCTTTCAAATCAGTCATTTACAAAAGTAAACTCCTGATTTTCAAGACTGCGCAAGCCTCGAACTCGAACATTCTGAACTAAACACTTACTTTATGAACAGACACTAATTAGTGCTTGTCCATAAAGTGAGATAAAACCGTTAAAACGGTTCTTTGAGTTGTATCGCATCTCATTAACCCCTGACTTAAGTCAGGGGCTAATAGTAACTTACATTAATCTTTAACCGTTTTAACCCCGTTGGATAATATCCTACGGGGTTAACGGTTTTCCAAAATTTAAAAATTATACTTTATAGACAGACACTAATTAAAATAAATCATGGGAATTATGTCAAAAAATGGACCAATCCATCAGGCAGTTGCCTGATACTGCAAATATAATTAAAAATTAAAAATTGAGCCCACTCCGAATAACGTCATCCTGAACTCGTTTCAGGGTTAGTTCGGAATCTTTAATTTCAATAATATCAATAGATTCTGAAACAAGTTCAGAATGACAAATAGGCAAATATCTGCTTTTCTGAGTGGGTTCAAAATTCAAATCAATAATATTTTTAATTTTTTTTCTATCATTGTATCAAAACCTTGTTCATTACTACAAAATCCTGTCCCAAAATTTTTACAAAATACATTCCTTTTGGTAAATTGCTGATGTCTATCATCCCTAAATATTCTGAAGGTGATTTATATGAATTTGCTTCACCTTCAGTGCCTGTCCCGGTCTGTAGGGATGGCTGGGAGGTAGTCAGCAGTTGTTTCAGCATTTCCTTCCCCTGTATGTTGTAAATTGAGACACTTAAATCAGTTGCGGGTTCCGGGTTACGGGTTACGGGTTTGAAATAAATAAATATTTTATCATTTGCCGGGTTGGGATAAATCGTAATTCCGGCATCATCCATAGTCCATTCCTCTATTCCTGAACCAGAATTTAATTTCACTACCCAATAATCAGACCAACCATGATTTCCGCTCACATCACCATCATGGGAATTTGTCCCTCCAGCAACAATATAGCCGCCATCATTGGTCTGTTGAATGGAATATGCATAATCATAATCAGTTCCGCCGAAAGCTTTTTGCCACTCAAGAATGCCTGAACAAGTCAATTTCACTACCCAATAATCACCAGAACCATGATTTCCGCTCACATCGCCATCATTGGACAGTGTATATCCTGCAACAATATAGCCGCCATCGCTGGTCCGTTGAATGGAAAAAGCAACATCATAAGAAGTTCCGCCGAGGGCTTTTTGCCACTCAAGAGTGCCTGAAGAAGTCAATTTTACTACCCAATAATCAGAATTACCATGATTTCCGCTCACATCGCCATCATTGGATTGTGTCTCTCCAGCAACAATATATCCGCCATCGCTGGTCTGTTGAATGGAAGATGCGTCATCAACACCAGTTCCGCCAAGGGCTTTTTGCCACTCAAGAGTGCCTGAACAAGTCAATTTCACTACCCAATAATCATCATAACCATGATTTCCGCTCACATCACCTTCATTGGAATCAGTATATCCAGCAACAATATAGCCGCCATCGTTGGTCTGTTGAATGGAATGTGCAATAGTATAACCAGTTCCATAAATTCCGCCGAAAGCTTTTTGCCACTCAAGAGTGCCTGAAGAAGTCAATTTCACTATCCAATAATCATAATCACCATGATTTCCGCTCACATCACCATCATTGGATTGTGTCTCTCCAGCAACAATATAGCCGCCATCGCTGGTCTGTTGAATGGAATATGCTTTCTCATTAGAAGTTCCGCCAAGGGCTTTTTGCCACTCAAGAGTGCCTGAACAAGTCAATTTCACTACCCAATAATCATCATAACCATGATTTCCGCTCACATCACCTTCATTGGAATCAGTATATCCAGCAACAATATAGCCGCCATCGTTGGTCTGTTGAATGGAATGTGCAATAGTATAACCAGTTCCATAAATTCCGCCGAAAGCTTTTTGCCACTCAAGAGTGCCTGAAGAAGTCAATTTCACTATCCAATAATCATAATCACCATGATTTCCGCTCACATCACCATCATTGGATCCAGTATATCCAGCAACAATATAGCCGCCATCGCTGGTCTGTTGAATGGAATATGCTCCATCTTCATTAGCTCCGCCGAGGCATTTTTGCCACTCAAGAGAGGGCTGGGCAAAAGAAGTGAAAAAAGAAAAACTAAAAACTAAAAATAAACTGCTCAAAAGAAATAATTTTTTCATAGTGTTAAATTTTTAGTTAATAATTAAATGAATTAAATGAATTTACAAAGATAAAAAAATAATTAATAAAAAAAAATTTTTTTTACCTCCTAAAATTAGCAGGTCTCAAAAATAGTAAAAAAAATTTACATTTAAAAACAAACTATTTTTGAAATTTTGTGCAAAAATAATGTTTATTTTTATAATACAATAATTTAAGTTTCGGACTTATTACATTGCTGTCAATCAGGTTATTAAAACTAACAGGCAGTTGCCTGTCTGAATTAGAACATTTTTAAGCCCTGAAAGGGCATTATATATCAACGCAGGGTGTAGCCCTGTGAATATAAATACAATACCACGCTAAGCCCTGAAAGGGTGTAATCTCAATCCCATAAGTATCTTTCATCATACTCTATGTTATACTCCTTCAGGAACTCTAAATATTCTTCCTGAAAGGTCTTTTTTCGGTGATGAATGAGATTTAACTTTTTCCAATTTTGATTACGCCCTTTCAGGGCTTATGTCATTTGTTATTGTTCATTCACAGGGCTATCGCCCTGTGTTATTGATTTTGCCCTTTCAGGGCTTGTCGTTTTATAACATATTTTATAGTTTTGGTTAATACTTTTATAATTTCCTCAAAATTAAGAAATTACAAGTAAAATATGCTACTTTTTTTTATTTTTTATTAATATTCTTTTGTTGATTAACAACAACTTAGCAAGTCCGAAACTTCAGTTATTGATTCTTTAAATCATAGATGGATTGACTTATATAGTAATAAAAAAATTGACTAAGGGATTCTAACAAAAGATTCCTCACTGCGTTCGGAATGACAGTTAATTGTTTTTAGTGGGGGAAAGAGTAATCTCAAGCTAAATTAAAATAGGGTAGCTTGTAAAATACTATTTTATGTAGCACCTCAAAATCATTATTTCATTAATTGATATCACGTCTCACTTATATATGAATAGCTTCATTATAAGCATTAGCAGCAGCTTCTTTAATTGCTTCTGACATAGTGGGATGCGGGAAAACAGATTTAATTATATCCGGTCCTGTAATATTTAGTTCTTTTGCCAGCACTAATTCTGAAATCATTTCTGTAACATTTGCACCAATCATGTGTGCACCTAATAATTTGTCATTATCAGCATTAAAAATCAGTTTAACAAACCCTTGTCTTTCGCCGGATGAATTAGCTTTACCGGAAGCAGTAAAAGGAAATTTGCCTGTTCTGATTTCATAACCGGCTTCCTGAGCTTTTTTTTCTGTCAGTCCTATAGATGCAATTTCAGGCATTGTATAAGTACAACATGGTATATTTTTATAATTTATTGTTTTGGGATTTTTGCCGGCAATTTTTTCAACACAAACTATTCCTTCTGCTGATGCTACATGTGCTAATGCCTGTCCATGCACAATATCACCTATTGCATAAATACCTTTAATATTTGTTTGATAATAATCATCAACTTTTATTTTTCCTTTTTCCAATTCTATTTTCATTTCTTCAATTCCTAATCCTTCAAAATTCGGACTAATTCCAACAGCAGAAAATACTGTTTCTGCTGTATGGACTTCTTCTCCTTTATCTGTTTTTATGGTAGCCTCACATTTGTCATTGTTTACATTTATTGACTCAACCAAAGCATTAGTCATAATTTTTATTCCTGCCTTTTTAAAAGAACGGCTCAGTTGTTTTGAGATATCTTGATCTTCAAGAGGGATAATATAAGGCATAATTTCAACTAATGTTATCTCACTGCCCATAGCATTGTAAAAATAAGATAATTCTGTTCCAATAGTACCGGAGCCAACAACAATCATTGATTTAGGTCTTTTTGGTAATGTAAGAGCTTCTCTGTATCCGATTATTTTTTTACCGTCTTGTCTTAAATTAGGAAATTCACGCGAATGTGCACCTGTAGCCAATATAATATGATTAGCAACATAAAAACTTTCATTTCCTTGTTTATCAATGACTTTGACGGTCTTATTATCAATTAATTTGCCAAAGCCCTTTATTACTTCAATTTTATTTTTTTTAAAAAGATACTGAACACCTTTACTCATATTATCTGCCACTTTACGACTTCTTTCAATTATATGCAAGAAATTTACTTTTGCATCTCCGTCAATACTTATGCCATAATCAGCAGAATGTTTAATATATTGAAAAACCTCAGCACTTTTTAAAAGTGTTTTTGTTGGGATACAACCCCAGTTTAAGCAAATACCTCCTAATTCTGCTCTTTCAATAACGGCTACTTTCATACCTAATTGCGATGCTCTTATAGCAGACACATATCCACCAGGGCCACTACCAATTATTAATATATCGTAATTCATATTTTTATTCATAAAATAAAAGTTAAATTTTTTTTGCAAATTTAAGTATTATTTATTTTTCAAAAAAATTATACCTTCGCATTTTCAAAGTTAATTTAATTATAATTAATTAAAAGATAAATATTATGGACTTATTTGATAAAATTGAACGTAAGCCGGGTCCATTAGGACAATACTTTAAAGAAGCTCATGGATACTTTGCTTTTCCAAAATTAGAAGGTGAGATATCCAGCAGAATGATTTTTAGAGGAAAGGAAAAAATAATATGGAGTATAAACAATTATTTAGGACTGGCTAACAATGCAGAAGTAAGAAAAACCGATGCAGAAGCAGCAAAAAATTGGGGACTTGCATATCCTATGGGCGCAAGAATGATGTCTGGACAGACAAAATATCATGAACAATTAGAACAACAATTAGCTGAATTTGTTGGCAAAAAAAACGCTTTTCTGCTTAATTACGGGTATCAGGGAATGGTTTCTATAATAGATTCTCTTGTTGATAGAAATGATGTAATAATTTATGATTCTGAATCTCATGCCTGTATATTAGATGGTATGCGTCTGCATATAGGCAAACGATTTGTATTCCCTCATAATGACATAAAAAATTTAGAGACAGAACTTGAAAGGGCAACAAAACTAACAGACAGAACAGGTGGAGCTATCCTGATTGTTATAGAAGGCGTTTTTGGAATGTCAGGCGACTTAGGGAAAATAGATGAAATAGTTGCTTTAAAAGATAAATATAATTTCAGATTACTTGTTGATGATGCACATGGTTTTGGCACAATGGGAAAGACAGGCGCAGGCACGGGCGAAGAATTAGGTGTTCAGGATAAGATAGATTTATACTTTGCAACTTTTGCAAAATCTATGGCAGGTATTGGCGCTTTTGTAGCAAGTGATAACGAAAATATTATTAATTTTTTAATGTATAATATGCGTTCACAGATATTTGCAAAATCATTGCCTATGCCAATGGTTATCGGTGCAATGAAACGACTGGAATTACTTAGAACAAAACCGGAACTAAAAAGAAAACTATGGGAAAATGTAAGATATCTGCAAAAAGGATTAAAAGCTCTTGGACTTAACCTTGGTAACACCCAATCGCCTATAACACCGGTATATTTATCAGGAGATATACCTGAGGCAACAAATCTGACAGTTGACCTTAGAAAAAATTATAATATATTCTGCACAATAGTTGTTTATCCTATTGTGCCTAAAGGTGTTATATTACTGCGGCTTATACCAACAACTGTTCACACCAAAGAAGATATTACTCTTACAATAAATGCCTTTGCTCATATAAAAGAAAATTTAGAAAAAGGAAAATACACAACAGGCAAAATTGCTGATATTGCTGAGTGAAGATATCTTTGAGATATGTCATATAAAAAATATCTATACTGTTATAAATGTTGCTTTTGAGCCATCAAAAATATAGAATGTTTGTAATATTTATTCCGCATAGGGCAGATAATCATTTTGCCTTGAATCTGGCTTATGAACAAAACAAAAAGTATAAAATTTTCTAATAAACATTTTTATTTGATGTATTATCAATTTATTTATTATATTTGCACAAAAAATTATCTATAATAGTTAAAAATAACGACAAATGATAAAATTAGTAAACATATCTGTGAATAATTTTAAAAATATTATGAATACAGATATTGAGATTAAAAATTTTAATGTTATTGTTGGTCCAAATAATTCAGGAAAATCTAATTTTATTCTGATTATTCCTTTCTTGGACTATATTATTAATGGTTCATTAGATTCTGTACAAAAGTCAATGGAAAACGGTTTTTTTCCTTCCGGTTTTGGCGTAATTGCAAATAGAATAAGTAAAAACAAATTAGAAATTGATATATCGTTACAATATTTTGATACAATCAGTAAAAATTTATTTAAATATCAAATTAAAATTTCTTATGAAGTAGATAAGGAATATCATCTCTCACATAAATATAAAATATTTTATGAAAATTTAGAATATAAAAATATTCATAATACAGGAAAAAATATTAACATATTTAGCAGGGAAAAATCTGATATAAATTTCGGAAAAGATATTTCAAAAAAAAATATTAAAAGTATTCCTGATTATGCGAGTGTATTTAGATTTCTTTCTCTTATTATAGAATCGCAAGAAATTACCAAAGGATATAAAGATGCGATTAACGGAATGAAGCATATTTTAAATGCTCCAATATTTTATTTTTCAAATATAGAACTTAAAAAAACTGACGATGAGAAACGTATTAAATCATTTGGTTCAAGAACTATTGCTGTGGATATAGAATATGACATTTTTAAATTAAAAGAAAGTAAAGATAAATGGAAAATATTTGCAGAGACAATAAATAATTTGCTTGATATTACAAAAATATACGCAGATTCTTTTCCAATCGGGAAAAAAGAAAATAAAATTAAATATTTTGTATATTTAACCCATTTAGGTTCAGGAAAATTATTAGATGAACTTTCTGATGGTTCACTATTATTGATTTCATTGGTAACAGAAGTATTTATGTCAAAAAGTGATATAATTTTTATTGAAGAGCCGGAAAATTCAATTCACCCAAAGGCACTTAAAGATTTAATTCTTTTTTTACGAAGCTATGATACTGAAAAACAATTCATTTTAACAACCCATTCAAGTTCTTTGCTTAATATGATAAAACCTAAAGATGTTTTGATTGCCAGATTAAGTAAAAATGGTAACAGTAAGTTAGGACGCGTTAATAATATAAAGGAACTTAATAAAAGACTTAGAAAAGGTTATATCAACTTTGGCGACACTTTAATCTATAATATTGATGAAGAGGATGAAGAAAGCAAAACCTATTAATAAAATTATACTGTTCTTATATGAAGGCGAAACCGATAAAGAATTTTACAATAAAATATTCCTTTTGAAATTAAGCGGAAAAGGAATTAGAATGCATAAAATGAATTTAAAGGGAGGTATTAACAATAAGAATGTAGCTGATGAAATATATGGATTTCAGATAGCACCTTCAAACAAAAACAAAAACGAAATTCATGTGTTTATTGGATATGATAGAGAAAGAAGGAGGAGAGAAACACCATTAAGAATAAATATTGAATTGCTAAATAAAGATTTCGTTAATGTAAAAAATAGTAATATAAAAAGTATTAATCAAATTATTGCAACACAAGATTTAGAAAGTTGGTTATTTATAGATATTGAAGGTATTTATAAATTTTTAATAGTTCCCAAAGCAAATAGAAATATTAAAAAATATGCAAATATAGAAAACTTTAATAATAAAGATTTATCTAAATTGTTTAGACAATTTGGAGCACAATACCAAAAAGGTAAAAGAGTAGAAAAGTTTATTGATAAATTAGACCTGACTAAAATATATACTAATTGTCCGGATTTAAGAAAAGGGATTAAAAGTATGATTAAATATTTTTAACTTCACACATAAATGCCCCGCTATTATAAATGTTGCTTTTGAGCCATCAAAAATATAGAATGTTTGTAATATTCTCCGCATAGGGCAAACAATCATTTTGCCTAATACAGACAGTTTGATATTATTTTCCTATACAAAATTTCCCAAAAATATTGTTAAGTATCTCATTATCAGTAACTTGTCCTGTTATTTCACCGAGATAATGCAAAGCATCTCTTAAATCCACATCTAAAAGTTCAGTATATATATTATTATTTATCCCGGTTTCAACATTTTGTATTGCTTTTAATATTTTTGAAAGAGCTTCATAATGCCGGGCATTTGATACAACAACATTGTCTTTTGTAATGTCTTCAGTATTAACTGATTTTAATAAACTATCAGTAATAAGATTTATATTTTCTTTTCTTTTTGCTGATATAAATATTGTTTCAAGTTCAACAAAATTTTTAAATTGCTTTGGTAACTCAACAAGTTTATCTATTTTATTACCAATAATTATTATTCGTTTTGTTGTTTTTTCTTTTATTTCATTAATTTCTTTTTTTAGTTTTTGTAAATTGGTATTGCATATATCAAATACATAAAGTATTATTTCTGCCTGTTCAATTTTTTGGTATGTTTTTTTTATTCCAATTTTTTCAATTTCATTTTTTGTTGTTTTTTTTAGTCCTGCAGTATCAATAAATCTAAAGCATATATTATTAATAATTAAGGTATCTTCAATTATATCGCGTGTAGTGCCGGGAATTTTTGATGTGATAGCTTTTTCTTCGTTGAGCAGAGCATTGAGCAGAGTAGATTTCCCGACATTAGGTTTTCCAATAATAGTAACAGGAATACCATTTTTAAGCACATTTCCAAGAGAAAAAGATTTAATCAAATAGGTTATTTCATTTTTTATATGGGATAAAAGGTCTAAAAGTTTTGTTCTATCAGCAAATTCAACATCTTCGTCAGAAAAGTCCAGTTCCAGTTCAATTAAAGATGCAAAGTTTATTAGTTTTTGTCTTAATTTTTTTATTTTATTTGAATAATTGCCTTTCATTTGTTGCAGAGCCAGGTCGTGTGATAATTTTGAGTCAGAAACAATAAGGTCTGCAACAGCTTCTGCCTGAGAGAGGTCAAATTTATTATTTAAGAAAGCTCTTAAAGTATATTCTCCCGGTTTTGCCATTCTGGCTCCGTTATCTATGAGTAGTTCTATAATTTTTTGTTGTATATAAAATGAGCCATGGCATGATATTTCAACAGAATTTTCGCCTGTATAAGATTTAGGTTCTTTAAATACAGATACTAATATCTGGTCAATTAGATTGTTGCCATCATAAATTGAACCAAAATGAACAGTATGTGATTTAACTTTGGATAGTTTGATTTTTTTGTTAAAAGGTCTAAATATTTTTTCACAAATATGTATGGCATCTTTGCCTGATAGTCGTATGATGGATATAGCACTAATGCCGGGAGGCGTGGCTAAAGCACAAATAGTTTTATTATCAATAATATTATTGTATATCATTACAGATATTAGTTAGATTCATAAGCTCCTAAGTCGGGACATAGTTTCCGTCCGTTTCCGTTTATATCGCAGCAGATATTATATGGAGAAGAAGTTAATACAGAAATACTTCCTTTGTCAATAGCAGGAGAGCCATAATTTAATTGATAATTATTTGCAGCATAATCAATAAATAAAGGGTCCAAATTTTTTATGCAGCTTACATAATAGTTTTCGTCAGAAGTGCTTAGTTCTGTTTTTAGCAGACAATGGTCAAATTTGTAACTAAATATTTCGTCTTGATTTTCGTCTAATAATATTTCTTTTTCATTATTTCCATAGATAATACAGTTTCCAAAATATGCTTTATTAAGAGGTCTTAGTTGTATTTGTCCATAAATATCTTTATACCAGTTGTTTAAGACCAAAGAAGGCGTTTGTCTTAAAGAATAATCCCAGTAGTTTCCCAGTGTGCAATGTCTGAAATCGTAATCACCGCCAAGAGAGAGTATTAATGAATATTGTCCGCAGTTAGATATGACGCAGTTAAAAGCATCTATAGCAGTTCCTTGTGCGAGTATCCCAACAGAACTCATATTTTTTATAATAGTATTATGTATTATAAGTGTTGGATTCAGAGAATTTCCTAATGTATCTGCCTGAATTGCTACAGTGCCGTTTTTTATTACGGCATAGTTTATTTCATTATCTTTACTTCCGGCAGATAGCCATATTCTGTTCCATTGTCCCGGAATATCTTTATAACTTTGTTCAAGCCTATCTCCCTGAAAATATACTCTATTATCTTTTGTTCCGTTTACTTTCATTGTTCCTCCATCATATACCCAAATCACAGCATTTGGATGCAAATAAATTTGTGTTCCTTCGGGTATTGTCAAAGTGCTGTCAGTATCAATCACCATATAGCCATATATAAGATGTGGCTTATCGTTTTTCCATGGTGTTGCACAGCCGGCATAAGATATATATATTCCCAGATTTTCAATAGGTGTGTCAGGTGTATGATAATATGCATCTTGTCCCCAAGCTATTAATTTAACTTTTTGAATGTTGTTATTCGTCTCAAAAATAATAGAATCCATAATAACTAAAGGGCTATTTTGATTTGTAGGGTCAACAGTAACTTTAACAAATATATATAAACTATCATTAGCATCTATTTCAATATCGTAAGCTGATACAGATGGATAACCATTAATATTAATTCTGAAATTAGAGTTTGTGCCTCCTGCTAAATGTATTGACGATATTCTTATTTTTTTATTATTTGTATTATATATTTTTAGTTGTTTTGTTGTTGAACCAACTGTTGTAAAGACAGTATCAAACAGGATAGAATCATTTGAAAAGTTTATTTTATATGATTGGTCAGTAGCAAAATCATCTTTTTTGCAAGATATAATTAAAATTACAGAAATTATAAATAAAATATTGAATATGGAAAATATTTTAACAGAGATATAATGTTTAATATATCTTATATTAAGTTTGTTCATTATAATTTTTTAATACTAAATACGTAATTTTTTAAAAAATATTGTTTTTTTTTTAATATCTTATTTAAAATGCATAATTGTTTCTAATTTCCCGTTCAAAACTCTAAACTTTAAATTATTTATCTATCATTATATTTAATATTGTTTTATCTATTTGGTTTGCATTTTTTTCGTTTATTTTAATATAATTTTTAATTGTTTTTTCTACATCATCATCTATTATACCATCATTTTTTGAAGCGCCTATATTATCAATAGCAAGTAATGCGGATAATATTGCTGAGCTTACGCCTGTATATACTTTAAGGGAGCAGCCAGGTTTAGCTCCGTCACAAATAATTCCTGTAACATTAGCTATCACATTTTTTATAGCATAGTTTATATTTTTGAGTTTTCCACCTAACAGATATGTTATGCCACAGCTTGCTCCTATTGCAGCAACCATAACACCACATAAAGATGATAATCTGTCCATAGATGTTTTTATGTATATATTTATCAGATTGCTTATTATAAGTGCTTTTGCTAAATGTTCTTTATCTGCATTTATTTTTTCTGCTACTGCTATAACAGGTATAAAAGTTGTCAGTCCTTGATTTCCGCTGCCGTAGTTGCTCATAACAGGATATTTACTGCCTGACATTCTTGCATCTGCTGCGGCAGTAGTAAGTAATAATGCATAGCTTAAAATATCATCTTTCAAAAGTCCTTTTTTAATATTTTTTGATATTCTTTTCCCGATTTGCATCCCATAGTCCTTTTTTAATCCTTGTTCTGCAATAGTTCTGTTCATTTCTGCTCCTTTAAGGATAAACTTAATATCAGCAAATTTTGCGTTAGTAGCAAAATCAAAAATTTTTTCAACATTCAAATTAACATTATCATTTTTATCTGTTACAAATTTGTTATCTTCATATTTTCTTTGTTTTTCAAATATTTTTTTATTATTAAGTTCTATAAGTACTATGTTTGAATGAGTATGTTCAATAATTACTTTCGCATAATTTTTTTCCTTTATACAAATACTTTCAATATATAATGTATCAGTTTTATCTTTTATATTAACATTTATCTGTGCATTTTGAACCATTTTTTTAGCTTCCCGAATGTTGGCAGTATTAATATTTTTCAATACTTCTAATTTATATTCAGAAACGCCTCCTGTTGCTCCAAGAGCTGCTGCTATATTTAACCCAGTCATACCAGTGCCGGGAATACTAACGCCCATTCCATTTTTATATATATTTTTACTAACAAAGATATCTATCTTCTCAGGTTTCATATTCAAAACTTCTTTAGCTTTTGCTGTTGCAATCGCAACTGCTATAGGTTCTGTACACCCAAGAGCAGGAACTACTTCTTCTTTTATTAACTTAATTATTTTTTTTGTGTCAGTATAATTCATTATGTTATTATTTTTTTATCAGGCATCAGTCGGGCGCCTGACCGAACTGCCTGATTGTTTATTTAAAGTCCAAAATTAGTAAAAAAGTGCTATAACATATCAGTTGGTATTAAAATAGTTTTAAGTTAATATGTATTTTTTTATATAATTTAATGTTAAACTTTAGAAATTTGTATTATATTTGCGTTATATAATTATCTGTAATACCGATTTGCATTCAGTATTAAAAAGTAATTTTTAAAAGAATGATACATATTAATAAATTGTTAGAATAGAACCAGTCCCTTTTAAAAAAATACCAAGAAAAGAAAGAAAAAATAATCCAAATGCTATTTACAGAAATGAAAAAGAGATATGTAAAATGCTTAATAAATTGTATAATGAAGGATGGAGATTAATATCTGTTTCTGATCATATAACTAGCTCAGCAGATATTTCTTATCATACTTATTCCACTTATGGAGATATAATGTATTATTTTGAAAGAGATATACAGCAGAGCAATCAACAAGATAGTTTAAACATAAATAGTAAATAAAATTTAAACAATATTTATAATAATATTAAATTTAGTCGGACAATAGTGATAAAATTTAATAATTTTGGATTATTATAATTTTTTAGTTCTTAAGAAATTATAAATACAATAAACAAATGAAATTTACAAAAAAAATAAAAAATAATATAGGTAATTATTTTCTCAAAAAGGAGTTGTCTAAATCAAACAGAAAAAGGGAAATGACAAACCTAAATAATGCAAAAAAAATAGGTGTATTATATAATGCTTCTAATGAAAAAGATTATAAACTGATTTATCATTTTGTTAAAGGGCTTCAGAGAAATCAAAAGATTGTAAAAGCTCTTGGCTTTGTTGAAGATTCAATAATTCCGCATTATTGTTTCCCAAAACTTTCATTTGACTTTTTTACTATTAAAGATTTAAACTGGTATCATAAGCCATCTAATAATTTTGTTACTGATTTTGTTAAAGAAGAATATGATATTATCATTGATTTTTGTTCAGAAGATTCTTTCCCTGTTCAATATATAACAGTATTATCTAAAGCAAAATTCAAAGTTGGCAGATATGGAAAAAACCATAGAGATATTTATGATATGATGATTGAAACTGATAAAGAAATCACACTTGAACAATATATAAAACAAGTTACTCATTATTTAACAATTTTAAATCCTAAAAAAAATGAACAGTAAATTCAAAGGAACCGGAGTTGATATAGTTACACCATTCAGAAATTCAGGATCAATTGATTTTAATTCATTAAGAAATATTATTGAACATGTAATAAAAAATAATATCAACTATATTGTTATATTAGAAACTTCCGGTGAAGCAACTACATTATCAAACGATGAAAAAAATGCTATTTCAAATTTTGTTATAGAGACCGTTAATAAACGGGTTCCTGTAGTTGTAGGTATGGGCGGTAATAATACGCAAGAGGTAATTAATTCTATTATGAAGACCAGCTTTGATGGTATTGATGCTATTTTGTCTGTTGCTCCTTATTATAATAAGCCAAATCAGCGAGGGATATTCTTTCATTATAAAGCAATTGCCAATGCAAGTCCGGTTCCTGTAATAATTTATAATGTTCCGGAAAGAACTTCTGTAAATATTGAAGCTAAAACAGTTTTAAAACTTGCTGATGAAGTAGGAGGCATTATTGGTATTAAAGAGGCATCTGGCAACCTTATGCAATGTATGGACATTATAAAAAATAAACCTAATGATTTTTTAGTAATATCAGGTGTTGATGCTTTGATATTACCTCTTATGTGTTTGGGTGCTGACGGTGTTATTTCTGTTGTCGCAAATGCTTTTCCAAAAGAATTTTCAAAAATAGTAGAACTATGTAAAAAGGGTTCTTATGAAAGAGCAAAAGAAATGCACTATAAACTGATTGATATAATTAAATTGCTCTTTGTTGAAGGAACTCCTGTTGGTATTAAAGCAGCACTTGAAATTTTAGGATTATCTCCCAATAATTTACGATTACCTCTTGTAAAGATAACAAAATCTACACATAATCAATTAGCTAACCTTATTGAAAAATATAAAAAAATGTAACTATTCAGGTATAGGGAAATAAGGAATAAGGAATAAGGAATAAAGGAATAAAGGAATAAAGGAATAAAGGAATAAGGTATAAGGTATAAGGTATAAGGAATAAGGTATAAGGTATAAGGAATAAGGTATAAAGTATAAGGAATAAGGAATAAGGTATAAGGGTATAAGGTATAAAGGAATAAGGAATAAAGGAATAAGGAATAAGAAAATAAGGAATATTGAAATAAGAGCTGAGTGCGACTACTATACCCTATACCTTTATACCTTATACCCTTATACCTAAATAGTAATAAAAATTTTAATACCTTTACCACGTTGGATCAGGCGTCTCGGTCAGGCGCCCGACTGATGCCTGATGGGGTGAATAATTACAAAAAAATGATTGATTTAAAAAAATTAATATCTGTCTGTATTATTTTTTGTTTTTGTATTTTAAATTTTTCTTTTGCACAGAAAAATGTAAAACAACTAACTCAAAGACAAAGAATAGATTCCATATTTAAAAAAAGAGGCGAGATATATTTTAAATTTGATATATCTTCAAAAAAAGAAATCAATATATTGACAAAAATCATATCTATTGATAATGTAAAAAATGAGCATGTTTTTGCTTATGCTAACAGAAAAGAGTTTAAAAAGTTTAAAGATTTGGGATATCAATATGAAATATTATATAAATCCGGCAAGACAAGAGCATTAACAATGGCAACAACAGTAGCAGAGATGCAAAACTGGGACCGTTATCCTGTTTATGATGTTTATGTAAGTATGATGAAACAATTTGCCATTGACTATCCTGATATATGCAAAGTTGAAGATATAGGTATTTCGCAACAAGGCAGAGAATTATTAGTTGCTAAAATTTCTGATAATGTAAATGTTGATGAAGATGAACCGGAGTTTTTATATACAGGACAAATGCATGGTGACGAAATTCTTGATTATATAATATTTTTACGTTTAACAGATTATCTTTTATCTAATTATGGAACAAATCCAAAGATTACAAATCTTATTAATAATATAGAGATATGGATTAATCCTTTATCTAACCCTGATGGCACTTACTGGGGCGGTGATAATACAGTTGCTGACTCAAGAAGATATCTTGCAAATGATGTTGACCCAAATCGTAATTTTCCGGATATTGAAGATGGTAACCATCCAGATGGTAACGCATGGGCAAAAGAAACAATATTAATGATGGATTTTGCTGATGCTCATAATTTTGTTATGTCTGCTAATACTCATAGCGGTGCAGAAGTGGCAAATTATCCATGGGATACATGGGCACAACTTCACGCTGACGACAACTGGTGGCAGTATGTTTCAAGAGAATATGCAGATACCGTGCATATAAACAGTCCTTCCGGATATTTTGATGACCAAAATAATGGTATTACAAATGGCTATCAGTGGTACACTATTAGTGGCAGTCGTCAGGATTATATGAACTATTTTAAAAATTGCAGAGAGGTTACATTAGAACTGTCAAATACTAAACTCTTAGATGCCGGGGAATTACCTGCTTACTGGAACTATAATTACAGGTCAATGCTTAATTATTTAGAAGAATCTTTGTATGGTGTAAGAGGAATAGTTACAGATTCTATAACAGGAGACCCGTTAAAAGCTAAAGTTTATATTGCAACACATGATGCTGATAACTCTTATGTATATTCATACTTACCTGTTGGTGATTATCACCGTCCGATTTATGAAGGAACATATTCTATTACATTTTCTGCTGACGGATACATAACAAAAACAATAAATAATGTTTCTGTTCAAAATGAATCAACAACTATTCTTGATGTTCAACTTGCACAAGCTATGCCTGTTGCTGATTTTACAGCTGATAATAATAATTCCTGCACAGGAATTATTAATTTTGAAGATTTATCATCCCAAGGCACAATTTCCTGGTTATGGGATTTTGGCGATGGCTCAACATCTGCACAGCAAAATCCTGTTCACTTTTATACAACAGACGGAACATTTAATGTTAAGTTAAAGGTTACTAATTCAACAGGTTCTGATTCTATTATTAAAAATGACTATATAAGTATTTGTATTCCGACCTTACCTGTTGTTAATTCTGCTGCTAATTGCGGATCTGTTTCTTTAACATTAATCGGTTCAGGAAATAACGGATTAAAATGGTATGATTCTCCGACAGGAGGAAATCTTTTATGCACAGGCGATACATTTATTACTCCGGTTTTGGATGCTACTACTATTTATTATCTGAAAAATAACGATTTAACATCTTCACAGTTTGTTGGTAAAAGTGATAACTCTGATGGCGGCGGTTATTTTAATAGTGATACAGAACATTTTTTAGTGTTTGACTGCTATTCACCTGTTAAACTTATTTCTGTAAAGGTCTATGCACAAGGCGAAGCACAAAGAACTATTTGTTTGCGTAATAGTGACCGCACTGTAATACAATCAGTTACAGTAAATATTCCTAATGGTGAGAGTCGTGTTTATTTGAATTTTGATATTCCTGCTGGTCTGGATTTACAACTATCAGGTCCTGTTTATCCTAATTTATACAGAAGCAAAAAAACTTTTGGTTCTTATGCTTATCCGTATGAATTGCCCGGATATATAAGTATAAAACATAGCAGTGCAGGTTCAAATCCTACTCAATATTATTATTATTTTTATGACTGGGAAGTTAAGGATTCTACTTGTGTAAGTCCCCGCGTTCCTGTTGAGGCAATAATTAATAATGGAATTCCTGTTGCTGATTTTGACTTTTCTGTTAATAATTATACTGTTGATTTTAATGACTTATCAACAGATGCCAATACTTATTTCTGGAATTTTGGTGACGGAGATACAAGCAATATCCAAAATCCATCCCATACATATATTGATATTGATACTTATAATGTAGAACTTATAGTTTTTAATGCCTGTGGACAGGATACTGTAATATCATCTGTTTTAGTAAATAATATATCAAACAAAGATTATTTAAGTCCTGAGATTAGCATTTTCCCAAATCCTTCTGATGGAAAATTGAATATTAAAATTGTTTCAGATAGAAATGAAAAATATTTATTAAAAGTGATGAATATAACAGGTGAGGAGTTATGCTATACAGATTTGTTTATAAAAAAAGGTAATAATATTAATAGTATGGATTTCTCAAATTATCCCAAAGGAATTTATTTACTCAAAGTATGTTCAGATAAAAAAATTATATTTAAGAAAGTGATTTTATACTGATATATGAGTCCACTCCGAAAAGTCAAAATTGTGTCATTCCGAATTTAGTTCGGAATCTCTAATTTCAATAATATCAATAGATTCTGAAATAAATTTACCCCGTTAGATAATTTTAAGTTAGAGTATTGATTATTATATAATCTTATATCTAACGGGGTGAAGAATGACAAATAAGTAAATATCTACTTTTCGGAGCGGACTCATATATTTATTCCCAAAACCCGGGAATAGTTGCTCCGCAAAATTCACATTTTCCATTTTTAATATGGTTATTTAATATTCTGTATCCCTTTCGTTCAATAATAATTTTTTTACATTTATGACAATAGGTATTTTGAGCTTTATTTCCCGGCACATTACCGATATACACATATTTTATACCTGAATTTAAAGCAATTTCTCTTGCTTTGTTAAGTGTGGCAACAGGAGTATAAGGCAATTGTGTTAGTTTATACATTGGATAAAAACTACTGAAATGTAAAGGAGCATCAGCCAGATTATTTTTATAAAGCCAGTCGCACATTTTTTTTATCATATCAAAGTTATCAGTCCAGCTCGGAATAATAAGATTGGTTATTTCAAGCCATACATTTTCCTGTTTTAATATTTTAAGAGTATTTAATACTGGTTGAAGAGTGGCACCATTGAGTTTCATATAAATATCATTACTAAAACTTTTTAAATCAATATTAGCTGCATCAAGGTATTTTGAAATGGTGCGTAAAGGTTTTTCATTTATGTAACCTGCTGATACAAAGATATTTTTTATGTTTTTTTGTCTTGCCAATTTTGCAGTATCATAAGTATATTCATAAAAACTGATAGGTTCTGAATATGTGTAAGCAATTGATTTGCAATTGTGTTTAATGGCTTGTTCTACAACTTTATCAGGCATTAAGTCGTAATTTTTGGTTTTTTTCGGGCTGGTTTGTGATATTTCCCAATTTTGACAATTTAAACAAGCCAGATTACAACCTGCGGTAGCTATTGAATAAGTCATGCTCAACGGATAAAAATGAAACAAAGGTTTTTTTTCAACAGGGTCGATATGAACTGAACAGGGATTTCCATAAGCAATGCTGTATAATTTATTATTTATATTAACTCTGTTCCTGCAAATGCTTATCTCGTTAAGTTTCAAATCACATTGGTTTGGACACAGAAGACATTTTACTCCGCGTGGTGTTTTTATATAATAAGATGCTTCTTTGCTCCATTTCCAAAGCTCATCCGCGTCAGACGAATTGATTTTTAATTTATTATTAATGTCTTTTGCAAATAATTTGGAGTTCATACCAATCATAAGTCCGCCTAATCCTAAAGCGCTGTATTTTATAAAATCACGTTTGCTGATTTTGTCATCTTTATCTGACATTTTTATAATATTTTAAGTTTAAACATGAAACTTGTTTGATATTTTTACAAATTTAATAATATATTCTAGTATATAAATTATTTTTATTTTTTTTATTACTGTTGTTTTTATATTATTTTTTCAGTTAGTCGTCTGACACAGGCATCAGGTAAATCAATGATAAAATTGTGTATCTTTGTTTTTTTTTGTTAAAAGTTGTATTAATTACTTAAATTTATCTTTAAAAACATAAATACTATATGCTCACATACTTATGCTGAGACCTGTGCTGAATTCATTTCAGTATTTATTTCAGTGCTTGTTGAAGTATCGGTCAGGCGCCCGACTGAAGGGAATGATCTGCCTTAGGCGGATTTTACAGTAGAGACGTTGCTCTGATGTATCGGAATTTTCACTTCGTTACAACATACAACATCTCTACTAATAATGTAATACAAATATATAAATAAATAAAATTTGAAACTCGGAACTTTGAATAACCTGACAGGGTTCGGCAGTTGCCGAACCTGTCAGAGTTTTTAATTTTTGCAAAATAAACTCTGTCAGGTGCTTCGCACTCTGACAGGATATGAAAATATAAACCCATGAAAAGCAATAAAAAAAACAATCTTATCATTGTTTTAACAATCATATTGTTTGCTTTTATTTTATATGGAAATACTATACAAAATAATTATTCCATTGATGATGATTTTGTAACAAATGCAAATCCTTTAATACAAAAAGGTGTTAAAGGTATTGGAGATATTTTCACATCTCGTTATATGCAAAAAAAACAAGGGCAGATTTTTGGCTATCGTCCTGTTACCAAGTCCTTTTATGCTGTTGAATATCAACTGTTTGGCTTAAATCCACACATAAGTCATTTTATTAATATCCTTATTTATGCTTTGACAGGCATCTTTTTGTTTTTTTTGCTTAAAAAGTTATTAAAAAACTATAATATTTTATTCCCTTTTGCTGTAACACTATTATTCCTTGCACATCCTGTTCATACAGAAGTTGTATGCAGTTTAAAAAATCGTGAGGAAATGTTGAGTTTTCTGTTCTCATTGATAGCATTATATCTATTTGTTAAATATACTGAAAATCAAAAGATTACAAATATATTATTAGGATTATTATCTTTTATCATTGCTTATCTGTCAAAGAAAAATGCTTTTACTTTTGCTATAATTATTCCTCTTGTTATATATTTTTTTACAAATGCCTCTCTAAAAAAGACAATCATAATATTTGCCTTACTGGCAACAACTGTTATAATAGTAATATTTGTTCCCAGACTTTATTTGCTTCCTAATGATTCGCAAATATTTTTCTGGCAAAATCCATTAATAGATGAAAAAAATATATTGAACAGAATATCAACAGGGCTTTATGTTTTATTGTTTTATCTTAGATTACTGATATTTCCGCATCCTTTAAGATTTTATTATGGATATGATATGCTCCCTGTTACAAACTGGTCAAATGTATGGGTAATAATATCTTTTGTTTTTTATCTGTCAATAGTTATTTATGCAATAGTTAATTTTAAGAAAAAACACATATTATCTTTTGCTATTTTATATTATCTGCTCACAATATCAGTATTTTCAAATATATTAGTTCTTGTAACAGGAATTGTTGGTGAACGGCTTGTTTACTTTTCTTCGCTTGGTTTTTGTATAATATTAGCATATTTATTATTTAAAATTTTTAAAATTGATGGACAAAAAAAATATATTCCTGTCAAATCACAATATAAATTAATCTGTGTATTACTTATTATATTAATACCTTATACTATTAAGACAATATGTCGCAACAGAAACTGGAAAGATGGTATAACTCTTTATTCACATGACATCAAATATCTCAAAAATTCAGCAAAAGCCAATGACTTACTGGCAAGTGAATTATTTACAGAGATAACTCATAAAACCAGTTCATCATGGCAGACAAAAGACAGACATAAAATAAATCTTATGATAAAATATTATAACAGAGCTGTAAAAATATGTCCTGAATATTCTTACTCATGGAATAAACTGGGTTCTGTTTATTATATGATATTAGGACAATATGATGTTGCCATACCTTATTTTGAAAAAGCTGTTAAAGTAAACCCAAAATTTGCCAAAGCTTATTTTAATTTGGGATATTGCTATGAAAAATTAACCGACTATGACAAAACCATAACATATTACAAACAGGCAATAAAATTAGATGCTAAATATATAAATCCTGTATCACGGCTTGCTAATCTATACAACAGATTAGGATATTTTGAGGTTGCTGTTGATTTGAATAAAAAAATAATGAAAATAAATCCTGATTCTGATATACCTTATATTAATATGGGAAACTATTATCTGGCAAGCTATGACACTTTAACAGCAATAAAATATATTGAAAAAGCCGTAAAAGTAAATCCTCATAATTATGATATAATCAAAGAACTGGCAAATTATTTTTATACAAAAAAAGATTTTGTAAAAGCTGAATATTATTTTAAAAAATTAAAACACTAAATCTTTATTAAAAATTTACTCACTATTTTATGATTTTATTAACCTGAATTATTCATAAACTTTATCTAGAAAATAATCAATAGTTCCGACTTTTAAGGTGAGGGACAATGATAAGAGCACAATTCTCTCTACAAAATTTTGATTAAGAGCATATCAGATTAGCACCATACTTCAGTATGGTGTATAAAATAGCACATTTGTTTTTGGAAGTCGGCTTTAAGCCGACTTTTATAACACGATATTTACATTTAAACACCACAATAAATTGTGGTGCTAATCTGATTTTCAATATGTTACGGCTTAACTAAATGATATTTTCCTGAAGGACGGGGCTATTGATTTCAAAAATTTTAATATTCATGAATTATTCAGGTCAAGTTTTTTTTATTAATTTTTCAAAATTAGGTATCATTTTCAAATACCCGAAAAAATTTAATGAGTTTCCTCAATATCCTGTATATATGAGTTTTATATTAAATTATGGTCATTGAGGTCAGTTATTCTGAATTTATTGTTAAATTGCCGTGTGTCAATATATAAGCAAGTCATTAATAAATAAAATTAGTAATTTAACAATATAACCCCTGTGAAATATCCGCCTAAGGCGGATTTCACGGGGTAAACAATTTAACCATTTAAGGTATAACCAAAATCTTTAATATTGTTTTATAACAAAAAAATATTTCTTTTTTTTATATTAACTATCTATAGCTGTATTATTTTAGCACAAAAAGATACTGTTTTAAAATATGAACAAGCAGTAGAATTTGATAAAAAATATTTGACATCTTATTTTACTGACACAAAAAATGTTATTATCTCTCCTCTTCACTGGAATAAAAAACAATGGATAACATTTACAACAATTGCCGGAACAAATGTTTTTATTTATTCACAAGATGATAAAATACAGGATTTTTTTCAAAATAATAAGACAGAATCTCTTGATAATATTTCAAAATACGCCTTTAAACATTGGGGAGACGGCACTTACTCAATGTCAACAATGGGATTATTATACATTTATGGAATGTTAAGCAAAAATAACCAACACAAAGAAGCTGCTTTGCTTGGCACTAAAGCATTTATAACATCTGTTGTTTTTACATATTTTATAAAATATTCCTTTCATCGTCATCGTCCTGATGATGATAAATTTTCAAATCCGTATATATGGGAAGGTCCTTGTTTAAAATCGTCTTATACTTCTTTTATATCAGGACACTCATCCTCAATATTTTCAGTGGCAAGTGTTATAGCTTCGGAATATAAAGACAAAAAAGCCATACCTGTTATAGCTTATTCTATTGCCGGATTAACAGCTATATCAAGAATTTATGATAACAAACACTGGGCTACTGATGTTATTGCAGGTGCAGCATTGGGATATGCAATAGGAAAACTCATATACAACAACCGAATACAAATATATCCTTATTCTTCATTTAACAGTAATGGAATTTCTATGAGAATATTTATAGATAAGAAATAAAATGTGCCTTAAAAATATTGAATTTGATACTTATTTTATCACCAAATATTTTCAAAATCATCAGATATATATTCGTGTTCTCTTGAAAAATAATAAGAACCCTTTCGTCTTTTTAAATACATATTATCTTTGGTAAATAATCTTGAAACAAGTGCTATAGGTAATAAAAAAACATAAAATATTATAGTCAAAAATATTTTGGAAATAACAAAACCCAAAAATTGTGATAATTTCAGCCATAGCCAACTTATTTTATCTGTCAGATAATTTGAAAACAATCCAACAGCACCTATCAAAATAGCTATAGGAATAAGTATTTTTATTTTAAAAATCAAATAAAAAACCAATAACATTATCACAATGCTTAAAATACATTCCAAATTTTTTTCTTTTTTCATAATTTTTAAAATAAAGTATAGACAAAAGGTGCTATTGCTGAGTTACCTCCAAGTATAATTAATACTCCCAATAATAGCAAAACAATAATGATAGGAAGCAACCACCATTTTTTTCTTTGTTTAAGAAATCCCCATAAATCTTTTAAAAATTCCATAACAAAAATTGTTTAATAATAAATAATGCATCTTTATAAAAACAAACAAATATATATAAAATAAATTTATTATATATAATAACGTAAAAAAATTATGAATTATGTGCTTTGTGCTTGGAACTTGAAAATTACAGATTAGGAATTACGAGTTATGAAATTTGAAATACTTAAAATTAAAAATGCCTACAAATAACTATTAACCAAATATTTAATGATAGCAAAGCCAAATGACCAACTGGCATAATTAACCTAAAAAATATATTTAACTCTCAAAAATAATTTGAATATCCATAATCATTATTAGGATTTAGAAATTGGGATTTGATTAGAAATTAGAATAATTAGAGCAATTAGAAATTAATATAAAATTAACTTACATAAAAAATATTGGATTATTATTAAATGCAGAGTATGGTGATTGGTGTGGAAACTGGTCTGCCATCGGATCCACACTCAGCCAAAGACCCAAATCCGGTGTATAATATCTTGCTCCATAATAATACAGTCCTGTTTCTTCATCTTTTTCCTTAGCGTTAAACTTATAGCGCGTAGCCCAGTGGCTTCGTTTTTCAAAAAAGGTCTCACCATAAGGCATGTATTCTATATGATGGACAATGTTGGCATCAATAT
>CAZOSY010000007.1:0-28517 GCA_964582565.1 uncultured Bacteroidales bacterium | reverse complement strand
ATATTTTTCGCTCACTTTCATATACAAAACAAATTATTAGAACTCCCCTTAAAAAAAAAGCCCCGAATTTCGGGGCTTTTTTTATTTTATTTTTATAGAGAAATTATTTTTTCTCATAAGTTGCTATGCTGATTGATTTTAATTAAAATCTAATCCTTAATCCAACATTAACACCAAAACTGCCAAATGGTAACTTTTGTTTCAGTTCTTTTCTTGGTTCTGATTCTTCAACAGGTTCCGTTGAATCATAAGTATAAGATTCAACAAATTCTGTTTCTCTGTCACGCGTTTTTTGGTCAGACAACTTATCCTCTCCATCTTCAGTATATGTAATTAATTCGCCTTTTGTTGGTGCGTATGATAAATTAATCATATTAAATTCTCCAAAGAGAGAAAATACATCATTTAACTCAAATAATGCACCTAACGATGCATTATATCCAAGAGCAATACCACCACTATATTTATATTCCATTATAGTTTCATTTGTTTGTATTTTATCCTCAATAGGATCATAAGAAGCATTTTCATAAGAACATTTAATATTAAAAGAGCCAGAACCAATAATTAAACCAAATTTTGCATAAGGATTAATTCCTTGTAAATCAGAAGCAATAACAATCGAAGGATTTATTCTTAACATATTTGCATAATATTCATATTCATCAGTTGTTTCTACGAATTGCCCGCCACTCATAGTCAAAATATAATCTTTATCAGTTTCAGTTATTTTTGTTTTTCCGCCTATATTTCCTAAAAGATAAGAAAGACCTAACTCAGCTCCAAAATTTTCATTCATCATAACTCCAAAAGTTCCATCAAGATTTAGTCCTTTTCCAAAAGAAAATCCTTTTACAACTTCATGATTTACTGTATAATCAAAGCCATTACTATTATCAATATACTCATCTTTAGATGAAAATTCCCCGCCAGCACTAAAATTATATCCGGGGTTAAATTCAATATAAACTTCCTGAGCAAAAAGATTATTTGCAAATAAAACTATTGCAAATACCATTAACAATTTTTTAAAAATAATTTTTTTCATATTTTTTAATTTTTAATTTAACATTTATTTAATTTATGGCAAATATATTAAATTATGTTACAAACAAATATATTTTACTTTTTTTGAAAAATAAAAAGCCCTGTAAAATTTTAAAAATCTTACAGGGCTTAATATTTTTTTTTATAAAATCACTTTATTATTAAAAGTGAAACATAATATAGATTGTGCCGGCAACGTTCTTGTTATCTATAGAAAGACTGCTTGCTCCTCCGGTTTTTGTAGTTGATGTTTTTTTGCATGCATTAGCTACGTCCCATGCTTCAGAAGTTAATTCTCCATCACCGGTAGTACTCATTGATGGTCCCCATTGAAATTCACCACCAACAGAGAATTTAGGAGCTATAAAATATTCAGCACCAATAAAAGCTGCTAATCCAAAACCTATTGTAGAGCCAGTTTTAGATTCGGTAATCCTTGCTGGAAATACAATATTAGTTCCGAAGTCGTGTGAAGTAGGATTAGTAGTTGTATAATCATTTCCATATTCATACTTTGTTTTTGTGCCTGTTAAAGAAATCATAAGTTCAGCACCGTAAAAACCTTGTACTCTTCCTTTTCCTTTACGCATTTCAATACCTGGACATAAGACAACATTTGTATTTGAGATAGTTTGTTTATCTTCCACTGTAACAGCAGGATCTGTCTGTCCATCTTGTACAGAATATGCTTTATTTGATGCAGAGCCAAGTCCCAATCGTAATTTTCCTCTGAAAGCCATATCCTTAGATACAAAATATTTACCATAGAGATTAGTTCCTGAGGTAAAAAGAAAATTAGGAGATGTATTAAAAGCATTTCCATTAAGCATATTGCCTGCATAAGTAAAGAAAGGAGCAGCGTCAACGCCTATAGCCCAGTCTCCTTGTTCCGGTAAAATAGGGATTCCTTTTTTAGAAACAAAGCCAGAGTATGTTTGGATGTTTGTTTGAGTATTTCCTGATATTTCTGCATTTTTTTCTTGTCTTGCTCTTGCTTTTTCTAAAGCTTTTTTCTGTTTTAGTTCTTTTTTTAGCTCTTTTACTGTTTTTGTCCCTTGACCTTGAGCATTAGTTATTGCAGTAATAGTTAAAGCTATTACTAATAGAAAAATAAATTTTTTCATAGTTTTTTAATTTTTAATTAATATTATTTTAATTTTTGGCAAATATATAAAAATTTGTTACAAACAAATAAAAAGTAAAAAATATTATCATTAATATCCGAAAATTTTTCAAAATCACTAAAAAAAATCTTAAAAGTCCTATAAATTAAGTATTTTAGTCATTTGGCTTCGCCGCCTGCCCAGTGAAATCCGCCTTAGGCGGATATTTCATCAGGGTCATTTGTTGATAATGACAATTTACGAATTACAAAAAAATAATCAATTGCCTTCAAAACGCAATCTTAATTCATCAATACTTTTAATTGAGCCGACAACTGTTAAAATATCTCCGCGCCTGATTCGTGTATAACCTGTAGATATTATCATTTGCCCTTTTCGTCTTGTTGATAATATTATTATATCAGAAGGTATTTGTAAATCTCTTAATGTAATACCATGAATATCAGGATTTTTTATTTCAATATCAACAGCATCCTGATTTTCGTCCATACCTAATAACAATGAAGTTGCTTGTGGTGAACGAACAAAATTGTCAATTAGTCGGATAATAGCTGTTGAAGGACAAACAATCAATGCTCCTAATTCTTGAAAACGATGATGATTATAATAATTATTTACTCTAACAATAATTGACTTTGTACCAAATTTTTCATAAGCTATTTTGCATATTTCATAATTCTCTTCATCAGTTTTTAAAGCAACAATTGTGCTTACTTTATCAACTCCACAATTAATTAATTCTTGTAATGAAAAATTATTTACCTTTTTAATGCTGACATTAGAATAATCATTATCATCAAAATTCGTTCTTAAAGTTACAATATCAACATCCCAATTATTTTTTATCAACTGCTGTGCTAAGGTATATGATTGATTTTCTAAACCAAAAATTACAGCTTTTTGTTCACCCTTTATTCCATGGGCATGTAAATGAGACTCTCCTACATAATTTATCACCCACTTAAACAAAGGAGGTCCAATAATTTGATTAATAATAATTACAGTTAACAAAATAGAGGCAAAATCACGTCCCCATGCAGGAAAAGTTTCTTCTACAACTGTCAATAATCCAATTGCTACGCCTGCTTGTGTTATATATGGCATCCATCCAATTTTATTAAAACGCATAGGATCACCACCTAAAGTTCCGCCAACCAATGAACCGATTACCATAGATGCTATTCTTAAAAAGAACAACACTATTGCTATTGCCCACGATGTAGCAATTACATCTAACGATACAGATAAACCTGTTAATGTAAAAAATACTAAATATATTATTGGAGTTACTTTTTTTATTATTTTTAAAAATTCTCTTCTGTACCTGCTGTAATTTGTTACAACAAAACTTGCTATTATACATATTAATAAAGGTTCAACATAAAATTCATAGTTAAATTGATATTTAGTAAATACTTTTATTAAATGTGCTAACACATAAATACCATAACCTGAACCTAATATTAAAAAAGTTTTTATGTCTGTTATTGTCCGTAAAGATAAAATGAAGCAAAGTAGTTTACCTAATAAGTAACCTATTAAAAAAGATGTTACTAATCCTGAAAAAAGGAATAATATTGTATAAAAACTAAAATCAATTCCTTTAATTATTGTTTGAGCAAATGCCAGACAAACAGTAAAAAGTATTATTACCAAAACATCTTTTAAAACTGTTACTCCAAGAGCGGTTTGCGTAAAAGGTCCGCTTGCTCTTTGTTCATTTATTATTGCAATGGCAGATACAGGTGAACGGGCTACAAATATAGTTCCGGCCAAAACAGAAACCACAATTCTAACTTCATTAGACATCTCTTCAGTAAATGGGATAATGTCAGTTAATAAATACATTCCTATGCTACCGAGAATAAAAGTAAAAAACAATTGTCCGAAAGTCATCCATTTGATGCTTTTCATACGGCTGCGAAACTCACGCAGATACAATTCTGAGCCGGCTGCAAAAGCTATAAATGATAATGAAATATCGTTTATAAAATCTAAACTTTTTATTGCTTTTTGAGGAACAAAATTTAATAAATAAGGTCCGGTTAAAATACCTATAAATAAAAATCCTGTTATTAATGGTAATTTTATCTTAAAAAAAAGTTTTGAAATCTGATTTGAGGAGACAACTATTATTACAAAACTTATTAAATAAATTAATACTTCTGTAAATGTATTCATTATTATACTATTGTAATTTTATGTATTTCTTTAAACAATTATAATAAAAAAAGCCCTGATAATTTATCAGGGCTTTTAGCATATTTAATATTTTAATCTTATTTTCCTATAATAAAATCAACTCTTCTGTTTATATGATAGTTTGTAGAAGAAAAAGGATCTGATTTCCCTTTAGATTCAATACTTATTCTATTAGCTCCAATACCATAAGAATTTATTAAAATATCAGCAACGGCCTGAGATCTTTTTTGTCCTAACATTTTGTTATACTCTTCAGTACCACTTTTGTCGGTATTTCCAACCAATTTAAGTTTCATATTAGGGTTGGACTTTAACATTTTAGCAACTGAAGCAATTTTTTCATGATTTAAAAATGATATAGATGTCTTATTTACATCAAAAAAGACAGAGAGCAACACTGGTTCAGACCTCATTGACGAAACAACAGGTGGTGCTACAGTAGTTATAATAGGTGCTGTAGTATCAGATATTGTAGTAACAGGAATTGTTACACCCTGAAAATTAACAAGATTGCCTTGTGGAGTGTTTGGCTCTGCATCTCTGCTGTCTGGCACACCATCAGCATCACTATCTATTTCTTCCGGCACATCCTCCTTAATTACATCATACTGCTTACTTGCATAATTTTTACTTAATTCATTCATTTTATCATTTAGAGAACCTATCATATTTGATAAAGATTCTATTTTTCTATTAACATCTTCTATGGCTTTAGCATTATTATCGGCTTTTTTATTTCTTTCTGCTTCAAAATCACCAATATCAGCTAACTCTTTATTTGTTTCTTCTTCCAAAGGACTTATCCATTCCAAAGATTTTTTGTTTTTACCAAATTTATATGTTATACCTATTGATGTATATCCGTATTTATCTTTGGCAGAATTTGTTTTTACATCAGCATCTAATTTATCTGAATAAACATTTCTTAATGTAGCTTCAAGGCATACATCTAATTTATTATTTATTTTATACTTAATTCCACCTCCAATGGGTATAACTGTTTCAGTTGTCATTTTGATTTTTGTTTCGCCATCTTCATCATATCCATAATCCTGCAGGAATTTATCGCTACCAAGTTCTCTCTTATATGTTCTAAAGTCAACAAGTCCAATTCCTAATAAAGCATAAACATTAATTTTTTTATTCTTAATATTTCTGGCTAATAAATTAGTTAAATTTATTGTAGTATTAATACCATATTCATAAATATTAGCATTAAAATATCGTTTATTTTCTTTATATCCATAAAGTTTACCCATCAAAAATTGTCCCTGAATTCCAAAAACAGAAGTAATTTGTTTATTCAAACTAATACTTTGTCCCCATTTAAATTCATCAAATGCAGGATAAAAATCATAGTTCATTAAATCTCCATAAAATATCATTGAGCCAAAACTTGCACTTACCGACCAAGTATTATATTTCTTAATTTTGGTTGAATCATTTTGTTGTGCAGACAATGTAAGAGATGTAATTGATAATAACATTATTATTACCTGTAATTTAATTTTTTTCATAATAATGGTTTTAAATTAATAATTGATTTTATTTATTTTTATATGTGTCTTATACATAAGTAATTATAAAATTGTTGCAAAAATAATAATAAAAATACAATAAAAAAGTTTTTTTTTAAAAATTTTATTACTTTTGGCGTTTTGTTAATTACTTTTAATAAAAAAATATTAAATATTGTTTTGTATAATTGAACAAAATTTTTATACATTTGCGCCAATATTATAATTAATGTTATTTATATAAAAAATAAACTTAAAATAGAATTATGAAAAATTTTAAAATTTTTACAACAATACTTGTTGTATCAGTATTTATCACAGGATGTGCAGGACTAAAAAAAATGATAAAAGATTATAATACAGTAAGATTTGACACTACACCAAAAGTTCTTGAAACTAATGGTGGAAAGATTGCTGTTGAAGTAAAAGGAAAAATCCCACCAAAATATTTCCATAAAAAAGCTATAGTTGATTTTACTCCGGAACTTAGATATGAAGGTGGTTCTACAACATTAAAATCAATAACCCTGAAAGGAGAAAAAGCATTAGGTGATGGTGTTATGATAATAAAACAAACAGGTGGTTCCTTTACTTATAATGATATTATTGATTATAAACCTGATATGAATAAATCGGAACTTGGTGTTGTCCTTAAAGCTAAGCTTAAACCGGACCAGGAATTAGTAGAATTAGGAAGCACAAAACTTGCTGATGGCGTTATATATACATCTGAAAGAATCGGAAAGGATGGAGATATATATCTGGCAAAACATGAATATGTAAAAGAAACAATACTTTCAGAAAAAGCAAACATTTATTTTGAATATAATAAATATAATTTTAACACAAAACTTCCTCTTAATAAAGATCAGGAAAATTCAGAAAAGTTAAAAACATTGTGTGATTTTATAGATAAAGGATGGAAAATAAAAAATATAGATATAAATGCATGGGCTTCACCGGAAGGCGAAGAAACACTTAATGCAAAACTATCTGAAAACAGGTCAAATACCGCTGATAAATATTTAAAAAATAAAATAAAAAAAATTATTAAAGAAACAGAAGAAGAAATACTTTTTAACATTGTTGCAAAAGGAGAGGACTTTGAAGGATTTATGAAAGCTCTTAATGCTTCTAATATAGCAGACAAAGGAGCTATAAAAAATGTTATTGAATCTTCAGCAACAAGATATGAAAGAGAACAAAAAATTAAAGATATGACAGTAATATATCAGGAAATTGAAGATATGCTCTCTGTGTTAAGAAGATCTGAAATATCAGTATATTGCTATGAACCTAAAAAAACAGATGAAGAGATAGCAACATTATCAACCAGTTATCCTGACTCTCTTGATAATAAAGAACTTTTATATGCTGCAACACTAACTAAAGATTTGAACACTAAACTAAAAATTTATACAGCAGCAACAACTGTTTATCCTGATAACTGGAAAGGATATAATAATGCAGGATATGTTAGTTTAGAACTTGGCAATGTTGATGATGCTATTTCTTTCTTTGAAAAAGCCAATACATTATCTCCTAATAATGGAATTATATTAAATAACTTAGGAGTTGCTGATGCTTATAAAAAAGATTATGAAAATGCACAATCATATTATGAATCAGCTGAAGAAAAAGGCATTGATGAAGGATATAATAAAGGTGTCATATTAATAACAAAAGGTGATTATGCAGGAGCTTTAGCTTCTTTTGGAGATAAAACATGTACTTATAATATTGCTTTGGCACAATTATTATCAGGAAATCCTAATGGCGCTTCCGAAACATTAAAATGTGCTCCTGAAAGTGCAGAATCATTCTATTTAATGGCAATAGCAGGTTCTCGTTCAAAAAATGCTTCAATGATTTATGAAAATCTTAAAAAAGCTATTCATAAAGACCCTAAATACAGAGAACAAGCTAAAGATGACAGAGAATTTATAAATTATTTTGATGAAGCAGATTTTCAGTATTCTATTAAATAAATAATTCCTGCTATTTATCTTAAAAAAAAGGACTTTTTAGTTTTAAAAAGTCCTTTTTTTTTATCACTATATACCAATAACTTATCCATTTCTATTCATGACAACCAGATGGCACAAGTTACAAACTTATTCCTGAAAAACAACAACAGACAACTGGTGGTTCAGGATAACTGCCTGATGACGTTGTTCATTGCAAGTTGTTGATAACCAATAATACAAAGAGATTTTTTTCTGTTTTGTGCGGTTTTTTATTTCAATAAAAATTAGTATTGAAAATAAGAAGGTTATAAGTTAAAAATGTATTTTTTGGTGTCCCATTCTAATTTTTATGTTTATTAGGCAAAAAAATAATAAAAGCGAAAGTATTAGTGTGCAAATTATTGATAAATTTTCAGGTAAGTATAAAGTTATTAGAACTGTTAGCTCATCCGGAGACCATCTGCCAACTGGTTTTATTCTAAATGCTTAATTTGGGTGTCTCAACGTACAAAACATGAAGAAAAAGAAATTGTTGTTTGGCTTTTAAAGGAGTTGGGATAGTTTGTGAGGGTAAATGTTAAATTTAGCAGATAAAATTTATGAATTTTATCTGCTAATCATATTAATTCTTAACAAATTCACATGGTTATTGAAAATATGGTTGTTGAATATGTTGAAACATTGAAATAAAGTATGAATATAAAGATATGATTTATCCAGATAATTTTAAGAAAAACCTTTTATCCTTTATAACAACTTAGTAAAACCTGACATCTGTTAATTGAAATTAACGAACCAAAGTAATTGTTCCAATTACTTTATGATGTTTCATTCCCCGGTTATCTTTATATCTGACTACCCATGTATAAGCACTCTGAGGACACATCTTACCATTAAATCTTCCGTTCCAGCCCTCATTAATATCTTTTGTCTTAAATATTTGCTGTCCCCATCTGTTATATATTATCATCTCAAAGTTGTCAGGGTCAATACCATTACCAACCGGCTTAAATATATCATTTACGCCATTATGACCTGGAGTGAATGCATTAGGTGCATATAAAGTATAAATATCACTAACTAATACATCAGAATAAGCTGTATCTTTACAACCATGCTCTGTTTCTACAATCAGCATAACTGTATATTGTCCTATTTCATTATATGTATGTTCAGGATTGGTCTCTTCTGATGAAGTTCCATCTCCAAATAACCAGTTACTGATAAAAGTATTTGAAGACAAATTATCAAAACTAATAGTTGGCTCTAAAATATTTGTAGCTCGCGGGCTAGCAAGAAAATCTGCTGTTGGCTTCTCATAAACAGTAATCATATTTTCATAAGTAAATGTATTATCGCAACCCCAGGTTGCCATAACTGTCAGTGTAATATCATAAATACCACTATATATAAAAGTATGCGTAGGATTTTTTGAATGCTCTGGTCCACTATTGTCACCAAAATTCCATGAATATGTTTGTCCCTGGTCAGGATTTGTTTCAAAGAAATTAACTGTTAATGGCTGACATCCTGAATTAATATCAGAATAAAAATTAACAGGAGGTAAAGGTAAAACAATAATAGAGATACTATCTGAAACACTTGCAAAATTACAACTATCATATACAGTAGCTACATATATCTGACTGTGGTCAGGATAAACAATTATAGGCACAGGACCAATAGTTCCTTCGCTAAGATGGACAATATAAGGACCTCCGCCTGCGCTTCCACCGCCGCCACCGGTTATATATGCATCAATAACAATAGAATCTCCAAGACAAACAGAAAAATCATTAGCAAACAGTTCCATTTGCAATTGTGCTGTAACACTAACTGTTACACTGCCTATTTCACTCATACATCCATTGGCATCAACAGCATGAACATAATATGTAGTAGTTGACAGAGGATTAACAGTAATAGAATTACCATGGACCCCATTACTCCATATACATTCCGAATAAGGTGGCGTTCCTCCTGTAATTGAGTCAACAGTTATTTCTATTGATTGCCCGTAACAAATATTAACATCATGAAGATAAACTATAAATTGGTCCGGCTGATTAACAAATGCAGAATCTATATTAATACAGCCGTTTGCATCTGTAACAGTAACAATATACAGTCCTGTAATCAGATTGCTAATATCTTGTGTAGTTGCTCCATTAGACCATAAATAAGTAAATGGCGGCGTTCCTCCGGCAACACTAATATAAACAGAGCCGGTATTATCTCCATAACATAATACATCTGCTATACTGTCTATTGTGATATATATTGCAGAATCAGGTTCATTAACAGTAACAGAGCTTACTTTGGTACATCCAACATCGTCTGTAACTGTCAGAGTATATGTTCCTGCAATCAGGTTTGTAGCCAGAGAGCCGGTGCCTCCATAAGGGGACCACAGATAAGTATATCCGGGTGTTCCGCCTGAAACTATGGCAAAAACAGAACCGGTGCTGTCTCCATGACATAATACATCTGATACGTCAAAAGATAAAAATATCTCAGGATTTATATCTGCCAGATAAGTTGAATCAACCATAGTGCAGTTATTAGCATCACTTACTGTTACATAATAAATACCCTGACTTAATCCTGTCAAACTGTCTATAGTGCTGTAAGTACTATCTATTTGTCCTGTTGACCACGTATAAGTATATGGCGGTGTTCCATATTCAACAGTTACTACAATACTTCCTGTGCTGGCTCCAAAACATAATATATCATTTCCAGACAGAGAGATATCCATTGGTGGATTTGGTATTATTTGAGTAGGTGGACAAATAGTATCATGGAATCCGGCAAGGTTCCATGTTTCCTCAAACCAGGTCCACGGGATATAGCCAAGAGGAAGAGTTATGTCTATTAATGGACCAATATGAATAGTTGTAGCTAAAAGAGTAAGAGAAGGAACAATAATTGCGGGGGAACATTCTTCATAAGTACATATTGCCGAAGGGTCGGCAGGTGTAGGACAAGGATATGAAACAGGAACACAAAGTTCGGGAATCTGAACTTCAGGAATAGATGTAAGAAATGGCAGGTTAATCCAGAATTCAAAAGCCTGTATAGTAAAATGAAATTCTATACTATCCCATGTATGATTAGTAAAACCACTTGTTATTGAATGGGCAAGCCCAATATCCCATATTGGATATCCATAGCAGGGATATTGAAAATGCAAGTCATAATCTGTATGAACATTAATAGTATCTGAATTGCCTGAATCTTCAACAGAGTTACCATTATCAGGGTCTGTAACAGTATAGTCCACATTTGTAGGAAAATCAAACTCTGTCCAAACAACAGGGCAGAACGAAAAATTTTGCACTAAAGTATTACTTATACCAAACACAACAGACAGTAAGGTATAATCAATAGTGATTCCACCACCAAGATTATAAGTGCCACTCATCATACTAAGTATTTGCTGAAGCGCAGGACCTGCAGGTGGTGGTATAAATTGAGCAAGAAAAGAGAGAAACTGAATAATATCTAAATCCAAGCCCATAAATGCAGAGTCCCCATCAGCATGCAAACATTTGGTAACAGGGTCTAAATAATCATACGTAGTAATATAAGGTATTGTTATCCAGCCGGTTAATCCGATTCCAAACCAGTCATCAATAATTATTGGTAAAAGATAATCATGACATATATGAGGATAGCCACCTGTAAAACAAGGATAAGCAACTTCACCGGTTACTGAATTAATATATATTATATTAAAAGAATCTGTAGGAAAGTTGATATTTATAACATCTAATGTTAAACAATCCCACACACAAATTGTAGCATCCAAATCAACACCCATTCCAAAATAAAAATCCAAGGATAAAACTCCCGCAGTAGGGAAATGTGTATCAAGATACCATCCTGGCTCAACCTCATAAGAAGTATTAATAGTAACTATTTCGCCAGGATTAAAGGTATAATCATCAGGAAAAACCAAATCAATTTTTACAGGATAACGAACATCTACAGAGCCGGTAGTGAATCCATGCAAACTAAAAACAGCTCCTAATTCAAGCCATAAATCAAGATCAATAACAGCACCAAACTGTCCGCCAAGAATATTTTCTATCTGACCAATAGATATATTATCACTAAAACTTTCCCAAAAAAGAGTATCATCCATATCTATTGAAAATGGTGAACCATTGGGTCCCCACATATTTTGATATGTTGTTTCCCAATCTATATAATGGGTAATAGTAAAGGTCTGTGAATAACCTGGCTTAGGCAAACTAAAATACCCAAGAACTATCAGGAAAAAATATATAATTATTTTTTTCATTATATCATTTTTAATGCAAAGATACAACTTTTTTTAATAAAAGCAAATTTATTTTTATTAAAAATATAAAATTGTTTAATGTTTGATGTTTGTTATTTGTTGTTTAATCTTTGTTTTTATACTCATAACGCATAATTTATAACTTGTCATCTTTCATACTGACTTGCCGGAATTATTCCGGAAATGATTTTTGATAATGCAAATTAATTTTTTTTTTAAGTGTTTTTATAATCCCTGTTAAAATTGAACTGATAAGACACTGTTTTTTAATACATTAAACAAAACATTTCTTGCAGTAACAGGATAATTAGCATTTATCCAAATAGTTCTGTTATAATCACCTGTAAAATACATTATTCTTTCAAATGGCACATCATCTACTTTAAAGGCAACTATATACATTATTCCGTTTTTATTATCACTGGTTTTAATATTTTCCTGTGCCAGAAGTTTTACTCCCTGACTTTTAAAATATTTTTTTGTCAGACCTTTTGTTGCCATAATATATGGTGTATTATCCAGTTCAAGTATCTGAATAGAAGCAGAAGCACCCTGATGAATAAAGCCGTTTTTTCCATAAGGTCTGAAATATGCAGGAGGAACAATCTTTATACTGGTATCTGCTGGTATAGCGACTAAATTGCTCCATTTATTCTTTAAACTGTCTAACTCTTTCTTATCCCATTTATATCCCAAACTATCCTGACCTTGCTGAGAAAAAACATTTAAAGATAAAAATAAAATTAATATATAAACTATTATAATTAATTTATAAATAAATCGCATATATTATTCAAATAAGTTTATAATCAATTAAAATCACAATATTATAAAATATATACTTAATTTCAAAATATTTTTTTCTTTTTTTTACAATTTTTTTATAAAACCTATTATATTTAATCTGTAAAATTGCAATTTAAAACTTTATAATCAATATCATTTCCAAATAATTTTGTTTTTGAATTAGGCATTTAAGCAATAATCTTTTTTGGTAAATGTTCACAGCTAAAATACAAACCGTTAAAACGGTTATTAATAAAAGTTAATACTCTTTAATCTTTCTTGATAAATCAAGGAGCTAATGAGAAATCACATTTATACCGTTCTCTTGATATACTACGGCATTAATATTTTGTTTTAAAATATAATCTCTTCTGATAAATATGGAATTTACAATATGTTAATTAAATCAGGCATCAGGCAGTTTTGCCTGATTACTCAACAAGGCAAACTCAAAGATATAAAAAAAAACGTGGCAGGAAATTTGTAATAAAAAAAGTATAGTAAATGTTAATAGTATGAAAAATATAAAACAAAAGGTAATTGAAATAACAGATATATTAATAAAATACTTTTTGTATTTTTTTTCAATTTAAAAAAAAGATTATTTTTGCGATGATTTAAAAATTGGCTTTGATAAAAAAGTTTGTCTTATGAAATTTATTGTTATCTAACAAGCTAACATAATCCTTAAAAAAATGTTGTAATAAATATAATATAAAACAAAATATAAACTAATGAAACCAAAAATATTATTTCTTTTTCTGATAAGTGTGATTATGACTTTTTCTTATACAGGGGAAAGCGCTATTAATAAAAAAAACAATTTTAATTATGAAGGGCCTAAATATGGTAAGGATAGTGCCAAATGTGTAATAAATCTTTCTTTATACAGAGAATTTTATAAACAAAAAAACTATGATGATGCAATTTCTTCATGGAGATGGGTGTTCTTAAATTGCCCTCTTGCCAGTGAAAACACATATATACACGGAATTAATATTGTTAAATATATGTATAAAAAAGAAAAAGACCCTGATAAAAAAGAAAAACTTGTTGATACATTAATGATGGTTTATAATCAAAGAATAGAATACTTTGGCAAACAAGGTTATATACTGGGACGAAAAGGTGTGGATTTGTTTATCCTGCGGCCTAAAAGTTTTGAAGAAGTTAATAACATCTTAAAAAAATCTATTGAATTACAAGGGAATAAATCGAAAGCTTCTGTATTAAATTATTATTTCAAAACAACTATAGAATTAGTTAATAATAAAAAAGCTGATACCTCTCTTATTATTGATAATTATAATAAAATAAATGATATTGTTGAGTATAATATTAATAATAATCTAAAAGATTCTGCCTATTATAATCAAACAAAATTAAATATTGAAAATTTATTTAATCCTTATGCAACATGTAAAAATCTAATTAACATTTACAGTAAAAAGTTTAAAGAAAATCCAAAAGATATTGAATTATTAAAAAAGATAACAACGGTTCTAAATAAGAAAGAGTGCACTGAAAATTCTTTGTTTTTTGAAGCCACAGAAGCTCTTAATAAGTTACATCCCTCTGCTGAGTCAGCTTGCTTAATGGGTAAAATGTGTTCAGCCAAAAAACTATACCAAAAATCTGCTGAATATTTGCTTGAAGCAATAAAACTTTTTGAAAGAGAAGAAGATAAAGCAGACAGCTATTTATTATTAGCAGATATATATAAAAATCTTAAGCAATATCCTTTGGCTCGTTCGTATGCTTATAAAGCAGCCAAAATAAGAACTGACGATGGCAGACCATACCTTTTAATTGGTGATATGTATGCTGCCAGTTCAAAATTATGCAATAAAGATGAACTGGAAGAAAAAGCTGTATATTGGATAGCAGTAGATAAATATAATAAAGCAAAAAATATAGATAGTTCATTAGAATCTATTGTAAATAAAAAAATAAATATATACAGACAACATTTTCCAAACAACGAAACCGTCTTTTTTTATAATTTTAAAAAAGGTGATAGCTATACTGTTGGATGTTGGATTAACGAAATAACAACAGTCAGATAAATTTTTTTAATGAAAATAAATAAAACATTCATATATTTTAAAAGTATTGTTGTCCTTTTATTATTTATAATCATATTCTTTTCATGCAAAAATGATATTAAGACGGTAAGTTCAATATGTGCCAGAGATAATTCTCCTGTAGAAATAACCAAAGATGTTGAATTTACATATAGCGATTCCGGTCGGGTTGAGATACTTTTAACAGCACCTGTCTCAAACAGATATGTAAGTGATAATCCTTATATTGAATTACCCAAAGGAATGAAAGTAGTATTTTATGATTCTCTAAAAAAAAATATTACATCTTCTATAACTGCCAATTATGCAATAAACTATGAGAAAAAGCATATAGTGGAAGCAAAAAATAATGTTATTGTTATTAACTACCAAAAAAAAGAACGACTAAATACAGAACATCTTATCTGGGACCAAAACAAAGGAACTATTTATTCTGATAAATTTGTAAAAATCACTACTAAAGAGGAAGTTCTTTTTGGAGAGGGCTTTACATCAAACGAAAATTTTGTCAGCTGGTCTATAAATAAACCTACAGGGTCTTTTATTATAAAACATGAGGATTAGTATCTATTTTCTCTTTTAGTTAAATTAAACTTATCAGGATATTTAGCTGTCTTGTCTCTGTAAAAATCTTCAATAAATTTAAAATCCTTATCAAAATTACCTGACGTATAAATAACATGTCCTATACCGGCTTCTTTTTTCTTATAATCTAAATATCCCAATACTATTGGAACTTTAGCTGATTGTGCTATGTGATAAAATCCTTTTTTCCAATGCGCATTATATTTGCGAGTGCCTTCAGGTGTAATTGTTATAATAAGTGAATCATTTTTTTTTAAAATATTAACAATATGATTAACAACCAAATTAGCGCTATCCCTTTTAACAGGTATGCCACCTAATTTTTTAAGTATTTGGTCTAATGGAAATCTAAAAAATTCCTTTTTTATCAAAAATTTAACATTAACATTTAAAGCAAAATATACCATTCGTCCTATAACAAAATCCCAGTTACTTGTATGCGGAGCAACAATCAGAACACTTTTTTTTATTTCAGGAGTAATATTAGCAATTATTTTCCATCCAAAGGCCTTTAATATAAATTTTGAAATGTTTTTTAGCATTTTTATATAACAAAAGAATAAAAAAAAAGACCTCTGTCAAATTAGAAGTCCTCTCTTATGTGGGCGGTATAGGAATCGAACCTATGACCTCCTGGGTGTAAACCAGATGCTCTAAACCAACTGAGCTAACCGCCCGATAAAAATGCAAATATAGATATTTTTTTTAACTTTTGTCTGATAACAATAATAACACTTCTTTAAGAAATCTTTTTTTATCAATTGGCACAACACCAACTTTTTCACATACTAATCCGCCTGCTATATTTGATATTGAAGCAATAATTTCAGGATCAAGATTTAATGCTATACATAAGGCAGCCACACTAACAACAGTATCACCGGCACCTGAAACATCAGCAATATTGCGTATATATGCAGGTATGGTTTTAACTGTTATATTTTTATCTTTATATAATGATTGCTTAGAACTAACAAATATTCCTTCTTTGGAAAGAGTAACCAAAATATTTTTTATGTTCTGTTTGTTTTGAAAATCATTAATTATGTCAGCTAAATTTTTAATATTTTGCGGGTCAGAATCAAGTTTTAGCCCTTGTTTTAACTCTTTCAAATTAGGTTTAAACAATGAAATGTTTTTGTATGATTTAAAATTTCTTGTCTTAGGATCAGCTACAACAGGAATGTCTAATTCTTTTGCTTTTGAAATAATTTTTTGAATAAAATCAGAGGAAATAATTCCTTTGTCATAATCTTCAAAAACAATAACTTTTATTTTTTCTTTTTCTAATAAATTGTTAATAATCCACAGAAGTTTCTTTTTTTCTTCAAAATTAATATTCAAATCTGTTTCTTCGTCAACTCTGAGCATCTGTGTATTGCCACTTATTATTCTAAATTTTACACTGGTAATACGATTATTACTTTTTAAAATTCCTTTATTGCTTATATTTTGTTTTTTAAGAAGATTAAAAAATAAATCTCCTTTATCATCGTCTCCTATTACAGAGCAAAGAATAGGATTTGCTCCCAATGCTTTGATGTTTAAAGCTACATTAGCTGCTCCGCCAAGACGATTTTCTTTCTTCTTTATATTAACAACAGGAACCGGTGCTTCAGGCGATATCCTTTCTACGTCTCCCCACAGATAAGAATCAATCATCACATCACCAATAACCAAGACCTTTAATTCATTAAAAGAATCAAATATTTTCTGGATTTTTTCTTTTCCCAACATTAAAAATATAATATATTTCTATTTAGTGTTTGTCCATAATGTCCGATTTCTTCGTTATGCTTGTCTTTCAAATCAGTCATTTACAAAAGTAAACTCCTGATTTTCAGGACTGCGCAAGCCTCGAACTCGAACATTCTGAACTAAACACTTACTTTATGAACAGACACTATTCATACTCTATCAAGGTGCAATAATCAGCATCTGAAAAGCAAACATTTTCTTTAAACTCAAAATCTAAATATGATGCTATCCCTGCCTTTTGATCAATTTCAACAAAATCGCTACTCCCTAATTTTGCTTTATCCAGACCAAAAATATTTAATTTTAATTTACCTTTAAAGTTATTATCAAAAATAACATGTAAAGAAATAATTTTATTATCCTCTGCTTTTCTTACTTCTTCAACCTGAATACCTTTATCAATAAGATTATTTTGAACAAAAATTTTAATTAAAACGGGGTTTTCTTCAGAATCTTCAATATCTCCGGATATTACTTTTGTAAAAAATTCCCCAGCCAGGTTATCATCTGCTTCTTCATCACTATCTTCATCCTCTTCGTTATTATAGTTGTAATAATAAGTGGTGCCTTTATTATCATGTTGTTTTTCTACTTTTTGTTTAATATGGAATTTTACTTTTGTTTTATTAATAATTTTTTTCACTCCTATAAAAATGCTCATAATACATAAAGCTAAACTAATAAATAAAGCAATAGCACCGGATAACCACAATTTTTGTTTTTTTTGTGCTAAACCAAGTATTAGTAAAATAATACCAGTTATACCTAAAGCTATTGAAAAAATAACTATTAAATAAAGAGTTAATAAATTCATAATAATAAATTTTACAGGTTAATAAATCATTTTAATTATTAATTGCACAAAGATAAAAAAAACTTTGTAACTTGTATGTTTGCAAAAACATACTGAATTTATTTTAGCATTAAATTTTATTTTGACATTTGATGTTATACAGAGTAAACATTTTTAACAAGATAAAACTTGTGCTGAACAACGTCACCCTGAACTTTATGTTGAACTTGTTTCAATATTGTTTCAGTATAGTTACCTAAATCTTAATCTATATATTCTTTAATCATTAAGCATTACAGGCATAGCAAGCATTAAGATATCTTCTTCTTTTTTTTCTTTTTCTTCTTTATTAACTGGCAAAAAGATAGCTGCTCTGTTTGATGCTGACATATTCAAACAAACTTCATCGGATTCAAGATTATTAAGCATTTCGACAATAAATCTGGCATTAAAGCCAATCTCAATATCTTCTCCTTCATATTGACAATTTAATCTTTCTTTTGCTTCATTAGAAAAGTCAAGGTCTTCTGCCAAAATTACCAGTTCTCTGCCAGTAATCTTAAATTTTATAAAATATGTAGATTGATTTGCAAAAATTGATACACGTTTTATTGAATTTAAAAAAGGTAATTTTTCTATTGTTAGTTTATTAGGATTTTCCTGAGGTATTACTGCTTCATAATTAGGATAATTTCCTTCTATTAATCTGCAAACCAAATTTATATTATCAAAGGAAAATGATGCATTTGTTTCATTATATTCAATTTTGACATTAGTATCTGCATTTAACAATATATTTTTTATTTGGTTTAATGGTTTTTTGGGTAATATAAACGATGCTGCAGCATCAGATTGGACATCAGTTCTTATATAACGAACTAATCTATGGGCATCAGTAGCAACAAAAATGCTCTTTTCAGGAGATAACTCACAATAGATGCCTGACATCACTGGCCGTAATTCATCATTGCCTGTGGCAAAAATTGTTTTGCTAATAGCATTACTTAATATTGATGAATTAATTTCTATAGAAGCAACATTTTCCAAAATCGGTATCTTGGGAAATTCTTCACCTTTATATCCGGTAATTTTATATTTGCCTTCACCTGCTGAAATCTCTATTCTAAATGTTTCCTGATTTATTGCAAAAGTAACAGGAACATCTGAAAATGTTTTTAAAGAGTCCAACAAAATTTTAGCAGGAATGGCTATGGTTCCTTGCTCTTCTGATTTAGTAACAGGAATTTTTGCTGTAATAGTAGTATCTAAATCCGAAGCACTAATACATAAAGAATCTTCATTTAATTCAAATAAAAAATTATCCAAAATAGGCAATGTTCTATTATTTGGATTTAAAACTCCGCTTACAGACTGTAAATTTTTTAATAATAATGAGCTAGATACAATAAATTTCATATTAATATATTTTTAAAGTTAATTTTATTTAAAATAATACAAAGATAGTTTATATTTATATTATAAAAATATAAAACAATATTTTTTTAATTTATTTTTTATTTTTTTGAAAATATGTAACAGGTCTTAAGATTTTATCAAACACAAAAGACTGTATTAATGCAAAATCTTTGTTATCAGTATAGGCATATAATCTGTCTCTGTCATATATAACAGTATTTCCTTTAAAGTCAACATATCCTTTACCTGCTCTTTTATGAAATGTTTTTATTGTTTTGCTTTTGCCGGAAACGTCTGTAATTGTCAAAATATGAAAAGGTGTTGACGACAAAATAGAATCTTTTTTGTGTTTATCAAAATCATTTAACAGAACTTCAAAACATATTTTTCTGAATGAATATAAAAAATCCCAAACTTTCAGAGTATCATAATCATCAATAACTTTATTATCTGAAAGAGATGTAAGAATATATTTATTATTATTTGTTTTGGTTAAAGTATAAGACAATTCCGGATTTTCAGGAAATTTAAGAGAAACAGATTTAATATTATCTATTTTATACTTAAATATTGTGTGGCTTCTCCAGTTTTTTTCATCAGTATCATATCTTGTTGACAAAAAGCCCCTAAATCCCGGCATATAAGTAACAAAAGCAATAGAAGAGTTTTTCATTAACATATAAGTTCCTATATGGTCTTTTGTTGCATCGCCAACATAATATGTCTTAGTAAGTTTTTCATGAGGGAAAAGCTTTATTTTGTCAAATAAATTTATCCTATATACATTTTGGTAAATTTCAACTTTTATAGCTATTGCCGACATTCTTTTAATAACATTATTATGTTCTGTTTTTGATACAGGTCTTTTTACTTCTATATTAAATATTGTATTTAAAAGATTATTAACATTTTCTGTCTGTGATTTATATTTATTATTTAACTGCCAATTTCCGGGAGTAATTTTTTTTAGAGTTATGCTCCTGTTAGATTTATCAGTAAGAAATATTTTTGTAACACTTAAAGTATCTTCAATAGCAAAATTCTTTATTTTACCGCGAATTGTCCCTTTTGAACCTCGTAAAATCAATATTAAAGCAACAACTGTAAGAATTATAACTATTATTAATGTAATTTTACTTTTTTTCATATATTCAATTATTAGTGTCCGACTGAAAACAAAATATGAGCTTCCTTATTGCAGATTCCTCATTTCGCTACGCTCCATTCGGAATGACAATGGTATTATTTTTTGGGGATAGGTGTGTATTTTCGCTTTGCGAAAATACACACCTATCCCTTACCCGAATTATGCTGTCATTCCGAGCGATAGCGAGGAATCTGTAACAATTAAACTTGTATTTCATTTTTTAGTCGGACAATAGTGATATTCAATCTTAAAAATATAAATGTTTTATTTAGTAATTTATAACTAAATTTAAAAGAATGTAAAAATATAAAAAAAACAATAATAAAAATATCATTAGACATATTTATAAAATAAAATTTTTCTTAAATTCAAGTAATGAATGCAACTTTTTTGATTAATTTATTGTATATTACTATTCATATATGACACGGTATTCCTGATTATAATATTAACTTTTCCAAAGTTTTAAACTTTGGAAAAGTTAATAAATATTGATTATGGCTTGTCCATATTAGGAAAAATATTCATTGTTTTTTTTATAAATTAAAATTGTATATTTTTTTTATATTAGCAACTTTTTATTAAGAAATATTCCCGTTAATATTAATTATAAAGAATGAACTACAACGTCAAAGAGATAGAAAAAAAGTGGCAAGAATATTGGAAAGAGAATCAAACTTTCAAGGTAGAAACAGATAATAATAAACATAAGTTTTATGTCTTGGATATGTTTCCTTATCCTTCCGGTGCAGGATTGCATGTTGGTCATCCACTTGGATATATTGCATCTGACATATATTCCCGATATAAAAATCTAAAAGGATTTAATGTCCTTCATCCAATGGGATATGATGCTTTTGGACTGCCTGCTGAACAATATGCCATACAAACAGGTCAGCATCCTGCAATAACAACAGAAAAAAATATAAAACATTATAGAGAACAACTTGACAAAATCGGTTTCTCCTATGACTGGAACAGAGAAATAAGAACTTGCGACCCTGAATATTATAAATGGACTCAATGGACATTTATTCAACTATTTAACCATTGGTATAATAATAAATCTGATAAAGCAGAACCTATAAAATTTTTAATTAAAGAGTTTGAAAAAAATGGAAATATTAATATTAATGCGGCTTCTGGTAGAACAAATATTTTTACCGGTGCTCAATGGAAAACAATGACAGAAAAACAGCAACAACAAGTTCTTATGGACTACCGCTTAGCTTATCTCTCTGATACAATGGTCAACTGGTGCCCTAAATTGGGAACTGTTCTTGCTAATGACGAAGTCAGGGAAGGTGTCTCTGTCAGAGGTGGTTATAATGTTGAAAAAAAATTAATGCGACAATGGTTATTGAGAATCACTGCTTATGCACAGCGATTATTAGATGATTTAAATAAATTAGAATGGTCAGATTCTCTTAAAGAAATTCAGAGAAACTGGATAGGTCGTTCTAAGGGTGCTATTGTTGATTTTAAAATTAAAAATTCTGACAACAAAATAAAAATATTTACAACAAGACCTGACACTCTTTTTGGTGCAACATTTATGGTATTATCTCCTGAACATGAGTTGGTAAAAAAAATTACTACTTCTGAGTATAAAAAGTCGGTTATGGATTATGTTAAAATATCAAAAAATCGTTCAGAGAGAGAACGTATCTCAGAAGTTAAAAATATTTCAGGAATTTTTACAGGAACTTATGCTATTAATCCATTTACAGAAAAAGAAATCCCTGTTTGGGTAGCTGATTATGTATTATCAGGATATGGCACAGGTGCTATTATGTCTGTGCCTGCACACGATAGCCGCGATTATGCTTTTGCCAAATACTTTAATCTTCCAATAATTAAAGTTATCTCCGGAGCTGATATCTCTGATGAATCTTATGATGACAAAAAAGGTGTTTTAATAAATTCCGGCTTTATTAATGGAATGAATGTAGAAGAAGCCACTAATACCATTATTAATAAAATAGAAGAAATGGGTATTGGAAAAAGAAAGATTAATTTCCGGTTAAGAGATGCTATTTTTAGTCGCCAAAGATACTGGGGAGAGCCGTTTCCTGTTTATTATAAAAACGAAATGCCTTATGTTCTTGATGAGAATGAACTGCCACTCAAATTACCTGATATAGACGCTTATCTGCCAACCAAGATAGGCAAATCTCCATTAGCACGGGCAAAAAACTGGAATACAAAAGATGGATATCCACTTGAATATGATACTATGCCGGGTTTTGCCGGCTCTTCTGCTTATTATCTGAGATATATGGACCCTCATAATAAAATTGCACTCGTATCAAAACAAAATAATAATTACTGGCAAAATGTAGATTTGTATATAGGCGGAACAGAACATGCAACAGGACATCTTATTTATTCACGATTTTGGAACAAATTTCTGTATGATATAAATGTCGTATGTAAAGACGAACCTTTTAAAAAACTTATCAATCAGGGGATGATACAGGGAAGGTCTAATTTTGTTTACAGAATTAAAAACTCTAATACTTTTGTCTCTTTTAATCTAAAAGAAAAATATGATACAACTCCTATATATGTTGATGTAAATATTGTTGAAAATGATATTCTTAATATTGATTCTTTCAAAAAATGGAATCCCGAATATAAAACTGCAAAGTTTATACCGGAAGATGATAACAAATATCATTGCGGATATGAAATTGAGAAAATGTCAAAATCAAAATATAATGTTGTAAATCCTGACTATTTAGTTGAAAAATACGGTGCTGACACACTTAGATTATATGAAATGTTTTTAGGACCATTAGAACAATCAAAACCTTGGGATACTAATGGTATTGAAGGTGTATTTAGATTTATTAAAAAATTGTGGCGTTTATATCATGATGAAAACAATAATTTTTGTGTCTCTGATAAACAACCAACAATAGAAGAACTAAAAATATTGCATAAAACAATTAAAAAAACCGAACAGGATATAGAACATTTTTCATTTAATACTGCTGTAAGTTCTTTTATGGTATGTGTTAATGAACTCTCTGAAATAAAATGTAAAAAAAAGGCAATATTACAGGACCTGGCTATTATAATTTCTCCTTATGCACCTCATATTGCCGAAGAGTTATGGAACTTATCAGGCAATAAATATAGTATTACCAAAGCTTGTTTTCCAAAATATAACGAAGAATATTTAAAAGAAACCTTTTACCTGTATCCTGTATCTTTTAATGGGAAAATGCGATTCAAATTAGAACTGCCTGTAAATATTTCAAACAAAGAAATTGAAAGAAATGTGCTGTCAGCAGAAAAATCTCAAAAATGGTTAGATGGTAAAAATCCCAAAAAAATTATTATTGTCCCCAAAAAAATTATAAATATTGTAATCTGAAAATATAAAATCTATTTTTTGGAATATTTTTTGCTATATTAACTATAAAATAAAAACAAGTGTATGAACTTGTTGAAGTAAGGGGAATGACCCGCATTAGATTAATTTTGTAGTAGAGAGAGGCATGCTTCGTCTCTACTAATAATGTAATATAAAAATGTAAATGCCGTAGGATGCCTATCCAACGGTATAAATAACTAAATATCAATTAATTACTAAAAAATAAACAGATGAGGAAAACAATTTTTTTATTAATTATTACTTTTATTACAGCAACTTCATTATATGCTCAGCAACTTCGTAAAGTAAAAAATGAAGCTTTTAAAAGAGGAGAAAAATTAAAATATAATGCTTATTATACAGCTCCTGTTATCCCTAATCTTTCAGTAGGAATAGCTGTATGTTCCATTAAAAAAGAACATAAACAATTTAAAAGCAGAGATACATATCATATAGAAGCTACAGGACGAACAAAAACTTTTTATAACTGGTTTTTTAAAGTATCTGATAAATATGAAACATTTCTTGACGAAGAAGCAATGGTGCCATGGCTGTTTATGAGAAAAGTCCATGAAGGAAGCTACAAAAAAAGCCGTGATGTATTCTTTGACCAGTTTAGAAATATTGCAGTAACCAGCACAGCAACAGTAAAAGTTCCTGAAAATATCCATGACATTATCTCTGCTTTTTATTATGCACGGACAATTGACTTTTCAAATTATAAAATTGGGGAAGAAATTCCTATTAACTTCTTATTTGATGATTCCGTCTTTACTACTAAAATTATATATTTAGGTAAAGAGATAATAAAAACAGATTTGGGCAAATTCAGATGTTTAAAAATGAAACCAAAAGTATTGACAGGAAGTGTGTTTTCTGAACCTTTTCCTATGACATTTTGGGTATCTGATGATAAAAATCATATACCTATAATGCTTGAAACAAAAATTCTTGTCGGCTCTGTGAGATTGGAACTATTAAAATATTCAAATTTAGCTAATCCTGTAACTTCAAAAATTGAATAAAATCAGAAATCACCATTAGAAATTGGGATTTGAAAATTAATTAGAAATTAAAGGTTATGTTTAATTGCAGTAGAGACACAAAATTTTGTGTCTCTGCAACGATAACAACGACAATATAAATACCAACACCCGCTGGCACAAATTTGTAACTTGTGCCTAAAAATGTTTTTGTGCAGATACTACATATTTGAAATTGCCCTGAAAGGGCAAAATCAATAACACAGGACGATAGTCCTGTGAATGAACAATAACAGATGACTTAAGCCCTGAAAGGGCATAATCAAAATTAGGAAAAGTTAAATCTCATTCATTACAGGAAAAAGACCTTACAGGAAAGAATACTTAGAGTTCTTGAAAGTGTATAGCATAGAGTATGATGAAAGATACTTATGGGATTGAGATTACGCACTTTCAGTGCTTAGCGTGGTATTATATTTATATTCACAGGGCTACACCCTGTGTTGATATATAATACCCTTTCAGGGCTTACATTTAATTTTTATTATAGTAAAATGGGTTAAACACTAAGCAGTCGTCATTCGTCAGTAGCCGAATATGCCCGACCTGACCGGACTTTATTTGGTATGAATATTTTTTTTACAACACCTTAATCATATTTCCTTTTAAAAAACCATCTTTCGTAAATAGCAAAGTTAATTATAATTCTTCCATAGTTTTCTTTTATAAGATTTTGGTTTGTTGTTCCTCTTTGCCCTATTTCAAATCCTAAGTTAATATTTTTTTTGCTCCGTCTTAATGGTAATCCTAATCCAAAACTTATTCCATAATCATTAAGTTGATTATTTTTTAGCTGTAAATATGTTTTTGAATATCTTACTCCAAATCTATAGTGAATTTTTTTCATGTATTTTGATACAGAACTGTTGTCAGGTGTGTATTCTCCTCCCAAGCCAAGTCTCATACTGTTTTTTAAAGAATCTTTGTTGCCAAAAGAGGAATATTCAGACCAATTTTGCCATTGATAGTCAGCACCTATTTTCCATTTCCCTTCTTTGCTTAAAAGTATTCCAATTCCTATACTTTCAGGAAGTACAATATTACCTTTTATGCCGGTAGAATTTTCTAAAGTATCTTTAATCTCTTCATAATAGCCGGTTGAGACAAATCTTTCTGCTATAGTATTTTCTTTTGAATTTATTTTAGTGGAGTTTGAAAATACAAGTCCTGCATTAATAGAAAAATTGTTTTTAAGAATTTTTGAATATTGAATTCCATAATTAAGATAAATATCATTAGGTACAATAGAGTTTTTTATTCTTACATCAAAAAAATTAGCAGAATCAGGAATAGATACTGTTCTTATTTTATCTAAAGAGCCAAACAGGTAAGAAGTATTAAATCCTATTGATAGGTTTTCACGAATTTTGAATGCATTTCCAATATAAAATTGATTAATTCCTCCTGCTCCTTCATATAGATAATCAACATTTCCTACATCAGGAATAAATTCACTGTCTGATATTTTATATCCAACATTGCTGAATGGCAGCAGTCCAATACTTACAGACCAGATTTTTATTACAGGAAAGCCAAAGAGCAGATGTCCTAATGTTGTATAATTTGAAATATCATCATTTTTAAATTGTGTTGTTTCAAGTTTGTTAAACATACTTGAAATGCCTATTTCTGACACAAAAGAACAAGAATCAAAACCTGTATAAGAAGCCGGGTTGGAAAAATTAACAGAACCTGGATTTTTAAGAGCATAGCTAACTCCTCCCATAGACAAACTGGGAGGATATATATTGTTTTGAATATCGCCTATACCATAACGGGAATACGGAGAACTTATCCTTGTTTGTCCATATAAGTTACCAAAACTTATATGAAGAATAAATATTATTATAAAAATAGGATTATATATGTTTTTTTTACTCAAAATTTTTTATGATTAAATTCTAATATTTTATTCAAACCAATTAATACAATATTTGGATTTGCAAAAGTGCTGTTTTTTAATCTTTTTTCCAAAAAAATATTATCTCCTCCGCTTATAATTATTTTTAAAGAAGAAAATGATTTTTTATACTGTTCAATTATCTTATCTGTTTCAGATATAGTGCCATTTAATACGCCTGAAAGAATTGATTCTTTAGTGTTTTGTCCAATTAATTTTTCATGTTCTTGCATGTTTATTAACGGCAGTTTATCTGTAAAAGTATGTAAAGCTTTAAAACGCATTGATATTCCCGGTGAGATACTACCTCCCAAATACTCATTTTTAGAGTTTATAAAATCATATTTAATACATGTGCCTGCGTCAATAACAAGGACATTTTTATTTGGAAATAAATGATTAGCCCCTACAACAGCAGCAAGTCGGTCATTGCCAAGTGTATCAGGACTCTTATATTTATTGAAAACAGGAACAGGTATTTTAGAATTAAATTTAATTAAAAAAAACTTTTTTCTTAAATATTCATCAAAAGAATCAGGATAATCAACAACTGAGGAAATTATTACAGAATCTATATATTTATATTTTTTTGTAAAACAAATTAAATGGTCTAAGCTAATTTTTTTAAATGTTTTTAATTCAATTAAAATATCATTTTTAAAAACAGCTATTTTCTTTTGTGTATTGCCGAAATCTATTATTAAATTCATTAAACTGTGAATATTTATAAAAAATTGGTGCTAAATTACTAAAAAAATAGTATCTCGTATGTTTGCAAAATAATATTAATTTTTGTGGTTTTATATAGAATCCTTGTGTACACTATAAAAAATGTTTTTTCCAAAATTGATAAAATTAGATTTTCAAATCCCTGATTATCAAGGTATTCAAAATCATATTTTTTTCAAAAAATATCATTTTTGACTTATTAGAATAAACTTATAGTTTAAAAACAAAAAATAATATTTTCAAAAAAACATAAAAATTTGTTTTTAATAAAAAAGAAAACATTACATTTGCAGTCCATTTTTATTAAAAATAATAAAGCAAACATGTATTTAACAACAATAAAAAAGAAAATATTTTTTAAGGACTATGGTAAGTCAGAATTTGATACCGGCTCTTCAGAAGGACAGATAGCATTATTCACATACAGAATTAAGCATCTTACAGAGCATTTAAAAATTAATAAAAAAGATAAAAATACACAACGTTCTTTAATATTACTTGTAAACAAAAGAAGAAAATTGCTTAATTATTTAAAGAGAAATGAGATAGAAAGGTATAGGACTATTATTAAAAAGTTAAAGCTTAGAAAATAACTGTTATTTAATAAGTTTTTTTAAGGCAATTTAAATAGTGTCTGTTCATAAAGTAAGTGTTTAGTTCAGAATGTTCGAGTTCTAGGCTTGCGCAGTCTTGAAAATCAGGAGTTTACTTTTGTAAATGACTGATTTGAA
>CAZOSY010000006.1:0-28767 GCA_964582565.1 uncultured Bacteroidales bacterium | reverse complement strand
TTATGAAAAATAAAAAATTACTTTTTGCTTCATTATTTATAATAAGCATTTTATTCATTAACAGAACTTATGCCCAGCATAAACTTTATGGAATGACATTTTTGGGTGGAACAAATGATGATGGAGTATTATTTGAATATGACCCTGTTACCAGTACTTATACCAAAAAGTTAGATTTTGATTCTGCTAGTAGTAGTATAGGAGGGTGCCCTGGTGGCAGTTTAATGCAAGCTTCAAACAATAAACTTTATGGCATGGCGGCCCTTGGTGGAACAAATGGTGGTAATGCAGGAGTATTATTTGAGTACAATTCCGATACAGATACTTATACTAAAAAATTTGATTTTGATTCTATTGATGCACAGGGATGTTGCCCTTCCGGATGTATTCCTGTTGGAAGTTTAATACAAGCTTTAAACAATAAACTTTATGGCATGACAACTTATGGCGGGACAAATGGCTATGGAGTATTATTTGAATATGATATTACTAACAATACTTACACCAAAAAATTGGACTTTGATTCAATTAATACAGGAGCTTATTCTTATGGAAATTTAATGCAGGCATCAAATGGAAAACTTTATGGTATGACAACTTACGGCGGAGCAAATGATGATGGAGTATTATTTGAATATGATATTACCAACAATATTTTTACTAAAAAATTGGACTTTGTTGAAAATAATACAGGATCTTGGCCTAATGGTAGTTTAATACAAGTAAACGGAAAACTTTATGGTATGACATATGCAGGTGGAGCAAATGGTGTAGGAGTATTGTTTGAATATGACCCTAATACTAATACTTATATTAAAAAATTTGATTTTGATTATACTAATACAGGAGATTTTCCGGAAGGAAGTTTATTACAGGCATCAAATAATAAACTTTATGGTATGACAACCCAAGGCGGAACAAATAATGATGGAGTATTATTTGAATATGACCTTGGTACTGATACTTATACTAAAAAACTGGACTTTGATTCTGCCAGTACAGGAAAATATCCGCGAGGCAGTTTAATGCAGACACCAGATGGAAAACTTTATGGTATGACAACCCAAGGCGGAACAAATAATAATGGAACATTTTTTAAATATGATATTACTACCAATACTTATACTAAAATATTAAATTTTGACGGAACTAATGGAAGAAATCCCCAGTTTACTGCTTTAATTGAAGTTGATACAGGAAGTTACATACAAAATTTATTTGCAAATAATGAAATTAAGGTATATCCCAACCCTGGAAAAGATAAAATAAATGTTATATTTAACTCTGATAATAAACAGGAAACTTATTTTGAAATATTTAGTTTATCAGGAAATAAAATAGTAAGTTATAAGTTAAAACAAGGCAAAAATATTTTTTCTGCAAAAAATTTATCACAAGGAATCTATTCTTATAAAATAATAGTAAACAAAAATACTATTGCTTCTGACAAATTAGTAATCATTAAATGATAAAACATAAGTTTATTATATTATTTTGTGTGTTTAAAGTAAATTCTCTTTTTACACTAATCTGCTTTATTCACAAAAAATGATTATTGTTTTTATGAATTCACAGATGAATAGATCCTGTGTTAAAAAAAATTCTCAACTTTTCTTTGAAAATAAAAATAATGTTACAATAAATTATTTATTTTTGATTTTTTTTATTATTAATCTGCCATAATTATAATAAACTTTGCGACTTGGCACTTGTTAGAAAATAATATCTCTCGCAGAGACGCTAAGACGCAAAGAAAAACAATAAAACAATGACAGAAAAGAAATAGTAAAAATAATAGTTAATACAAGTTACAATATTCACATAAAACCTGGTCACGGACTATTGGAATTTGTTTATGAAGAAATTTTAATGAAAAATTAATCAAAAACGGAATAACAAGAATTGTAAATAATTTATAAAATCTTTGCGACTTGGCGGCTTTGCGTGAAAATAATACCTTTGGCCAAGAACCCGAATAAGTAATAAATTGTTAATTAATAGCTCCTTATACTTTTTATCCCATTGTCTTCTTATGACGGGCTACGGATAAAGTGAATAAATACAAAATAAAAAATTAATTGTTTAACCAAATAAATATTAAAAAATATTATGCAAGAAAAAATATTAGATAAAATTTCTCCCGGAGTTGTTACAGGAGATGATGTTCAGGAAATCTTTAGAATTGCAAAAAAAAATCAATTTGCATTGCCAGCAGTAAATGTTATTGGCACAAATTCTATTAACGCAGCATTAGAAGCTGCAAGAGAAGTCAATTCTCCTTTAATCATTGAATTTTCAAACGGAGGATGTGTCTTCTTTAGCGGAAAAGGATTATCAAACGACAATCAAAAAGCAGCTATAACAGGCGGCATAGCAGGAGCATTATATATTCATAATGTTGCTAAAAATTATGGCGTGCCTGTAATAGTACATACTGACCATTGCAAAAAATCATTACTGCCTTGGATAGATGGATTACTGGACTATGGCGAAAAATATTATAAAGAACACGGAAAACCATTATTTAGCTCTCACATGCTTGACTTATCAGTAGAACCTATAAAAGAAAATATAGAAATATGCAAAAGATATCTGGAACGTATGAGCAAAATAGATATGACTCTTGAATTAGAATTAGGATGCACCGGTGGCGAAGAAGATGGCGTTGATAACACCAGTATAGCTAACTCAAAACTTTACACACAACCCGAAGATGTCTGTTTTGCTTATGAAGAATTAAACAAAATTAGCCCCAACTTTACTATTGCCGCTGCTTTTGGTAATGTCCACGGCGTTTATAAACCCGGCAATGTTAAATTAACACCTAAAATACTTGATAATTCACAAAAATATATCCAGCAAAAACTAAACACAAAAGAAAACCCTGTAAACTTTGTCTTTCATGGTGGCTCTGGCTCAGGACGCGAAAAAATAAGAGAAGCTATAAGCTATGGCGTTATTAAAATGAATATTGACACTGACACTCAATGGGCTTTCTGGAACGGCGCAAGAAATTATGAAGCAAAATATCACGACTATCTTCAGGGACAAATAGGAAATCCCGAAAGCGAAAATAAACCAAACAAAAAATATTATGACCCAAGAAAATGGCTCAGATCCGGTGAAGAATTTATAATAGAAAGATTAAAAACAGCTTTTGCTGACCTTAATAATATTGACAGAAATTAAAAAAGTCCCGTTTACAAATACAGAAACAACATTGAAACAAGCTCATAATTATTTCAGCATTTGTTCAAGACATCAAGACGTTAAAATAATAATCGGTTAAACCTTATTTTGAGGTGCTATGTAGCAAAAATTATTTTACATAGAACAATGTCATTCCGAATGAAGTTTCGCTACAAAAATTTTGCACAAAATAGTTATATCTTGTTGATTATTAGTGACCATTGAATGACTATTAATGACCATTGAATGACTATTAATGACCATTGAATGACTATTAATGACCATTGAATGACTATTAATTAGTAGATATAATATTTATTGATTAATTTTAACAAAGAGGGGATAAAATAATACTATTTGTATAATAGAAATACTGTTGCTTTTTTATGTATATCCGGTAAAGATTTCTTCCACTCACAAATAGGTTTAGTAATTATAGATTCGTCTTTTAGAGTTATATTTGTTGCAATACAAAGCAATGTTTTATTTTCACATGTTTTTAAAATATCTTCAAATAAACTCACATTACGATATGGTGTTTCAATAAATATTTGTGTTTGATTATTGTTATAAATTTTTTTTTCTATTTGTTTTATTTTTTTTGTTCTTTCTTCTTTATTTATAGGAAGATATCCTGAGAATGCAAAATTTTGTCCGTTAAATCCCGAAGCCATTAATCCAAGCAATATAGAATTTGGTCCTGTTAAAGGTATAACCTTTATATTTTTTTGCTGAGCAATTTTTACTATATCAGCGCCAGGGTCAGCAATACATGGGCATCCGGCTTCTGATAACAAACCGATATTCTTACCATTAATTGCCGAATTTAAAAAACCTGTCAACTCATTATGGACAGTATATTTATTAATAGTATGAAAAATTATGTTATCTAATGATTTGGTATAACCTATACTTTTAAAATATCTTCTTGCTGTTCTTATTTTTTCAACAATAAATTCATTAAGAGTATTGATTATTTTTATATTGAAAGGAGGGCTTATTTTGTTAATGTCAGAACATCCTAAATTTGTTGGAATAATATAAAGTATTCCTGTATTATTGTTCATTTTATGTATTATACTTTTGTTTATGATTTAAAGATTAGAGTAATAAAAATATATCATTTTTAAATGTTAATTTTTGTCTCTAATTCTTTTACATATTTTCTGAACTTTTTATCGGTTTCAACTAAATCATTAACAATACGGCAGGCATGTAGAACCGTTGCATGACTTTTGTTTCCACATTGTAGTCCTATTATAGATAATGGTAATTTTGTTAATTTTTTTGAAAAATACATCGCAAGTTGGCGAGCTTGAACAATATCTCTTTTGTGGGTCTTGGAGTTAATACGCTCTATTGGTATATCAAAGTAGTCACAAACAATTTTTTTAATATAATCAATAGAAATTTTCTTCTTATTAGTTTTTATAAATTGATCAATTATTTGTTTTGCAAGTTCTAAGTCAATATCTTTTTTATTAAGAGAAGATTGAGCAAGTATTGATATAATTGACCCTTCAATTTCTCTTATATTGGTAGTTATGCTAGATGCAAGATATTCAATAACATCTTTTGGCATTTCAACGCCATCATTATATAGTTTATTTTCAATTATAGCAATTCGCGTTTCAAGGTCAGGCATTTGTAAATCAGCAGCTAATCCCCATTTGAACCGTGAAAGCAATCTGGAATTTATCCCTTTCATTTCAACAGGAACTCTGTCAGAAGTGATAACAAGCTGCTTGCCATTTTGATGCAACTGATTAAAAATATAAAAAAATACATCTTGCGTTTTTTCTTTGCCTGAAAGAAATTGAATGTCATCAATTATTAAAACATCAATTATATTGTAGAAATGAACAAAATCATTTTTATTATTATTTTTTATAGAATCAATAAATTGTGTAGTAAATTGTTCTGCCGAAACATATAATACTGTTTTATCAGGAAAATTTTCTTTTACTTTAAGTCCTATAGCATGAGCAAGATGCGTTTTCCCTAATCCAACATTACTGTATATGAAAAGCGGATTAAATGAAGTCTTGCCAGGATTATTTGCAACAGCATAACCAGCAGAACGAGCAAGACGATTACAATCACCTTCAACAAAATTTTCAAAAGATTTACTCTCTACAAGTTGCGATTGAATATTTATTTTTTTTAATCCGGGAATAATAAAAGGATTGGGAATAGATTTTGATTCGTTCTTATTTATATTAATAGGTGCTGATATATATTGATTCTTCGTTGCTTTTTTGTTTAAAGTAGGAAGTTTTATTGTATATGGATTAGAATTATTGTATGAACTATCCATAATTATACTGTACTCTAATCTTCCTGTAGGTCCTAATTCTTTCTTTATTGTTGCTTTTAATAAATCAATATATTTTGTTTCAAGCCAATCATAAAAAAATAAACTTGGCACTTGAATTGTTAATATATTATCATTAAGATTAATTGCTTCAATAGGTTCAAACCATGTTTTATAGCTTTGATAATTAATATTATCATTGATAACCTTTAAACAATTTTGCCAAACTTGTTTATAATCATTAATCATTAGTAAATCAGTATTAAAAAAATAAATTACTACTTAGTATTAAAGCCAAAATCAAAATATGTATTTTAATTTATTGAAAATCAAAATATTAGAATGTAATTGTATGTAATATTGTTTTATAAAAAGAATATAGCCAACTTCACAGAACAAAGTTTTTCAAAAAAAAAAATAAAAATAAATAAATCTGCTATTGTTTATTAAAAAATTTTGTTGTAAAAGCAACTATCATAATTTATTCGTAAATCAATTGCTAAAAATTAAATTATTAATAACATTAAAGCCAAAATCAAAATATATGTTTTAATTTATTAAAAATCAGAATATTAGAATATAATTGTATGTAATATTGTTTTATAAAAAGAATATAGCCAACTTCACAGAACAAAGTTTTTCAAAAAATAAAAATAAAATAAATAAATTTGCTATTGTTTATTAAAAAATTTTGTTGTAAAGGTCGTTATCTGATTTTATCACAATATAAACCTTTAGAATTGTAATACAGTTACTTAAAAAAATATGACTATTTAACTAATATTTTTTTTTAGAAAATTTATTTTATAAATTTGCCAATTCTTTGTAACATTAATAAAATATTATATGAGTTTTAAAATTATACTATTAGCCAAACAAGTTCCGGACACAAAAAATGTTGGCAAAGATGCTATGAAAAAAGATGGAACTGTTAACAGGTCAGCCTTGCCTGCCATCTTTAATCCTGAAGATATGAATGCATTAGAGCAAGCTATCAGAATAAAAGAAAGCGTTGAAGGTGCAGAAATAATTTTGCTGACAATGGGACCACCAAGAGCAGCAAATATTATACGCGAATCTTTATATAGAGGAATAGATAAAGGTTATTTAATAACAGACCGCAGATTTGCCGGATCAGATACTCTTGCTACTTCTTATGCCATATCACTGGCAATAAAAAAATTAGAACCTTTTAATATTGTTATTTCCGGCCGTCAGGCAATTGATGGTGATACAGCACAAGTAGGACCGCAAACAGCTGAAAAATTAAATATACCTCAAATTACTTACGCAGAAAAAATATTAAATGTAAATAATAAACAAATTACTGTAAAAAGAAGACTTGAAAGAGGAATAGAAATAGTTACTTCTACTATGCCTGTATTAATTACTGTTAATAGTTCGGCACCAAAATGTAGAGCAAGAAATTCAAAACTGGTAATGAAATTTAAACATTCTAATACTGATTCGGAATTACAAAACAAAACAATAAGTTATACAGAATTATATGATAAAAGACCTTATCTTAAAATTAAAGAATGGAGTGTAGATGATTTAAATACTAACCCCGAACGACTTGGACTGTCAGGCTCACCTACAAAAGTTAAAAAAATTGAAAATGTTGTATTACAACAAAAACAATCAAAAGCTCTTTCGGATAATAATAATGATATACAGGAATTAATGAAAGAACTAATTAATAGTCATATAATTGGTTAAGAGGGCTTCTATTAATAACTTTAGTATATTTCAGATAAAAAAAAATTTTAAATATTAAAATATTAACTGTGAATAATTTATTTGTATATTGTGAAGTAGCAGAAGATAATTCTATAGCTGATATCAGTATTGAATTATTATCAAAAGGACGCAGATTAGCTAATGAACTTAACTGCAAATTAGAAGCACTGGTAATTGGCAATAAACTCAACAAGATAGAAGAGCAATTATTTCCTTATGGCGTTGATATATTACATATAGCTGATGACAAAAGACTTTTCCCTTATACTACTCTGCCCCATGCATCAATAGTAAAAGAAATATTAAAAAAAGAGAAACCACAAATTGTATTGTTTGGTGCAAGCCCTATAGGCAGAGATTTAGCACCAAGAATAGCATCTTCTTTACGTTGCGGACTTACAGCAGATTGTACAAACCTTAAAATAGGTGATTATATTGAAGATAAAACTAAAAAACAATACAAAAATATTCTTTACCAGATTCGTCCCGCCTTTGGAGGAAATATAATTGCTACAATTGTTAATCCTAAAACTCGTCCACAGATGGCAACAGTCAGAGAAGGTGTCATGAAAAAAGAAATTTTTTCAGATAATTACAAGGGAATAGTAAAAAAAATAGATGTAGATAAATATTTGAATGATTGCGATTTTGTTGTAAAAATTATTGAAAGACATATAGAACAACAAAAAATTAATGTAAAAGATGCTCAGATAATAGTATCTGGCGGATATGGTGTTGGCTCAAAAGAAAATTTTAGTATTTTGTTTGACTTAGCTAAACTTATTGGAGCAGAAGTAGGAGCTTCAAGAGCAGCTGTTGATGCAGGATTTGCTGAAAAAGAAAGACAGGTAGGACAAAGTGGTGTTACTGTGCATCCTAAACTTTATATTGCCTGTGGAATATCCGGTGCAGTACAACATAGAGCTGGTATGGAACAATCTGTAAAAATTATATCCATAAACATTGATAAAAATGCTCCTATTAATAAAATAGCTGATTATACTATTACAGGCAACTTATCTAAAATAATACCTAAAATGATTAAATATTATAAAGAAAATTCTAAATAAATTGCCTTTTTGTTAAACTGTTATAAAAATGGCTGAAAAATAACTAAAGATAAATGATTTAAATGCTTATAAAATTTTATAGATATAGCATGGGGTCAATTCTTGAATCTTTTGACTGTAATGAAAAAGGCAAAGCAAGAAACCTATTAAAAGACAATGATTAACAGACACTACCAGAAATTGATTTTAATGAACAATACATTTTTGGATTTTTACGAATGACGATTATCAAAATAATGCCGCCTCTACGAGGCTATAACAAAAGCATAGCATATTGACATTACCATAATATCGCACCGATGGTGCTGTTTTTATAACGAAAGTTAATAATAAAAAAGTATTAAACACAAAAAGCGCTTCAGACACGAAGTAGCACATAAACAAAAGGCAACATTATTGGTAATCAGAAATATGTACGATAAATAAAGCCTCATAGAGGCGAAAATATGGTAAAATAAACAGAAAGGTCAAAAACAAAGTGCCGTAGGCACGATATTATAAATAAATACTAAATAAAGTCTCATAGAAGGCAACATTATTGGTAATCATGTTAATTCTCATGAAAAATGCACCACACAAAAGTAAAAAAATATGTCAAAAATTAAATTCAATTAACTAAATAATTTATAATGTTTAATATTACTGCACTAAAGGGATATTTATTTCAAATAAAAAATATCAATTAATATATGACACTACCCAAATTTACAAATAAAAAATTAACAATTTAACAAAAAAAATGGCAAATCAGTAAGAATATTAAGATTTCAGAACTTAAAACTTGATATTAGAATAAAAAACTGAATATTTTTTTTACTCTCCCCTTTTGGTTCCCCTCTCTACTCGTAGAGAGGGGTTAGGGGTGAGTATAAAAACAAAAAAACAAAACAGCAAAATTTAGTAATTTAACAGTTTAACAATTTAACAATATTTCAAAACAAAAAAATCCTATATTGAACATTTAATCTTTAAATGAAATAATTTAAAACATTTTTTATTAATTTTAATTTTTAAACTTAAAAGTAATGGCTAATTTCTATACAGACAATCAGGATATAAAATTTCATTTATCACACCCTTTAATGGAGGAAATAGCGAAATTAAAAGAAAGAAATTTTGCTGATAAAGATAAATATGATTATGCACCTTTTGATTTTAAAGATGCTATTGATAGTTATGAAAAAGTTCTTGAAATTGTCGGAGAGATATCAGGAGAGACTATTGCTCCTAATGCAGAAATGACTGATGAGCAAGGTAATATTGTAAAAGATAATAAAGTAATATATGCACAAGGCATTATTGAAAATCTTGATGCTCTTAAAAAGGCAAATCTTATGGGATATACTTTGCCTCGTAAATACGGAGGTCTAAATCTCCCAACAACTACTTATGCTATGGCCGGAGAAATTATGTCAAGAGCAGATGCAGGATTTGTTAATATTTTTGGATTACAAGATTGTGGTGAGACCATTAATGAATTTGCTTCACAAGAGACAAAAGACAGATTACTGCCATTATTTGTAAAAGGTAAAACAGGAGCAATGGCCTTAACAGAACCTGACGCCGGCTCTGATTTGCAGGCAGTACAACTAAAAGCAACTTATGACCAGAAAAATGAATGCTGGAGATTAAACGGTGTAAAACGATTTATCACTAATGGAAATGGAGATATTTTATTAGTGCTTGCACGAAGCGAAGAAAATACTACCGACGCAAGAGGACTTTCTATGTTTGTTGTTGAAAAAACAGAGACAGTATTAATAAGAAGATTAGAACATAAACTAGGTATCAATGGCTCGCCAACATGCGAGATGATTTTTAATGATACCCCATCTGAATTAATAGGCGAACGTAAACTTGGACTTATAAAATATGTTATGTCTCTTATGAATGCTGCCCGTTTAGATGTCGGCGCCCAATCTCTTGGCATTTCCGAAGCAGCATATAGAGAAGCATTACAATATGCTAGTGAAAGAGAACAATTTGGAAAAAAAATTATAAAATTCCCTGCTGTTTATGAAATGCTTGCTAATATGAAAGCCAAAATAGATGCAATAAGATCTTTACTTTATGAAACAGCAAGGTTTACTGACATTTATAAAATATATACCTGTATTCAAAAAGAAAAAAAATTAGAACCTGAAGAAAGAAAAATATTAAAATATAATCAAAAACTAATTGATATTTATACACCTTTATTAAAAGGCATTGCAAGTGAATATGCTAACTCAATTACTTACGATGCTATACAAATTCATGGCGGAACAGGATATATGAAAGATTTTCCTGCGGAACGACTATATCGTGATGCACGTATCACTTCTATTTATGAAGGAACAACACAATTACAGGTAATTGCAGCTGTTAGAGGTGTATATAATGGCTCTTTCCTCAAAAAAATAGAAGAATATAAACTAATACATATAAATAAAGAATTAGAATATTTAAAAAACATACTTATATCTATGACTAAAGAATATTCTGATACTATTGAAAAAGTAAGTCAAACAAAAATTGAAGAATATTTAAGTTTCCATGCCCGTCGCCTTGTTGAAATGACAGGAAATATTATTATGGGATACTTGCTGTTGTTTGATGCTAACAGAGATAATAAATATGAACGTTCTGCACAAGTATTTATTAATAAGACAAAATCAGAAAACCTTGAAAAAGCTGATTATATCAATAGCTTTGAGATAAACAATCTTAATTCCTTTAAAATATAAAACATCCTTTATACTACACACGATGAGAGTTCATTTTATAGCAATAGGAGGAAGTGCAATGCATAATCTTGCTATTGCTTTACATAAAAAAGGATTTGACATAACAGGTTCTGACGATGAAATTTTTGACCCTTCAAAATCCAAATTAGCAAAATATGGCTTATTACCTAAAAAATCAGGATGGCATAAATCCAATATATCTGAAAACCTTGATGCTGTCATACTTGGAATGCATGCCAGAGCTGATAATCCCGAACTAATAAAAGCCCAAAATCTCGGAATAAAAATTTATTCTTTCCCTGAATATCTATACGAACAGTCAAAAGATAAAATACGTGTTGTTATAGGCGGAAGTCATGGAAAAACCACTATAACTTCAATGATAATACATACTCTTAATTATCATAACATAGCTTGCGATTATATGGTAGGCGCACAGCTAAAAGGATTTGATGTAATGGTAAAGTTGTCTGATAATACTAAATATATGATTATAGAAGGAGACGAATATCTTACTTCTTCTATTGATAAAAGACCAAAATTTCATATATACAAACCAAATATAGCATTGTTGAGCGGTATTGCCTGGGACCATATCAATGTTTTTCCTACATATAATAATTATGTTGAACAATTTAAAATATTTGTTGACTTAATTACAGATAAAGGAACTATTGTATATTGTGCAGAAGATAAAGAAGTATGTAATGTTATTGAATCAACACAAAAAAACATAAAAAAAATACCTTATTCTCTTCCTCAATATATTACAGAACAAGGAATAACTTATTTAATTAATAACAGAAAAAAAATACAATTACAGGTTTTCGGGAAACATAACTTATTGAATATCAATGGAGCAAGATATATCTGTAATGAATTAGGGATTAGTGACAAACAGTTTTATGAATCTATAAGTTCTTTTAAAGGTGCTTCAAAAAGATTAGAACTTATTGCAAAAAATAATAATACTGCTATTTTTAATGACTTTGCTCATTCACCGTCAAAATTAGAAGCAAGCATAAAAGCAGTAAAAGAGCAATTTCCTGACCGTAAATTAGTCGCTTGTATGGAGCTTCATACTTTTAGCAGCTTAAATAAAAAATTTTTAAAACATTATAAAAATTCTATGAATAAAGCTGATATGCCAGTAGTTTATTTTAATCCTCATGCTATTAAACTAAAAAAATTGCCTGCTATTACTAATAATCAAGTAAAAGATGCATTTCAAACTAAAAATTTAAAAGTATTTACCAACTCATCAAAAATGATTGATGAATTATTAAAAATAAACTGGAAAAATAAAAATTTGTTGCTTATGAGCTCCGGTAATTTTAATGGCATAAATCTTGAAAAACTTGCTGATAAAATAATCAGACAGTTATCCTGACTAAAAACAGATAAATTATTGGTATAGACGTTAAGTATATGGTTTGTGGCGGTTTTTGGAATACCAATTCTTCAATTTATCACACTATTTGTTTATTGTTAATTCGCTGATATTTAGCACTTTCTGCCCAATTTTTTATATTGCGTGTTATCTTAAGTGGCACTAATTATTTTATGAATCTCTCATCATCTTTTGTTTTTGAAAGTTTATGTACATTTTTTTCAAGCCATCCTATCTTATCTACTTTTTTTATGTCAAATTCCTGCACATAAGGTTTTATATCCAAAAGAGGAGTTCCATCTACAATATCTACATCATGAATATGTAGTATATTCTTTTCAATTCTTACAAGACGCACTACTGAGATGCCGATTGGATTTGGCCTACTTGGACCTCGAATTGCAAAGATTCCATGCACTTCACTATCCATATATGGTTGTACTTTTAAGGACGCTCTTTTGGATAAATGAAAGTGATATACCAAAATAATGTGAGAAAATCCATCCAAATCTTTTAAGCCCTCGGCATATTCCGGAAATAAAACAACTGTTCCATCAATATTTTTAGCACCTGCGGGTTGTATAGGTGTTCCTTTAGGTTCTTTAAACGGAGAATGAATAACCCCGATTGGCTTATACTTTATCTCGTTCATAATTTTTATACATATAATTTCTGACAACGAAGTTACTTAATACAGTTCCGTTAGCTTGTGTTATCATTTAATTATTATCTTTTTGTTTTCCGTAAAATTTTTATTAGATACTTCAACTATGTAAACCCCTTTTTTAAATTTTAAATCAAGTAGAATATTATTTTTTTTGTAATTATGTTCAAAAATTTTTTGTCCTTTTACATTAAAAATTGAAATTGTATAGTTTAATTTATTTTCTTGATTAATTTCAATATTAATAATGTCTGTTGCTGGGTTAGGATAAATTTTGACATTGTTATTCGTTTCAGTAATTGTTTTTACAGATGATGCTAAAGTTGTATCAAAAGCTTCAATGATAATGACACCTGCATTAAAATCAGATAAATATATTTTTCCGTCATCAGCAATTTCTATATCTTCACTACCAAAAAGATTTGTCCAAGTTCCTCTACCTTCAAATTTTCCTACTATTGGGTATGTATTATCAGATACATCAATAATAATTACTCCTTTTTTCTTGTCGGCAATATATAAATAGTTGTTTTTAAGTTCAATGTTGACTTCTGTCATATTTATATCAAAGATAGAATCAATATAAGTAAAGTGTGAACCATCCCAATTGTAAAATCGTATTGAATTACCTTTGCCTACTGCAACCATATTGTTTTCAATGGCAATGGAATTAATTTGACCTGTTCCGGCATTAATGGAATCAATGGTTAAAAACGAACTATCTTGAATTTCCGAAGCAACAAGATATACTGTTATGCTTGACGAGGTATCATTTTTAGAGCCGTAAAAAACGATATCATCTTTAATAAAAATACTTTTTGAATTATTTAATGTGTTGATTGTAGCTAATGCATTGCTATTTGCAGAAAATGGATCAAATAATGATATTGAAAACAAAAGAGAACCTACCACTATCCTTTTTTGTCCTGTATTTGAATAGGCATTATGTACTTCTCCTAAAAAATGTATATGATATACTGAATCCGGTTGTCCACCTTGAAGCCATGGTTTTAAATTATAAACCGTACCGCTTGACAAAATAAGCAGTGTGTCATTAATAAATTCAAAATCCCCAACAAATTCGTGACTTGCAGTATCAGTGTTTATGTTGAATATGTGTAATATTTTAGAATTTGTCATATACCCGTTGGAAAACATTAAACTATCTATATTATAAGCTGCTAGTCCCCATCCTTCGTGGGCAACCCATAAAGTATCGCCGCGCACTTTGCCTTTTTGTGTCCAACCACCTGTTGGTAAAAGCATTAAAGTGTCAAAAGGGATGCCACTTTTTACATTATTAATAGCAACTCCTAACCATTCAGAAGCAGTTGCCATATAGGGAGTTCCTTTAATTAGAGATACATCAAAATGCCATAAGCCTGCATTTATATAGCCAATTTCTTTTAATGTATCGGCAGGTAATCCCGTGGCATCAAAAATTGGAATATAAGATAAGGGTGCACCTTTAGATGTATCTTCAGCACAGCCGGTAGCAAGATATAAAGTATCATTTTGAATATCCATATTTTGAATATTTGCAGCAGCAATAATTGGAATTCCGTTAATATCATACGAGTCAAGTTTAGTTAGATTTGAACCGTCAAAATTTAAAGATATAAAATGTGAGGTTATTCCTAAATTACTCGAACTTCCACAAGCATATATAATACTATCATTTGTATCCGAGAATTTAAGTTTGCTTATTGCTATTATTGTTGAATCTTGCCAAGATGTAATAGGATTACTAAGATCGTTTTTGTTATATATTCGTATTTCCCCTTGCAATAATTTTTTTACGCCGATTGCAAAATAATTTCCTTTTTCGGCAACACAAAAAGCATTTCCTTGTAAAAATAAAGCATAAGGACCAATGTCGTATAAATTTGTAAATCCAACACCATCAGTATATTTAAGTAAAGTTACACATACATTAGTCGGTATAAATAATGTATCTCCAACAAGAAGCATGTCGTAAGCAGCTCTAGAATCAATACCATAAAGATATTTATGATCAATTACAGGTAAATCTTCCGAAGATAAATCAATGGCATAAACTCCGTCAAATGTAGCTGATACAAATAAAGTGTTATTATCGTATAAAATTGTTTCGGTTATTAAACCTAAAAATGGGCGTTTGCCTATAATAACCGGATTATTAATATCTGATACATCATATACCCAAATACTTGTACCCGCTCCCACAAACAATCTGTGAGACAGACTATCGTAATTAACATGATAACCTGAACCTCCTGGGGTTTGTCCAATTCTGTTTAAATCTACTTGTGCTTTTGTATTTACTGATAAAGCTATTAAAATAAATGCAATTATTGTTCTCATAATATTAAATTTAGATTCTTATTTTATAAGAATTTTTTTTGTTGTAATTATTTGCTTTTCATTTCTTATTTCAAAATAATATATTCCTGTATTAAGATTTTGTGTATTAATTTTAAATTTTTCTTTGTGTATATTTTTAATTGATTTTACGATTTGTCCCATATCATTGTATATATTAATCGTATATTTTTCATACTTTGGATTAGAAAATTCAATAGTTGTAAAATTTTTCGAAGGATTTGGATAAATATTTAAATCATTGGCTGAATAATTATTACCATTATTATAGCCGATATACACATATGTATTTTGGGATGTAGCAAGCAAAAATCCACTTGCTGTTTCAAACCACATTTTGTATAGGTTGGAATCGGTATCAAAAATCACATCCGGAGCCCAAGGTCCACCTGTATCTATGAGCGAATCATATGGCATTGTTCCAGTGTTAAATAATGGATTGTTCGGATATTTTGTCCAGTTTGTTCCATCGGAAGATGTTGCAAAACAAATACGCAAAGTATCAAATTTATATGTTACTGAGTTATAATCCTGTGAACTTGCTGATGAATACCACATTTCATAATGATCTGTTTTGTATATAACAGCAGGAGTTCCCAACCATGCATCATCGTAAGTTCCTGTATTACCATATGTCAAAACAGGGTTATTTAAGTATTTTGTCCAATGTATGCCATCACTTGAAGTTGCTAATCCAATTTGGACTTTCCATGTTAATGTATCTATTCCGTTATACCACATTTGAAGTTCTCCTGTTGAATTGTTAACAAGTATAGCAGGAGATTCAATCCAAGTCCAATCCCATTCGCCGTAATTTCCTTTTAAAAAAACAGGATTATTTGTATATTTTGTCCAATTTATACCATCTGTTGAAAAAGCAAAACCTATTGCCGAATGTGTTACGGCTTCATAATGTATGTAATTAGTATCGTAACCTATAGAATCGCCATAATAGTATAATAAATAGCCACTATCGACTTTAATTATTTCCGGTGTATCCAACCATTTTGAATCCCATTCTCCCTGATATCCCGTATTGATAACCATATCTGAGTATTTAGTCCAATTTACACCATCAATAGAATAGGCATACCCTATACGAGATTTCATATCGCCACCTACTGCTGAATACCACATTTTAATAGTATCGTTTTCAATTAAAACAGTAGGTTGGCCTACTGCCATAACATCATAAAATGCAGGACCTTTTGAAAAAACCGGATTATTAGCATATTTTGTCCAGTTTATTTGAGGATAAACATTAATAGTGCAAGTTAAAATTATTGAAATCATTATTGGAATAAGATTTGTTTTCATAGGATATTTTTTAAGTGGTCTAAAAATTCATTTTTTATTTATTATCTTTTAATAGTTTTTTTACTTCTTTGTCAAAATCGCTCTTAAACATTTTATCTTGAATAGGACGATATTTTTCAAACTCACTTTCTGCAAAGCTTTTTACAATTGTAGCTTTTACCTTTCCAAAATTTTCTAACAAATCTTTATTGTTAAACTGTAAAAAAGCATTTAGTTTTGTTGCCCAATCTTTCATTGTCATTGGGATACCGTTTTCAGCTTGATATTCTGCATAATCTAAATACATTGTAACAATACGGTTTAATGATTTAATCTCTTTTTTATTTAAATAATTTTTAGTTATTACTACATCTGATTTTATAATTTTCCCATTTGGTGCTTTTTTCCAAGTTGTTAACCCCATATAATCCTTTTTATGATTTGCTCTATTCAAAATAAGTTCGGCAGCTGTGTGTCCATGAACAGCAAAATGTAATTTGTTTTGAACATTTGCAAAAAAGTCTTTAGTTGTAGGACTTTTTAAATCATAATCTACTGCAGTAGCATAAATATCTGTTATTTGCTGATAAAAATTTCTTTCACTTTCACGAATATCCCTAATTTCAAGAATTAAATCCTTAAAATATTGTTTGCTTAAATATGCTCCATTTTTTAATCGTTCGTTATCAAGTATATATCCGCTAATTGCAAAATCTTTTAATACTTGAGTTGCCCATCTTCTAAAATTGCTTGCTTTTTCAGAGTTTATTCTATATCCAAGAGATATTATTGTTTCTAAATTATAATGTTTTGTATTATAGTTTTTACCATCTCCGGCAGTTATTAGGAAATTCCTAATAACTGAATTCTTATCTAGCTCTTTTGATTTAAAAATATTTTTAAGATGTTCGTTAATAGTTGCTATGTGAACATCAAAAAGTTTTGCAATAAGTTTTTGAGTTAACCATACATTTTCATCTTCTACTCTCACTTCTATACCGTCTGCATTTGCTTGAGATGTAAAAATCAAAAACTCAACTGTGCTGTTTCTTATTGTCAGTTTCTTTTGGCTCATTATTTTTTTTTGTTTATTATTTGTACAACTTTTACGGTTTTTTATAGTATTAAACTATGATAAACAATAAACCTATAATTAGGAAAATAACATTTGCGAAGCGCGGTTACACTTCGCAATAATTGTTTATTAGATAAAACATATTCCTTTTTCTCATCCACAAGATATTTATACAATTTCACAATTCTAACCGCAAAAGCATAACTCTTTTCCTGTATAACATTCTCGCTTTTCATAATTTCATCTTTATTCGTAATTCGTAATTCGTAATTGATTTATTCGTAATTATCATATTCGTAATTCGTAATTGATATTTCCGGCTCAACAATTTTCACCTCGTCATAAGTTAATTCGTAGAATTTGTAAACCATAATGTCTATTTTCTGTTCTTCGGCGGTGGTATCTTCGCCGAGTTCTTTTTTGGATATGATTTTATCAACAAGGATTTTGACAAATTTTGGTCGTGCGGTGGGCTTTTCGAGCGACTTGGCAATGTGTATGCAATTAGGGTCGGACATCTTCATTTATTTTATTATAAACCTTTTTCAACATCAACTCTTTCACTAAATTTCCAAATGATTTATTTTCAATGATTTTATCAAAAATGTCCTTATTTTGATCCATTCTGTCTATTAATTTCTTTATGAACATATCTTCAAAAGCATACTTGAAAGTATCAATTTTATTTGCTTTTGCTTGCGTTTGTAATTTCTCATCTTGAATTAACTCTTGTTCAATTTGGTCAAAGAATAGTTTGTCCGCTTCTTCAAATTCAGTTCCAAATCTTTCATTCAGAACTTCGATAATTTCAGACAATTTTGCTTTTTCTTCTTTTGCCCTTTTTATTCCTGCTTCACTTAATCCGTCTAATTCTCCATCTTCGCCTTTTACTAAATCAATTGAGCCTTCTTTTATTTTTTGTAAACGGTAATATTCCATTGCTATTTCATCATCAAGTTGCAAACTTTCAGACAATTCCCTTTTTGGTAATTTAGTTTGCAGAAGTTTAGCATAGGCGTAAAACTTTTCAAATTCAGGTTCTTTAAAGGGCATTATCTGCGCAAGGAATGAATATAAATTTGTCCACGTTCTTAAACTTTTTTTAAACTCATCTTTTTCTTCTTCCGTTTTAATAGATTTGTATCTGTCAACAGCAGGGTCAATATAGGCATAAAGCTGTGATTGGTCATTTATACTTAATTTACCTGAAGGCATAAAATAAATATTAGAAAAAGCGTTTATCTCTGATTGCCAATATACTTGCCATTCATCTAATTTTGCCTTTAAATCGTATAAATGATTTGGTTCCGGTTCTTCTGTAACTATTGTTCTTTCATAATAGGGTTGAAATGAATCAAATATTGTTTTTCTGTCGTTTACAAAATCTAAAATAAATGTATCATCTTTACCCGGTGCAATTCTGTTTAATCTTGATAATGTCTGAACAGCTTTAACACCCGATAGTTTTTTGTCAACATACATTGTATGCAACATTGGTTGGTCATAACCTGTTTGGTATTTATCTGCTACAATTAAAATTCGGTATTCATTTTGGTTAAATACTTTTGGTAGTTCTTTTTCACCATAACCGGTTAATTGAGGTTCGGAAACTCCATCAGGATAATTATCATCAATTACATATCCTGAAAATGCCACGAGTATTTTAATATCCTTATCATATCCGTTTTCTTTTATGTAGCGATTAAATTCTTCAAAATACCTTTTAGCAAGTTTACGGGAACTTGTTACAAACATTGCTTTTGCCCTGCCACCAATTTTTTTGGCAATAACTTGGCGAAAATGTTCAATAACAATTTCAGTTTTTTGAGCCAAATTATGAGGGTGAAAATTCACAAAACGCCCAATTGCTCTTGCTGCTTTCTTTTTGTTTAATGCAGGGTCTTCTTCAATGGCTTTTGAAAGTTTAAAATACAATTCATAATTTGTATAATTCTCTAATACATCAAGAATAAATCCTTCTTCAATTGCCTGACGCATTGAATATAAATGAAACGGCTTTGGTTTGCCTTCTTTGTCCTTTTCTCCAAAAACGGCAAGTGTTTTATATTTTGGTGTGGCTGTAAATGCAAAAAAAGAAATATTATTTTGTTGTCCCCTTGCTTCTGCTGATTTTTCAATTTGTTCTCTTATAAAATCTTCTGCTGAAAAATCATTATTTTCGCCATTTTCAGTTTTGTCTCCATTTGATGATAAAACTTCTTTCATTTTCTTGTGGGCTTCTCCTCCTTGCGAACTATGCGCTTCATCAATTATTACAGCATATTTCCTGTCAGGAATTTCTCCTACTTTATCCAGAACAAATGGAAATTTTTGCAAAGTTGTAATGATTATATGAGAACTTGATTTAATTGCATCAGCCAATTGTTTGCTGTCCTTATCTATTTTCTGAACAACTCCTGTTTTGTGTTCAAATTGGTAAATTGTGTTTTGTAATTGTTGGTCTAAAACCCTGCGGTCTGTTACTACAATTACGCTGTCAAAAACTCGTGCATCTTCTTTATTATGCAAACTCGATAAACGATAAGCCAACCAAGCAATAGAATTACTTTTTCCTGAACCTGCCGAATGCTGAACCAAATAATTTTTACCTGCTCCAGTTACTTTTGCATCGGTGGTCATTTTTCTTACTACATCTAATTGATGAAAACGAGGAAATATCATTTTTTCCTTTTTGAATGTTTTACCATCAATTTCTATTTCTTCAATTTGCAAGTGGATAAAACGCTGAATTATATCAAGCCAACTATCTTTTACTAATACTTCATTCCATAAATAATCAGTTTTATAACCGTTTAGATTTGGTGGATTGCCTTTTCCTTTGTTATGTCCTTTATTAAATGGAAGCCAATATGTCTTTTTACCGTCAATTTTGGTAGCCATAAAAACTTCTTCATCATCCACAGCAAAATGAACCAAGGAACGCTTTTTAAATGCAAATAACAATTCTCTGTTGTCTCTTGTAGTTGCATATTGATTTTTTGCATTTTCGGTGCTTTGGCCTGTAAAATGGTTTTTAAGTTCAATTGTGGCAACAGGAACACCATTTAATGAAAGCACTAAATCAACCGAATTTTTATTTTTTGAGCTATAATAAACCTGTCGAATTACTTTTAATTGATTTTTGTTGTATAGTTTTTGCGTTTCAGGATTTAAACCTGATTCCGGTTTGAAAAATGCCAATCTAAAACGCACTCCATAATCTATAAATCCATTGCGGATAACATCTAAACTGCCCCGCAAGTCCATTTCTTTATAAACTCTTTGGATAATACGATTATCTACATCAACGCCATGTATTGCAGAAATTTTTTGCCAGTTTTTGGGTTGCGTTTCTTGTAAAAAACTTAACACTTCGTATTTAAACATTCCCAATTCAGGACTGTAATCAGGTGCATTACCTTGTGTGTATCCGCCATTTTCAATTAATGATTGGATAATGGCAGTTTCAAATGTATTTTCTGTTGTTATTCTATTCATTTTCTATATTAATTTCCAGTCCAAAAAAGAAATTACAATTTGCTAAAATATTAAATATCATCTATATATGTGTTTTTCTTTTTCAATTTCTTTTTCATTTCTTTTTTTTATGCCATAAAATATGTTCTATTTTTAGAGGCGCCCATTGTTGTAAGTTTTTCTTCTTTCACCAACTTATAAATGGTCTTTCTTAAATCTTTTATGGTAACATCCGGTATTCTTAAATGAATTTCTCTGATGGAACTACCAGAATATAATTGCAAATCACTTTCAATCAATGCAATTAAACGATGTGTTTCGATAGTTTTTAAACTTGGTTTTATATTCAACTTAGATGACTTTATTAATTGTGGATTTATCAAATACTGTTTGCCTTTTCTTACACCCTGTGATATTAATATTTTTTGTTCTTCCAATTTTATAACATAAGAACGTAATCTGTCATCTTCTTGAATTTGAAGGTGTTTTATGAGTTCGGTTCCCAATATCTTTTTCTCTCTTGCAATAACTCCAAGAGCGATAAATTGTTTTTGCGACAACTGATAGTGTTGTGAAATATATTCCAAAAGAAAAACAACTTCTTCGTTAAGAATTTCAGAACTCTGAATAACTTTTGTAAAATCAAATCCTGTTTTTACAATAGGAAAAGGCTTATTGTCTTTACTATCTAATTCATAAATTAAATCATAACCCGAGCCTTCTCCTTCCATTAAATTCAAATCGTGAAAAATTCGAATTAGATGAGGGTTTCTGCGATGCCGACTATGTAGTATATTATTCTCGGTTATACCAATCGGTAAATTCCCAGGATTGGTGATTTCCAATTTATTGGGATAAACTTCAATAAAAATATCACCTGAAATAGTGTATTTTTTGTGGGCAATGGCATTTACCAATAACTCTCTGATTATTTCAGGTGCATATTGTCTGATTCGTTTTCGGAAAAGCCCCTGCGGAAATTCATAAAAATACTTCAATTCGCCTGCCTTTTCTTCAACATCAATAATCAGGTCTTTGGGATTTAGTTCATAATCATTCCAGTTTTCCTTTTTTATCTTTTCGCCATATTCGTCATAAACAATATATTGTATGGTGATAGGATAAGAAATGCGGCTTCGCATTTGTTCTGTGCCTAACCAAAGTGCTCCAAGATTGGTTAAATTACCATTGATGCTCAAATTATAATGTTCTATGATTTCAAAATTATCTTTTTGCCTTACACTTTCTTTTACCCTGTCAGATTTCCGAATGTCATCAACAAAAGATATGATGTTCTTCTCAGGAACTTGATTTATTTTAAAAGATTTCAATTCGACCAATTCCCATTGGAAAGCATTTTTTTCGGCTGCAAGACGTGTTACATCTTCACCAGAAATGGGATAGCATTTGTCTTGAATACGCATTAATATTTTTCCGCTTGAAGTTGTTGCAATGGTACGGCTGGTTTGAAACACTTTAAAATAAAAATATTGTCCACCATTCTCGTGTTTTTCTATATTAGCATCGCCCAAACCCACGCTATCGGTTAGTGAACGTATTCTTGACAATACATCGTTTACCATTTCTTGTGTGATTTTTTGGTTTGCAGGTGGAAGCTTGTCATTGTTTTCAATACCAATAAATAAACTACCACCTTGCGAATTAGCAAAACATACACAAGTTTCAGCCAGTTCTTTAAAATTGGCTTTTGTTCCAACTGCTTTTTTAAGGCTTTTATATTCAATACTCATATGTTCAGTTTCCATAATTCAAATTTAGTAAAATCAATTCACTTTCACTTTTCCTGTTACAACTTCCGAAATAAGAGAAGTTTTATATTCTTTAAGCAATTCAATCAGCTTTTTAGTATTTTTAAATTTGGTCTTTATTCGTTCAGTTTCATTATTGATATATTCTACGATACTGCTTTGTTCTTCAATAGGTGGGCAAAGGATTAGTGCTGAATTAAATTTATCTACACCTAAACCATATCTCGTAACTCCATTAGCTGAAACTTCAAAATATGATTTTAAAAATTGGGTTTGAATAAATCTAAATAAAAAAGCACCATTTATTTCTATTGGTTTAATATGAGTTAAATGATAACCACATACAACATTCTCAAAATCTTCAACAACAAGTGCAGGATTTCCAATATCATCAGGCGTTTCAGAATCTTTTGTTGCAATAACATCTCCTTTTTCAAGTATGAATTTTTCTATCTGACTTTCAGATGCTGTTGCTTTCATAAAGTCTAACTCACTATTGATAAAGTCATTTTTATAAATATCCACATAATTACACAATAAAACTTCATATTCTCCGTCTTTGCTTTTTTTGTCAATATTACTGGGATTTGCTTTTGCTAGATACTTCAACTTTTTCACTTCCCAATGCTTAGGTACTTCTCCCAACCAATCCATGCCGCTATTTTTAAGTTTTACATCAGGATTAATCCCTTTTGTAACTGCTTGGTTAATAATAGCTGTTTTTTCTTCTTCATAAATTTCAAGCAGGCGTTCTTTTTGGGCAATAAGTTCGTCTATCTCGCCTGTTTTACGGTCAAGGTAGTTGGCTATGGCGGTTTGTTCTGTTTTTGGGGGAATTACAACACCAATGTTTTTAAAAACATCTCTACCAATTATTTGTCTTGTTGTTCCTTTTGCTTCCTTTGAAAATTGGTTTAAAACAAAATTGTTGTTACACAAATATTTTCTGAATACAATATCAAAATCTTTTTCAAATTTTAATCTTATGACGTGATAACTATATACTGTATCTGGTAATTCTTCAATTACTAATGCTGACAAACCAATTTCATCAATTGTTTCAGAACTTGGTGTGAAAACTAAATCTCCTATCTCTACTTGATGAATTTGTTTTTTTGTTTCAGGACACGAAACAACCATATACTTTTTATCATTAGTAAGAGTTAACTTCTCATTTCCATAAACATCAGTGTAATTTATCATATTTACCAGTGGCTCGCCTTTTAAGGTTTTTTTATCAATTCCACTTGCTGAAAACTCACCTTGCCAACCAAGTTTTTCAAATTTCCAATGCTCTGGAATTTCACCAATCCAGTCAAAACCACTATCTTTGTATTTGTCGTATCTTTCCATTAGTGCAATACTTTATTTTCAAGTTCAACAGTGGTTTCTTCCAATTTTAGAATTTCATTTTTAATATCAGATAAAGAGCGTAAAGGTTTAAACTCATAGAAGTATTTCGTAAAGTTTATTTCGTAACCAACTTTGGTTTTGCTGTGGTCAATCCAAGCGTCAGGCAAATTGGGTTTAACTTCTTTTTCAAAATATTTTTCAATTGTTTGAGGAACAAGTTTTTTGTTTTTATCTAATTTCAAGAATGGAATATTTTCGTAATCTCTTAAACTTGTGTCTGGGTTTGGCTCTTTTTTGCTGTTACGAATTATTTTCCCCTTTTCATTTCTTTGTGGTTCTTCCACAGTAATTCGGTGGTAAGCAAAAAAGTCATTCGGATAAATTTTTACAAATTTGTTTTCTTCAAAATCGCCATAAAGTTTGGTTATAAAGCCAATTCCTTTTTCATCTCCGTTTTCTGCAATTTCTTTTCGTTTGTTTCCAAGAGTTGGTATTTTCTTATCCCAAAAGCGGTTAAAAGGCAATTCGCCATTTACTATTAATTCTTCGTCTTTTTGTCCTGTGGCATTAATCAGTTGAATTTTGCCTTTTCTTTCTTTGCTTTTTTTGTTATTTACAATCCATACATAAGTTGCAATACCAGTGTTGTAAAATAGTTGGTCGGGCATAGCAACTATTGCTTCAAGCATATCGTTTTCAATAATCCATTTTCTGATATTGCTTTCTCCGCTTCCTGCTTGTCCTGTAAACAAAGGCGAGCCATTAAAAACAATTCCTATTCTTGTTCCGCTTGATTTCATTTTAGAAATCATATGTTGTAAGAAAAGCAAAGAGCCATCGTTTATTCTTGGTAGTCCTGCACCAAAACGCCCAGAAAACCCTTTGTTCTCGCTTTCAGATTTGATTATTTTTTGTGCTTTTTTCCAGTCAACACCAAAAGGCGGATTTGAAAGCATATAATCAAATTGCTCATCTTCCAGTCCGTCAACAGTAAAAGTATTTCCAAATTTTATATTTGAAGGATTTTGTCCTTTTATCAGCATATCTGATTTACAGATTGCATAAGATTCAGGATTTATCTCTTGTCCGAAAACTTCCAGTTTTGCTTTTTTGTTGAAACTATTTAAGTGTTTTTCTCCAATTGAAAGCATTCCGCCTGTTCCGCAAGCAGGGTCGTAAAGTGTTTTTACAATCCCTTCTTTTGTCAGCGTTTCACTATCGGCATTAAAAAGAAGATTTACCATTAACTTAATCACTTCTCTTGGTGTAAAATGCTCTCCTGCTGTCTCATTTGATTGTTCAGAGAATTTCCTAATGAGTTCTTCAAAAACATAACCCATTTCCATACTTCCCATATCGGCAAGGTCAATCTCAGCAAACTCTTTTACAATAAGAAAAAGAATATCAGATTTAGGGTCATCCATTCTTTCTATTTGGTCGTCAAAATTGAAGTATTCAATTATTTCTCTGGCACTTGCTGAAAATCCATTTATGTAATTTCTGAGGTTTGCAGCAACCTTATCAGGTTCTGCTTTTAATTTCTCAAAGTCATATTTGCTTCGGTTGTGAAAATTATGTCCTGCAATATTATTTAGGATTAAATCTTTTGCCCTATCAGATTTATCTTTTATTCTTGGCAGATAGTCTAAAACCTTTTCCTTTGTTGGTTTTAATACACAATCTAATCGTCTTAAAACAGTCAATGGCAAAATTACTTTTCCATAGTCAGATTGTTTGTAATCACCACGTAAAAGGTTCGCTACTTGCCATATTAAATCTGCTTTCTTTTTAAAATCTATCATTATATTTTCCTTGTTATTAAAGTCGTCTAAATTATAAAATCCATTTCTGTATATCGAAGAAGTGGGGTGGAAAGATTTATGCTCTTTTGGTTTTTTCGAGTCGGCTTTTTTGTGTGTTGGCAAAAACCAAATGTGCTATTTGTGCGTTGGCTTTTTATTCGCATGGCATACAACGTAATAGTGTTTTAAGCGAAAACCTGTGCTGAATTTATTTCAGTATTCAAAAATACGTAAAAAAATTGACATAAAGTAAATAATTATAAAAAAAAATGATTAAAAGCAATAAACTGAATTTTGTTTAAAAATAAGTTGGACTGAACCGCGGTTGGAAAAATCTACGGGTATTCTATAAATTGTTTTTATGTTTGAAGTTGGATTTTTTAACATTTTTTTCAAAAATTTTGTTACGAACATAACAAAATCAGACAAAATATAAATAAATTGTTTTTTCCCATTCTAGTATATTAAATTAAACAATTGGATAAAAAATAACTATCGCCAAACGCGGTTTAGTTCAACGTATAGTATAAGAATAGTAGCCGACTGTGTGGCACTTTACTGTCAAGTTACATAAAAGTTTGAGCGGGCTACAAACCTTGAATTTACTACTATCTCGGTAATTAAATATAACACGTGTTATGCCTTTGTGCTTTCTAAAATTATGTAAAAAGATTAACTTCTTTAGGTTGATGCTTTCCATTTTTTTGCTGAATAAAATCAAGCCGATATTCGTCTTTTATTTTTCCGTTATTTTCAAATCTGTCTAAAATCATTTGATAATATTCAGAATGTAACTCACAACTGATAAAATTTCTCTCTAAATTTTTACAAAGCACTAATTCACTACCACTACCACCAAATAAAATAAAAACATCATCGTCTTTTTGTGTACATGATTTAATAAGCATTTCTACAAGTGGTAATGGAATTTGGCAGGAATGAAAAGTTTTGTCCTTACTAACATTTTTTACTAAGTCAAAATAAAACCAACTGTAAGGCATTCGCCCTATTTGACCTGCAGCAATTCGTCCTTTTATTCTTTTATCGGTAGGATTTTGATATGGTACGGCAACATTATCTTTATAAAACTTATTGTCCTTGCTTTTTGTAGCGTGCAAAATTGACCGATGGGCAGTTGTGAAGCGTCTCGGACTGTGTCCAACATTGCTGTTGTAAATCCAAACATACTCTTTAACATCAAAAGCATTGTCATCTAAATATTTTACTCTCAAATTTGCATTTTGTTTTGGGTAATTCATCATAAATAAATTTCCCGTTGGTTTAAGCACTCGCAAACTTTCTTTTGTCAATTCAATATACCAGTCAATATATTCATTCCATTTTGTTGTGTAATTTTTCCCTGCATAGTTAATACCAACATTATAATCAGGATCCCCATAAACCATATCTAAACTTCCGTCAGGCAAATCTTTTAAAATTTTCATAACATCTTCATTGAAAATTTTATTTCTAAAACTATTTAATCTGTCGATACTCATTTTTATTTTCTAAATACGGGTTTAATTGTTTCACTAATTTTTTATTGGAAAGCACACAAATTCCTCTTGTTTTTGTAAACATTTGTATTGTAGATGTAATCAACTTTACATCAATAATTCCTTTCTTTTCTGTCTTATTAATAATGTCTAAAATAAAATTGCTAATCATCAGAGGTGCACTCAGTACCGTTAGAATTGTATTTACTCTACCAACCTTATTGTTGTATTTTACGAAATCGGGTTTGTCATTTACAATATGATATTTTACATCTTCATTCCATCCAAGTAAATCTATAAAATGCAAGTATTCTAACAATCCTATTTCATTTGTTTTAAACTTGTCCATAAATCCGTCCTTCAAGCCAAACTCAATTTTTTCAATATAATCTGATATTTCATTAGACGGCAGGTATCTAAATTTACCTTCTTTTATTTCTTTATGGTCTATTAGAAAGCAATTACGATATAGTAATACTAAAACTTTTTTGAAAGTAATTTGATTGATGATGGAAATTTTAATTAGATATTCCCAAATTTTTTCAAATGCCCAATTCTCCGTTTCACTTATTCCATTTGCACCTACATTAGGCCACATATCATATACATTCGGTTTTTTTCTTAAAGTTTCTTTTCCCGGTTTAAAAAAGTATGATTCTTTACCGTTTGGCAAAGTAGATATTATATGTTTTATAGGATTTTCAATTGTCCCGCTTTCAAAGGAAATTGCTTCTTCAATTCTTTGTTTTCTATGAAAAATAAAATCTTTGCTGCTTCTAAAGATTTTTGTTTTTATTATATCGTGTTCAGACATTATGATATTTTAAAAATGTACTATTATTTAAAAATACAAAGATAGAAAAATATGTTTATTTTATGTAGTTAAATTATTCAATATTCCTACTTTCTTGGCATGAGGCATAACGGCCACGCATATGAATAGTGGTAGGTTGCGTGCTGTTTCATTTTCAAGGTACAAGAAAGCTGGAACGGGTTACAGGCTACCGAACTCCTAAAAACCTCACCATTATTTATATGCGGTGTT
>CAZOSY010000005.1:34430-35723 GCA_964582565.1 uncultured Bacteroidales bacterium | reverse complement strand
AATGATATTTTGCAGCCACTTGTAATAAAAAGTAATTATTAGAACTCCCCTTATACTATTAACAATATTAAATTGTCATTCAAACTGTTTAAATGTATTTTTAATAATATTTATTGCTTCTCTCATTTGTTGTTCCGTAATTATCAGAGGAGGAGTAAATCGTATAATATGCTCATGTGTTGGCTTGGCAATAACTCCGGCATCTTTTAAAGCAATACAAACATCCCATGCTGTTTTACCATTTTTAGGTCTTATAACAACAGCATTTAAAAGTCCTTTACCGCGGACTTCTGCTATCATATCGGACTTAATACTACTAAATTCTTCTCTAAACAATTTGCCTATTTTGTAAGCATTATCTGCAAGATTTTCTTCTTTTAATACTTGTAATGAAGCAATAGCTACTTTAGATGCTATTGGATTACCACCAAAAGTAGAGCCATGTTCTCCGGGTAATATAGTAAGCATAATCTTATCATCAGCTAACACACAGGAAATAGGCATCATACCTCCTGATATAGCTTTACCCAGTATCAAAATATCAGGTCTTACATCTTCATAATCACAAGCCAGCATCTTACCTGTGCGGCAAAGTCCTGTCTGAACCTCATCAGCTATAAAAAGTACATTTTTTTGCTTACATATATCATAAGCTGCCTTTATATAACCATCGTCAGGGACAAAAACACCTGCTTCTGCCTGAATTGGCTCTACCAAGAAACCTGCTACATTAGGATCTGATAACTCTTTTTTAAGCATATCTAAATCATTATAAGGTATTTTTGTAAATCCAGGAGTATAAGGTCCAAAACCTTCATAAGCATCAGGGTCAGAAGATAAAGAAATAACCATTATTGTTCTGCCATGAAAATTACCATTACAAACAATAATTTTTGCTTTGTTATCAGCAATGCCTTTTACTTTATAAGCCCATTTACGACAAAGTTTTATTGCTGTCTCAACTGCCTCGGCACCAGAATTCATCGGAAGAACTTTATCATAACCAAAATAATTAGTTACAAACTCTTCAAACTCACCCAAACAACTGTTATAAAAAGCTCTTGATGTAAGAGCCAGCTTCTGTGCCTGGTCAATCATTGCCTTAACAATTTTTGGATGAGAATGTCCCTGATTAAGAGCAGAATAAGATGCAAGGAAATCAAAATATTTTTTCCCATCTGTATCCCATACATAAACACCTTTGCCCTTGTCCAACACAACAGGTATTGGATGATAATTATGTGCACCATATTTATCTTCCCTGACCATATAATCTTTTGCTGTCATTTTTGT
>CAZOSY010000005.1:0-34330 GCA_964582565.1 uncultured Bacteroidales bacterium | reverse complement strand
TATGTGCACCATATTTATCTTCCCTGACCATATAATCTTTTGCTGTCATTTTTGTTATATCTATTGTCATTTTTTCCATATCTGTAAATATTTAAATGTTAATACTTATTTTATTTTTATTTTTGCAAATATATAATAAGATAACTGTTTTTTTAAATAAAAAAAATAAATATTTTTAATTCATTATAATTTACAAGTATTGACAAAAAAAAAAAAAATTATCTTTGTCCGTCTTGGGCGAATTTTTTACATTATGATGTGTAATCTGTAGCAAAAAAATAAATTTATGAATAAATTACTGTTAAAAAAAATAATACCTTACATTGTTGCTTTACTGATTTTTGTAATCATTTCTTTAGTTTATTTCAGTCCTGTGCTTGAAGGGGAAAAAATGCATCAAACAGATATAGTAAACGGCAAAGGAATGTCTAAAGAAATTGTAGATTTTAGAAATGAAACCGGCAAAGAAGCTTTGTGGACAAATTCTATGTTTGGAGGAATGCCGGCATTTCAAATATCTGTTAGACATAAATCCAGTGTGCTTCGGTATGTGCGTAAAATTTTTGAATTAGGACTACCCAGACCTGCAAACTATTTCCTGTTATATGCTATTGGCTTTTTTATATTATTATTGATATTAGGAGTAAATCCATGGTTAAGCATACCAGGAGCAATAGCTTTTGCATTCTCCTCTTATTTCTTTATTATTATTGGAGCAGGACATATTTGGAAAGTTTATGCTATTGCTTTTATGGCACCAACATTGGCAGGAATTATCCTTGTGTTTAGAAAAAAATATCTGTTGGGAGGAATCTTAACAACATTGTTTCTTACACTTGAAATACTTTCAAATCATCCACAGATGACATATTATTTTGCTTTGTTTGTTTCTATAATTGTTATTGCTGAATTTATTCATAAAATTAAAGAGAAACAGGTCTTTTCATTCTTTAAATCTATTGGCATTATAGCAATTGCCGGTATTATTGCTGTTGGCGTTAATATTACAAGTCTTTGGTCAACTTATGAATATGGAAAAGAAACAATAAGAGGTAAATCAGAATTAACTGATAATAAAAGCAATAAAACAACAGGACTTGATAAAGATTATATTACTCAATGGAGTTATGGAATAGGAGAGACCTTCTCTTTAATGATACCTGATGTTAAAGGCGGAGAGACAGAACATCTTGGAAAATCTGAAAAAGCCCTAAAAAAAGTTGAACCTCAATACCGTCAAAGCATAGCAAATATGAACCATTACTGGGGTAACCAACCATTTACATCAGGACCTACTTATGTAGGAGCTTTTGTAGTATTTCTTTTTATATTAGGACTGTTTATTGTTAAAGGACGATTTAAGTGGGCTCTGCTTATAGCTACAATATTATCAATACTTCTGGCATGGGGAAAAAACTTTATGGGCTTTACAGACCTTTTCATTGATTATTTTCCTCTTTATAATAAATTCAGGGCTGTAGCTTCTATACTTGTCATTGCAGAACTAACAATACCTCTGCTTGCAATGCTGACTCTTAAAAATATTTATGAAAAACCTGATATTATAAAAGAAAAAAGAAAGTATTTTTTCATTGCTTTATCCTTAACAGCAGGACTATCTTTGCTGTTCTATCTGTTACCTTCAACATTTTTTAATTTCTTTAGCTCACAGGAACTTAGTCAATTTGATGTTTACAGAAAAAATGGTGTGGACATTGCTAAACTTAATATGTTTATTTCTAACATAGAAGCAGCACGTATTTTTATTTTTAAATCTGATGCAATAAGAAGCTTTTGGTTTATTATGATTGGAGCCATACTATTATATTTGTTTTCTATAAAAAAACTTAATAAAACAATCTTTATTATCTCACTTATTATTATAATTACTATTGATTTAGCATTTATTGATAAACGATATTTGAATAAAGAAGATTTTAGACCTAAAAGAGAAATGCAATGTTTTGTCCCTTTTCCGCCTAAAAAAACTGACTTCCAAATATTAGAAAAAGAAATGGGAGAACATCCGGAATTGGACTCAATAATTGGAAAAGCAATCAGTAAATATAAAAAAGAAAATAAAAGAGTTACAAGAACCCAGCTTAATGTTATACCTTTTAGAGAACTAAATAAAATAACTGATTACAGAGTATTAAATCTGACTGTCAGTATATTTCAGGATGCCAGCACTTCATATTTGCATAAATCAATAGGTGGATATCACGGAGCAAAACTTAAACGTTATCAGGAACTCTATGAATATCATATCAGTAAAAATAATTTTAATGTATTAAATATGCTTAATACAAAATATATTATTTTTACTGATAAAGATAAAATACCACAGGTTCAGAAAAATCCTGACGCATTAGGAAGTGTATGGATTGTTGACAACTATAAATTAGTTAATAACGCGGACCAGGAAATAAAATCATTAGATAATTTTAATGCTGCTTCTATAACAATAATAGATAAACGATTCAAAAATTATATAAAACATTATAAACCGGGAAAAGATTCATTATCATCAATAAAACTTATAGATTATAAGCCAAACCATCTGACATATAAATCTGAAACAAATAAAAGAGAGTTATCTGTGTTTTCTGAAATATATTATAAAAATGGCTGGAATGCTTATGTTGATGGTAATCTAACTGATTATTTCAGAGCAAATTATGTGTTAAGAGCAATGATTATCCCTAAAGGAACACACACAATAGAATTCAAATTTGAACCTAAAAGTTATTATGTTGGTGAAAAAATCTCAACAATAAGTTTGATATTGTTATTTATACTAATAATAGGTGGTCTTGGCTTTGAAATAAAAACAGAACTTAAACATAGAAAATGAAAAAGGTCTTAATAATAACGTATTATTGGCCACCTTCCGGAGGAATAGGCGTTCAAAGATGTCTAAAATTTGCTAAATATCTAAGGGCTTTTGGCTGGGAATCAGTTATATATACTGCAAAAAATGCTCAATATCCTTTTTTAGACAAAAGTAATCTTAAAGATGTCCCTAAAAACATTACTGTCTTAAAACATAAAATAATAGAACCTTTTAACTTGTTTAAAATATTATCAGGAAGAAAAAAAAATGATCCAATAAGCAATGTTATTCATATAAGAGAAAAAAAATCAAAGATTATAGATAATATTGCTATATGGATACGTGGCAATTTTTTTATACCTGATGCAAGATCTTTGTGGATAAAACCTTCTATAAAATATTTGACAAAATATCTAAAAAAAAATCATATTGACGCAATATTAACTGATGGTCCACCTCATACCAATACTGTAATAGCATGTAAATTAAGTAAAAAATTTAATATTCCATGGCTTGCTGATTTTCAAGATCCATGGACACAAGTTGATTATTATAAACTATTCAAATTGTCTAAATGGGCTGACAAGAAACACAGAAAATTAGAACAAGAAGTATTTAAAACTGCGAAAAAGATAACAATAGCCAGTCCTTCATGGAAAAAAGACATAGAAAAAATAGGAGCTAAAAATGCAGATGTTATATTCTGGGGATATGATGAAGATGATTATAAGCCTTTTGTAAATCAGACATTAGATAAAAAGTTTACAATTGCTCATACCGGATTACTTGGTTTTGACAGGAATCCAGATGTTTTATTTGATGTATTAAAAGACATAAAAAAAGAAATACCTCAATTTGCGGAAGACATTAGAATAAATCTGGCAGGAATGATAGATTATTCTGTAATAGAATGTATTAAACAAAATGGACTTGAGGAAAATACTAATAATTTTGGAACAATTAGTCGTAATAACGCCCTTGGTTTAGTCATGAAAGCACAATTATTGCTTCTTCCAATAAACAAAGCAGATAATGCAAAAGGACGCATTCCTGCAAAATTGTTTGAATATCTGCGTTCGCAGCGACCAATTTTATATTTAGGACCATTAAACAGCGATGTTGCAAATATTATTAATTATACATCGAGTGGAAAGTGTTTTGAATATAACGATTATGAAAATATTAAATCGTTTGTAAAATATCGATATAAGAGATTTCAAGAATTTAAAACAGACAACAGTGAGTTTGACATTTCTGAATATTCGGTAAAAAAACAAACAGAAAAAATAGCTCATTATTTAGATGAGATAACTAATTGAAAAATTTTACAATATTATTATTAAATTTGCAAAATTTTTTAAATACATAAAAATGACAGATAAAACAAAAATATTATGCTTTTTAGATAACGACTGTGGTAGAGATGTTGAAATATTAATACCTGTTATATATTTTGCTGAAAAGCATCTAAATTGCGTAGTAGATTTTGCTTTTATTTGGGATATTCATACAATATATCAAAAAAAACCTGATATTGTACTTATTGCCAATACAATTGGATCAAAACTACATCATTTAATAGCTAAATATGCCTATGATAATAATATAAAAGTATTTGCTCTCATTTCTGAAGGTAATTTTCGGACAGATGGATCGTTTAATTATTGGGGTTACAATACAGAAAAAATGTATTATCAAGATTTTATCTGTCATTGGTCAAACAGAACCCTTGATTTCTTAGCCAAAAGATTACCTGAATATAAATCAAGAATGGTATTAACTGGTGCTTCTGGATTTGATAGATATAAAATGTATAAGTTTATTTCAAAACAAGATTTTCTTAAAAATAAAGGATTAGAAAAATATAAAAAAGTTATAGGATATGCAGGATGGACTTTTGGACGGATATATAATAAAAATGGGCTAAATGAAATTATAGAAAAATTTAAAGACAAAGCTGATGCTTATATTGTCTGGATGAAAGAACAAATGGGATTAATTGAGGATATATTAAAAGATACTATCAAAAATAATCCGGATATATTATTTATACTAAAACGTCATCCAAGTGAAATGCATCCTCATTTAGTACAGAAAGATAAAAATGAGATGATAAATTTTGTTGAGTATCCAAATGTTTTATATATAAGAAATGAAGAAGATGTGCATTCACTAATAAGTGTTTCGGATATCTGGTTAAGTTTTGAATCAACAACTGTTATTGATGCTTGGTTGATGAAAAATATTCCAACAATATATATTAATCCTGATATACATTTTGATCGTAATAGTAATTATAAAGGAACTGCTATAGCCAAATCATATTTACAACTCCAGAGCTATTTAGATGAATTTTTTTCTACAGGTATAGTATATAATTTTGAAAAGAATAGAAAAGAAAGAGCAAAGATAATATCCCAAACAATAGGATATAGCGATGGGTTAAATCATCTTCGGGCAGGTTTTTATTTAAAAAAAACAATTGCAGCAATTCCTACAAAAAAAGTAAAGGTGAAATTAAACCTCCGATATTTCATAATGTATATATTGTTGCATGTTGGACAAGTGTTTTATAATAAGAAAATATTTATAAAACTACCAAAATTTAAAAAAACTGTATGGCTTTTTGAACGATTTAAATTAAAAAAATTTTGGATATTAAAAGAAAAATACTATAGATATTTAGACGAATTTTATAAAAAAAATTCTTTTAATGAAAAAATAAAGCAAAATAAATTTTGGGAAAAATTAATCAATGAAAAATTTTAACTTTAAATATTAATAATTTTTGTTTATTTAATAAAATAAAATAATGTCAACATCAAATTTAGATATAAACAATAAATCGGTTTTAATAACCGGAGGAACCGGCTCTTTCGGTAAAAAATTTACAGAAATAACTTTAAACAGATATCCTAAAATAAAGAGATTTGTGATATATTCTAGAGATGAATTAAAGCAATTTGAGATGGCACAAGTATTCTCAAAAGACAAGTACCCTGCTATAAGATATTTCTTAGGAGATGTTAGAGATTACCCGCGTTTTAAACGCGCATGCGAAGGAATTGATATTATTATACATGCAGCGGCCTTAAAGCAAGTGCCTGCAGCAGAATATAATCCCGAGGAATTTGTTAAGACAAATATAGGTGGTGCTCAAAATATTATTGATGCAGCAATATCTGCTAATGTTAAAGTGGTTGTTGCATTATCAACCGATAAAGCAGCAGCTCCAATAAATTTATATGGTGCAACAAAATTAGTTTCCGACAAGCTATTTATAGCTGCTAATAATATAAAAGGAAATCGTGATTTGCGATTCTCTACTGTTAGATACGGTAATGTTCTGGGTTCAAGAGGTTCTGTAATTCCGTTTTTTTTAAAAAAAAGAGAAGAAGGAGTTCTTCCTGTCACACATAAAGACATGACACGTTTTAATATTTCGTTAGAAGAAGGTGTTGAAATGGTATTTTATGCAATTAAAAATGCAATTGGTGGTGAAATATTTGTACCCAAAATCCCTTCTTATAAAATAGAAACTATTGCAAAGGCAATTTCTCCTTCTGCAAAATTAGAATATGTTGGTATTCGTGCAGGTGAAAAAATACACGAAGAAATGATTACAGAAAGCGATTCTTTTTATACAATAGAGTTTGATAAATATTATGCAATATTGCCATCATTTGCAAATATGGATAAATATATAAAACATTTTAATGCAGTAAAAGTAAAACCCGGATTTAAATATAACTCAGGCACTAATACAGATTGGATTAATATTGATGAAATGAGAAAACTTATAGTTATGTATGTAGATAAAGATTTTAAACCATTATAATTATGAAATCAATATCATACGGAAGGCAAAATATTAACCAAGAAGATATTAATGCCGTTATTGATGTTTTGCATTCAGATTTTCTTACTCAAGGTCCAAAAATAAAAGAGTTTGAGAATGCTTTTGCCCAATATGTACATGCAAAATATGCAGTAGCAGTAAGTAATGGAACATCTGCATTACATCTTTGTATGTTGGCAGAAGGAGTTAATCCGGGAGATAAGATAATTACAACTCCAATTACTTTTGCAGCAAGTGCTAATTCTGTTTTTTATTGTGGAGGAGATGTTGATTTTGTAGATATTGATAAAAATACATTTCTTATAAATTTAGATAAACTTGAAAAAAAACTTTTCTTAGTTCCCATAGGGACTTACAAAGGTATAGTCCCTGTTGATTTAGCAGGATATCCTGTAGATGTTGAACGATTGCGAAATATTGCAGATAAATATAATCTTTGGATAGTAGAAGATGCCTGTCATGCTCCCGGCGGATATTTTATAGACTCAAAAGGTGAAAAACAATTTTGTGGTAATGGTCAATATTCTGACTTACAAATTTTTTCATTCCATCCGGTTAAGCATATTACAACAGGTGAAGGAGGAATGATTACTACGAATAATAAAGAACTCTACGAAAAATTGCTATTGTTACGAACGCATGGAATAACAAAAGATTCAAATTTGCTTCATGAAAATTATGGTGGATGGTATTACGAGATGCAACAATTAGGATATAATTACAGATTATCTGATATGCAAGCTGCATTAGGCATATCCCAATTAAAAAGAGCGGAAGATGGGGTTAGAAAACGTAATCATATTGTCGACAAATATAACAAAGCTTTTGAAGGAACAGCAGTCAAAACTCCTTATGTAAAACAAGGATTTTATCATGCATATCACCTTTATATCATTCAGATTGAAGATAGAAAAGGTCTTTATGATTACTTGCGAAAAAACAATATATTTGCTCAAGTTCATTATATACCTTTACATCTGCATCCTTATTATAAACAGTTTGGTTGGAAAGACGGCGACTTTCCTGTTGCCGAAGCATATTATAAAAAATGTTTAAGTTTACCAATGTACCCAACATTAACAGAAAACGAACAGCAATATGTGATAGATAAAATTTTAGAATTTATAAAATGAAAAAATTAGCAATAATTCCTGCAAGAGGAGGAAGTAAACGAATTCTAAGAAAAAATATTAGAGATTTTCTTGGCAGACCTATAATTTCATACTCAATTGATGCTGCTTTAAAATCAAAACTTTTTGATGAAATAATGGTTTCTACTGATGATTTTGAAATTGCAGATACTGCAAAACAAAATGGTGCATCAGTTCCTTTTATGCGTAGCAAAAAAAATTCTAATGATTATGCAGGATTTTCTGAGGTAATAAGTGAGGTATTGAATGAGTATGGAAAAAAAAATATAAAATTTGAATATTTTTGTTGTATCTTATCAACAGCTTCGTTAATAACACCAGAAAGAATTACTGAAGCATATAAAATGCTTATAGAAAATGATTTTGATTCTGTTTTTCCTGCTGTTAGGTATAGTACTCCTATTCAACGAGCATTAAAGATAGAAAATAATAATATTTCTATGTTTTATCCCGAAAATTTAAGAAAAAGATCCCAGGATTTAAAACCAGCATACCATGACAGCGGTATGTTTTACTGGATGAAAGTTGATAGTTTTATTAAGCAAAAAAAACTTTATGCTAAAAAATCTGGAGCAATAATATTATCTGAACTTGAATCACAAGATATTGATACATTAGAAGATTGGAAATTAGCAGAGATAAAATACCAAATTTTATTCAACAAAAAATGATGAATATATTTATACTTACAGAAGGAGGAAAAAATGTTGGTTTTGGACATATTACAAGATGTATTTCAATATTTCAGGCATTTGAATTTAAGGGTTTCAACCCTACTTTAATTGTAAATGGTGATGAAAATGTAAAACCTATATTACAAAATGTAAATTATGAAATCTTTGATTGGATAGAAAATAAGAATATATTATTTGAAAAACTGAAAAATTCTGATATTGTTGTAGTTGATTCTTATTTGGCAAATTTATCCATTTATAAAAAAATATCTGAATTATGTAAACTTACAGTTTATTTTGATGACACAAAACGTTTAAATTATCCTAAAGGAATTGTTATCAATGGTGCAGTTGGAGCAGAAAATATGATATATCCTGAAAAAAAAGAAATTAAGTATTTATTAGGAGTGAGATATCAACCAATGCGCAAAGCATTTTGGAAAGAAAGTAAAAAAAATGTGCATAAAAATATTGATAGTGTTCTTGTTACTTTTGGGGGAAATGATATGAGAAATCTTACACCAAAAGTTTTAAATCTTTTAAATAATAAACTTCCTGAAATAAGTAAGAATGTTCTTATAGGAAGAGCATTTAATAATGTTGATGAAATAAAAAAAGTATCTGGCAAAAATACTTTTTTATATTATAATTTATCTGATGAAGAAATTAAAAATTTGATGTTTGATTCAGATATTGCAGTTTCAGCAGCAGGGCAAACCATATATGAACTTGCTTCGGTGGGCACACCGGTTATTGCTGTCGGCATCATTAATAATCAAATAAATATTATTAACGGTCTAAAAAATAAAAGTTTTTTTCGATATGCAGGATGGTGGGAAGATAAAAATCTTATGCATAATATTTCAAGAAATATTGAATATATGAAAAATATTAATTTTAGAAAAAGCATAAATAAAACAAAAATAATAGATGGAAGAGGAAGTTTAAATATTGTTGATAAAATTATGGACCATTATGATAAATAATAGATTAATTATTACCACAATAAAATCATAACAATAAAAAATTTAAGTGTTTTATAATGAAAATACTATTTTTAACAAACAATATTATTTCAGAACCTTTATATAATTGGTTAATTCAATTTGAAGACGTAATTAAATATGAAGATAGAATTACAATAGAGTTAATAGAAAAGATTAAACCAGATTGGATAATTAGTTATAATTACCGTCATTTAGTAAAAGAGGAAATTATAAAATTTATGCCAAATAAAATAATTAATTTACATATTTCTTATTTGCCTTATAATAAAGGCGCACACCCAAATATATGGAGTGTTTTAGAAGATACGCCAAAAGGAGTAACAATTCATTTAATTAATAAAGATATTGACGGCGGAGATATTTTAGTACAGAAAAAAATTAATTTTGATTTGCAAAAAGAAACATTAAAGACCTCTTATTATTTATTACATAAAGAAATAGTATATCTTTTTGAAAAAAATTGGGGAAAGATTAAAAATCAAAAAATATTACCGATAAAACAAAAGAATGTAGGAACTATTCATTATGTAAAAAATTTTGAACGGTTAATATTTATGATGAAAGATTTTAATTGGGATTTGAAATTTGATGTATTTAAAGAAGAATATGAAAAGTTAAAAATTAAAAATGGAAATTAATATAAAAAAAAGAGGAATAGGTGATAATAATTCTTGTTTTATTATAGCCGAACTATCTGCAAATCATAATCAAAATTTTGATATAGCAGTTGAAACAATTAAAGCAGCCAAAAAGGCAGGTGCAGACGCTATTAAATTGCAAACATACACTCCTGATACAATAACAATTGATTGTGATAACAAATATTTTCAAATAAAAGAAGGTCTATGGAAAGGAAAAACTCTTTATAATCTTTACAAAGAAGCTTATACTCCATGGGAATGGCAACCTAAACTTAAAAAAATAGCTGAAGAAGAGGGTTTAATTTGTTTTTCATCACCTTTTGATAAAACAGCAGTTGATTTTTTAGAAAAAATAAATGTTCCAGCATATAAAATCGCATCATTTGAAATAACAGATATCCCTCTTATTGAATATATTGCTTCTAAAGGCAAACCTGTAATAATATCAACAGGAATTGCAACTCTAACAGATATTGAAGAAGCAGTAAAAGCCTGTAGAAAAATGAACAATAATGAAATAGCGTTATTAAAATGTACTTCAGCATACCCTGCATCTATTGAAGATGCAAATCTCAAAACAATACCGGATTTGAAAGAAAAATTTGATACTATAGTTGGTTTATCCGACCATACTTTAGGTTCTATTGTTGCAGTTGCTTCTGTTGCTCTTGGCGCAAAAATTATTGAAAAACATTTTATTTTAGACCCTAATATTGGAGGTCCCGATGCAAAATTTTCAATGAAACCAGGAGAATTTAAAGATATGGTAAAATTAATAAGAGAAGTAGAACAAGCATTAGGAAATATTGATTATAATTTAAATGAAAAAGTAAAAAAAAATCGTAATTTTATGCGATCATTATTTATTGTTGAAAATGTAAAAACAGGAGATATAGTAACAAAAAAGAATGTAAAATCAATAAGACCGGGAAATGGATTACACCCAAAATATTATTATGAAATAATTGGGAAAAAATTTAAAAATAATTTTAATAAAGGAACGCCCTTAAAAAAAGAAAATTTACAATAAATTTAGCAAATAATATGAATATGTACTTAAAAGTAAGAAAATTAAATCAATTTATAATTTTGATAGACAATATAAAGTTATCTAAATAGAAAAGAGCATATAAAAAAATAACTTAATTATTAAAAACAAATGAAAGGAGTAAAACAAACTAATTTCTGGAAAGGGCAATTTGGTAAGGAATATACAGATAGATGCACTTTTAATAATAAAAAATTGGACGAAAGATTTTTAAAACAATTTGGAAAATCAAAATCACAAATGGATAAAGAATTTATTGGTAATTTATCTAAAAAAAATAAAGTGCTTGAAGTTGGTTGTAACACAGGTCAAAAACTTGTTTCTTTACAAGCACAAGGGTTTGAAAATTTATATGGTGTTGAATTACAATGGTATGCTATTGAAAAATCAAAAACATTAACTAATAATATTAATATTATTCAAGGAAATGCCTTTGATATTCCATTTAAAAATGGTTTTTTTGATTTGGTATTTACAAGTGGCGTCTTAATTCATATTACTCCAAACAAATTGAAATATGTAATGAATGAAATTTATAGATGCACTTCAAAATATATTTGGGGTTGGGAATATTACTCTGAAAAAACAAAAGAAATTAATTATAGAAGTAATAAAGAATTTTTATGGAAAGGCGATTATTGTCAATTATATTTAGATCAATTTTCAAATTTAAAATTAATAAAAAAAGAAATTGTATCGTTTATAAATGATTCAGAAAAAGGAAACTTGAATTCAATGTTCTTGTTAGAAAAGATAAATTAAACTGCTTAAATAATAAAATTTATAATGAGTTTAGCTAATAATATAAATGTATGTATACTTAATTATGGAAGTGGAAATGTTAAATCGGTTTATAATTTATTAAAATCATTGGTAGATAATGTAAAAATATCTAATAGTAAAGATGATATTGAAAAAGCAACACATTTTATTTTACCCGGAGTTGGTGCCTATGGTACTGCAATGGAAAAAATCCGAAAAATTATTCCTATTAAATTATTAGAACATGAAGTTTTTATAAATAAAAAACCTTTCTTAGGAATTTGTATTGGAATGCACTCCTTAGCTAATAAGGGATTTGAATTTGGTGAATTTAATGGTTTGGGTTGGATTGACGGCGAAGTAACACAGTTAAATTCTGGCAATAATCCTTTGCCTCATATAGGATGGAATAATTTTATAAAAAAACAAGATTCTCCTATACTAAAAAATATAGATGAAGAACAAAATTTTTATTTTGTTCATAGCTTTGTTTTTAGATCTAAAAAAACAGAGAATATCGTTGCAGAAACAGAATATGGTGAAAATTTTGTTTCTATTGTTCAAAAAGATAATATTTTTGGAGTGCAATTCCATCCTGAAAAGAGTCAAAATGCAGGTAAGTTATTGATAAAAAATTTTTTAGCTCTAAATGAAAAAAAATAGATTAATACCAGTATTATTACTTAGAGATGGTTGGATAGTTCAAAGTAAAGGATTTTCCAGATATCAAAATTTAGGCAATCCTACTATTGCAGTTAAGAGACTTAGTGAATGGGCGGCTGACGAATTAATATATCTTGACATTTCAAAAGAATCTAATTATGATTTACGCCGTGATGATTTAAAACACCCTAATAGACATAGTTTTTTAGAAATTATTGATGACGTATCAAGATATACATTTATGCCAATTACTGTAGGAGGAAAAATTAGAACTTTAAGTGATATTGAAATACGATTAAAGAAAGGTGCCGACAAAATATCAGTGAATACAAAACCTTTAGAAGATAAAAGTTTTATATCAAAGGCATCAAAAGAATTTGGAGCACAATGTATTGTTGTATCAATAGATATAAAAATTATTAATGATAAATATGTTGTTATGAAAAAAGGAGGAAAAGAAGCAACAGAATATGAAGCTATTGAATGGGCAAAAATTGCTGAAGATATGGGAGCTGGAGAAATATTACTTAATTCTGTTGATAGAGATGGTAAACGAAATGGATACGATATAAAGTTATTAAATAATGTTGCTAATTCAGTTAAAATTCCAGTTATTGCTTTGGGCGGAGTTGGAAAGTGGGAACATTTTGAAGAAGCTTTAGATAATACAAAAATAGATGCTATTGCTGCCGCAAATATCTTTCATTATATAGATCAAAGTGTATATTTGGCTAAAAATCACCTGTTTAACAAAGGATATAATTTTAGAAAACCTTTTATTATTAGTATTAATAGAATATAAAAAAAAAATCTTATTATGATAAAAAAAATGACATATTGCACAAAATGCGTTTATCCACAAATATCAGTTAACTTAAATATTGATGATAATGGTGTTTGTTCTGCTTGTAATACTGCTAAGCAATTTCAAGAATTAAGCCCTGATTTTTGGAATAAGAGAAAGAAAAATTTTGAAAAAATTTTAGAACAAGCTTTAAGAAATAATAAATCAAATTATGATTGTTTAATTCCTGTTAGTGGAGGAAAGGATAGTTATTATCAAACACATGTTATTGTAAAAGAATATGGTTTAAAACCTTTGCTTATGACATACCATGGCAATAATTATTTGCCTGAAGGCGATTATAACAGAGACAGAATGAGACATGTTTTTGATGCTGATCATATTTTGTATGGACCAAGCGTAGAAGTGTTAAAAAAACTTAATAGAATAGGATTTGTTAAAATGGGAGATATGAACTGGCAGAATCATTGTGGTATTTTTACTGCTCCAATAAAGACTGCTGTTATGTTTAATATTCCTTTAATAATGTGGGGCGAAACACCTTGGGACATTTCGGGAATGTTTGATCCTGATGATTTTGTAGAGTTTAGTGCAAGGGTTAGATATGAACATGGCTTACGTGGATTTGAATGGTATGATATGATAGATAATCCAAAATATAATCTTTCTGAAAAAGATATGATATGGGCAAAATATCCTACTGATGAAGAAATATTAAAAGTCGGAGTAAGAGGTTTATATATAGGTAATTTCTTTAAATGGGATCCAAATAAAAATACGGAATTAATGAAAAAAAAGTATGGCTGGAAACCTGCAAAAAAACCTTTTGAGAGAACATATCGTACAATGTCTAATCTTGATGATAGATATGAAAATGGCGTTCATGATTTATTAAAGTTTATTAAATTTGGATATGGACGAGCTAGTGACCATGCTTCTAAAGATATTCGTGCAGGATTAATGAGCAGGGAAGAAGGAATAAAAATGGTACAAAAATATGATAGTGTAGTCCCAAGTGATTTATATTATTGGCTTGACTATGTTGAAATGCATGAAGATGAATTTTGGAAAATAGCTGATACCTTCAGAGATACACGAGTTTGGTGGATTAAAAATGGAGAGTGGTGGAAAGATAATATTTGGGGCGAACCATCTGCTTATGGAAAGGTACATTTGTCAAAAAAAGAACAAGAAAAATATTTAATTAAATAAAAATATGAAAAAAAATCTTTCTGAAAATGAAATTAGACCTACTGATTTACTGAAAGGACAAGTAGAAGTAATGATGAAAGATATAAATAAATTGTTAAGATATAAGGATAAATTTGTTAATGTTTCTTGTCCTGCATGTAATACAAAAAAATCAATTAATCTATATAAAAAATATGGATTAAATTATGTTGAATGTCAAAATTGTAAAACAATTTATATAAACCCAAGACCAACACCTGATATTTTAGAAAAATTTTATACAAATTCAGAAAATTATGATTATTGGAATAAATACATCTTCCCGGCATCTGAACAAATAAGAAAAGAAAAAATTTTTACTCCAAGGGTAGATAAAGTAATAAAATATTGTGATAAATTTAATATTAATAAAGATTCTATACTTGAAGTAGGTGCTGGATTTGGAACATTTTGTGAAACCATGAAGAAACGCGGCTCTTTTAAAAAAATAGTAGGAATAGAGCCAACACCAAATCTGGCTAATACATGTAGGAAAAAAGGTATTGAAATAATAGAAAGTACTGTTGAAAAAGTACACTTTACTCATGACGAATTATTTGATGTTGTTGTTAATTTTGAAGTCATTGAACACTTATTTTCGCCTAAAAATTTTATCTTAAAATGCAATAAATTTTTAAAAAAAAATGGTTTATTTATTGTTACTTGCCCAAATGGAAAAGGTTTTGATATTATTACATTAGGAACTCTAAGTAAAACAGTAGATCATGAGCATTTAAATTATTTTAATCCAGAATCTTTACAATTATTATTGGAGAGTTCAGGGTTTAGAGTTCTAGAAAGTTTAACACCAGGAAAATTAGATGCAGAATTAGTGAGAAATGAAATATTGGCCGGCAACTTTGATGTATCAAAACAACCATTTTTGAAAACAATTCTTATTGATAAATGGAAAACAAAAGCTAATGTATTTCAAAAATTTTTATCTAAAAATATGTTATCTTCTAATATGTGGATAATAGCACAAAAAAAATAATTAATTAATTAATTCAAAATTTATATAATGAAAAAAGAAAAAAAATATTTAAATGAAGTATGGATTAATTGGGATGAAGTTGTACATATAAGCTTAAAAAAACGAATAATTTTTTTTGGTCGTGGTGAATGGTTTGAAAAAACACTGCCTTATTTAAATTATAATGGTGATTATGTTGTTGATAATAATAAATATGAGCAAGGTCAGGTAGAACATGGCTTTAAAATATATAGTCCAGAGGTTCTGAAAAAAGAAAAATGGGATGAAATTCTTGTTATAATATGTACATCAGGCTTTCAAGAAGTTGAAGCACAGTTAATTGATTATGGAATGATACCAGGAAGGCACTTTATAGTATCACCTTCATTGAAAAATTTCCATTCTTTACAACGCATAAATGAACATGATTGTACTTTATTATTATCATGTTCTGATCAACCTGTTAATGATAAATTTAAAGGTGGAGGATTATATTCATATAGAATAGCAACAAAAAAATTAAAAAAAATTATTAGCGGAGTATGCCATGGTTTCGTTTATAGTGATAATAATATTTTTTTAGTTGATGATACAATTGGAATTAGAGTTTTAAATAAAAATTTTGAAGAAAAAACACATTTTGGTTTATTGCCAAAATCCAGGCCTCATGGAATAGCTTATTGTCCAAATAGAGAATTGATTTTTGTTGCTTTTGCAGGAAGAGATTCTATTGGTGTATTTTCTGGAAAAACATACAAAATGGTTAATGAAATATTTATTTCAGAAAAATGGAAACGAGAGGCTATCGCTCAACATCACTTAAATGATCTTTGTGTTCATAGAGATAGTTTATATGTATCAATGTTTTCATTGAGTGGTAATTGGAAAAGAGGAGTATATGATGGTGGTATTCTAGAAATTGATATAGAGACAATGAAAATTAAAACTCCTGTTGTTACAAATCTTTGGATGCCACATAGCCCAGTTATGATAAATGGAAATTTATGCTATTGTGATTCTATGCGAGGTACTGTATATAATACAACATGGAAGAATATTACTATTTTTAATGGATTTGTTCGTGGAATAGCTTACGATGGTATGTTTTTCTTTGTTGGACAAAGCATGCATAGATATGTTGATCGCCTTGAACATGCAACAAACAACATTTCATTAGATACAGGAATTTTTATTATTGATGAACATAATAAAACAACAAAATTCTTTTCATTACCTCAACTTGTTGATATTAAAGCAATAGCAGTAATTTAATGAAAAAAATAAATATAAAAAAGAACTTTGTTAAAAAATATCTAATATATTAATTGCTATAAAACATAAAATTTATACCTGACAAGTTTTATTTCTTAACAAATGGTCTAATAAAACTATTGCCGCCATTGCCTCTACAACAGGAACAACTCTTGGCAAAACACAAATATCATGTCTGCCTTTGGGCTCAAACTCAACATTATCACCATGAATATCAACAGTTTTTTGTTTTTTTAATATTGTTGCAACCGGCTTAAATGCCACCCTGAAATAAATATCTTCTCCATTTGAAATTCCACCCTGAATGCCTCCGGAATAATTAGTTATTGTTGAAATTTTACCATCCTTTGCTATAAAAATATCATTCTGTTCAGAACCTTTTAATCTTATATCTTCAAAGCCAGACCCATAGTCAAATCCTTTGGCAGCATTAATGCTTAACATAGCTTTTGATAAATCAGCACTTAATTTATCAAACACCGGCTCTCCCAAGCCAGTAGCCACTCCTTTTACAACACATGAGATGATTCCTCCAATACTGTCATTTTCCAACTTTACTTCCCTTAACTTATCAATCATTTTATTTGCAACACTTTGGTCTGGACAACGGACAATATTATTTTCAATATCAGATAAATCAAGTTCTTTATAATTTTTATTTAATTTAATATCGCCAATTTGTGAAACATAGCCCTTAATAGAAATCCTGTATTTATTCAAAACTAATTTTGCAACAGCACCAGCCACAACTCTTGCAACGGTCTCTCTTGCAGAAGCTCTGCCTCCGCCTCTGTAATCACGTATGCCATATTTTTTTTGATAGGTATAATCAGCATGCGAAGGACGAAAAACATCTTTTAAATATTCATAATCTTCTGTATGTTGATTAGTATTTTTTATTATAAAGCCAATAGGTGTCCCTAATGTTTTTCCTTTAAAAATACCTGAAATAAACTTAACTTTATCAGATTCTTTACGGGCAGTAACAATATCAGATTGACCTGGTTTTCGCCTGTCTAACTCTTTTTGTATAAAATTGTAATCTATATTCAATCCGGCAGGACAACCATCAATAACTCCACCTGTTGCCTCTCCATGCGACTCACCAAATGTTGTTAAGCAAAATATTTTACCAATAGTATTACCTGACATAATATTTAAAATGATTAGAACGCTTAAAATTATAACAAAAATCCCTCTAAAAAAGAGGGATTCTTAATTTAGGGGAGTTCTAATAATTACTTTTTATTACAAGTGGCTGCAAAATATCATTATTTCGTTATCGGGCAAAATCTTTCCTCACCATAGCTATGGCTATGCCTGCGGAATATTTTACCCTCCGCCTCATATTAATGTTTTTCGCTCACTTTCATATACAAAACCAATTATTAGAACTCCCCTTAAAAAAATTATACACTAAAAAAAAATCAAAAAAATTATTTAACAACAATTTTTTTAGTAATACTTCCTTTTTCAGAAGTTATTTGTAATAAATATATTCCTTTTTGATAATCTGTTAAATCAATACTCCTGTTGTATTTACCTTCAAAATTTTTTAAACTCTCAGAATAAACTTTTTCGCCAAGAATATTTAAAATGCTTATACTCAAATCAGGCACTTTATCTCTTAAAACAAATTTAATATTTAATTTATCTTCAGTAGGGTTTGGATAAATCTGTAATCCATTAATACCTTCATTTTCAGCAATATCTGTTGTTGAAGTATAAGACAGATTCCATCCCTGATATGTTTCAGAAGCATTTGTCTTAAAAAGCACTCTCGAAGAACCACTGTTTATTACAACATCTGCTGGTACAATATGTCCCGAATATGTAACAGTATAAGTTGATTCAAGGTCATATATCTTAACAAAATCATATTCATCTTCAGTATCAAAAGAAGTAAAATCTATTGTGATAGATGTTGCATTTACAGGTTTTATATCCCATCTGCACAATGTACTATTATTATAGTTATTTACCCCACTTCCGTCACCAAATGAACCGGAAGCATTAGTAAGATTATCTGTCCCACTACAATAAACAGGAAGTGAAGATGTGTAAGATGCTTTCCATCCCGAAGATGTAGTATTACTGTTTGTAGTAAAAGTAACTAACATTTTATCTCCTGTAGAAGAAACAGATGATGGTATTGAAGAACCGGAAAAAGTCCCTAATAAAGGGTCTGTTGTATTTGCTCCATCATAAACCTTAACAATATCATTGCTACTCTCTGTATTAAACTCATCAAAACTTAATGTTATATGCTCAATAATATCTGTAGGGTCTATCAGCCATTCACAATTTGAATTGTTTTGATAATCATCAATAGGTCCACTGCCATCATCAAATATACCGGAAGTACTGGTTAAAGTTGTACTGCCCGAACAATAATAAGGATAGCCACTACCGGGATATACTTTCAAAAGTGCTTCCTGCCCACTATTAAAATCACTACTTCCGGGGTTTAAACTTTCTATATAAAAATACCCATTATTATATCCACCCCATCCCCAGTTAAAATGGAAATTATCAGAAGCATCATATCCATCACATACAAAAGCATGACCACCTTCACTACTGGAACCTGAATATAACATAGGTCTTTTATTGTCTAATTCACTCTTTAACAGATTTTCCCAGCCACTTGTTGAATATGATGACTTACTTTCATGCTCAATATCTGTTGAGTATTTAAAATAATCCGGTAAAGCACTATATGAAGAAGAACCAAAAAAACTATATACATTTGCACCTGACCCATCAGGAGAATAATACATATCAACAGAGACACCACAATGAAATATAAGTTCAGCAACAGCACTGTTACTGCTGGTAACATTATTTGGCATTGCTGTCCAATCGTAAGTTGTGCTGCCAAAATTAGCCGATATAGGCCCATAATCTGGAAGAGAATAACTATTAGAACCTGTGCCTTGCAAAGGATATTTCCAGTAATACATTACCTGAGCCATAGCAGTTGCAACACATCCTGCCCAAACATAACCATCAGGTCCGGCTGCATCACTAGGACACATTTCATTGTAATATGTACCCTGATCCCATGTAGATGTAAGTAATGGTAAAATAATCTTTGCTCCACTCTTTATAAAAGCACCACTTTTATTCAAAAAACCCAAACTGTTCCATGCTTCTTTAATGTCTTTACTTTGTGTTGCTTTAACCTTTCTAAAATAAATAATTTGGTCTTTGTAACGTTTCATCCATGTCTTAAACTCAGGCGGTTGATTCTCTGTTCCATAAGAACTTTCAAAAGAATAACCCAATATAGGATAAACAATATCATCAGCAGCTACAATGACAAATCCTTTTTTGTTAATATTAAAAACATAATAAACAGAATTGTTATCTTGTTTCTCAATAAAAATATTTGTAATCACCAAATTTTTATAATCTGTATTACTATCATAATATTTTTTCATTGTTTGATAATAAAAATTTTTACCAACTTCTTTTGCTTCTTTAACTCCTACTTTTTTTGCAAAAGAAGAAATAGATATTGAAAAAGAGACAAACAAAGCACAAATGACAATAAAACTTTTAAATTTCATAATATATTTAAATTTTGAGTTAATAAATCATAAAAAAAAACAAATATATTAAATAAATTAATAATAAACAAAAAAATATTAAAAAAATTAAAAACCTACAAATTACAATATAAATATTCCTTTTAAAATTTTTAGTAATTTTGTCAAATATATTAGTTTTTTATAAACCCTTAAAGTAATATAAAAATATAAATATATGAAAATTCTAATTAAAAATATAAAAGAATTAATACAGGTAGAAGATAATCCAAGATTAAAAGTTGCTGGCAAAGAAATGTCCGGCATTACTACCATAAAAGATGCTTATTTGTTTATTGAAAATGATAGAATATCTGATTTTGGTAAGATGTCTGATATAAAAAATACACCTAACTTTTATATGCTAAACAGAAGTTTTAGAGAAATTGATGCAAAAGGAAAAATGGTTTTCCCAAGTTTTTGTGATTCTCATACACATATTGTTTTTTCAGGAACCCGTGAGATAGAATATATAGATAAAATAAAAGGACTTTCTTATGAAGAAATAGCCAGACGTGGCGGAGGAATACTTAATTCAGCAAAAAAATTGCATAATGCATCTGAAAACGAATTGGTAGAACAATCTTTTGATAGATTAGAAGAAGTTAAAATGTTTGGCACAGGAGCAATAGAAATAAAAAGCGGATACGGGTTAACTGTTGAAGATGAACTGAAAATGCTTAGAGTAATAAAAAAATTAAAAGAATTAAGCCCTTTAAAAATAAAATCTACTTTCCTCGGCGCTCATGCTATACCTAATGAATATAAAAACAATAAAAAAGCTTATGTGGACTTAATAATAAATAAGATGCTGCCACTTATAGCAGAAGAAAATTTAGCTGATTATATTGATGTATTCTGTGACAGAGGATTTTTTACAGTAGAAGATACAGACAAAATATTAGAAGCAGGATATAAATATGGTTTGCGTCCTAAAATACATGCAAATGAGTTAGCATTTTCAGGTGGCATACAAATAGGTGTAAAACATAATGCTCTCTCTGTTGACCATTTGGAATACACAGGAGACAAAGAAATTGAAGCATTAAAAAATTCAAAAACAATGCCTACTTTATTGCCGGGAACAGCTTTCTTTCTCGGAATGAAATATCCTCCGGCACGTAAAATGATTGACTCAGGACTGGCATTAGCTTTAGCTTCTGACTTTAACCCTGGCTCATGCCCGTCAGGAAATATGCAATTTATATTATCTTTGGCTTGTATAAAATTAAAGATGACACCCGAAGAAGCTATAAACGCAACTACTATTAACTCTGCTTATGCAATGGATTTAAGTAAGGACTATGCAAGTATTGCAAAAGGCAAAAAAGCTAATCTCTTTATAACTAAAAAAATACCCAGCTATGAATTTATGCCTTATTTCTTTGGAACTAATAAAATTGATACTGTAATACTAAATGGAAAAATACAAAAAGATTATTATTATGTCAAAAATATGGTGAAAATTAAAAAAGTAATACATTGACTTTACTTTAAAATCAAAGTTTAAAGGTAAAAAATATATTCAATAATTAAAAAAAATGAAAAAAATGAAAAAAGCAAAAGATTTAAAAGATGTGTATAATATTTTTGATCCGGCGATTCCTCTGAAAGATGATTATTTAAAATCATTTTATGTTTCTCCTTATAAAGAGATAAAGCCGAGATTGTTTGAGGAATTTAAAAATCCCCTATTAACCTCTGAAAATCCCGATAAATTTTTATTAACAGGTTACAAAGGTTGTGGGAAATCAACCGAGTTGAACAGGTTGTGTAATGATGAAGACATTAAGAAAAATTTTCTTGTTGTTAAATTTTCAATAAAAGATGTGCTTGATGTTCTTGATTTTGATTATACAGATTTGCTGCTTGTAACTTCAGCAGAGATTTATAATACTGCAAAAGATGCGAAAATTAAGATAAACCCGAAAATTTTAGAGGATATTGAAAGGTGGACAAACAAAATAGAAATAATAAAAACAAAGACCGAAAGCGGAGAAATAGAGGGAGGGGCTAAACTTGATTTTATATATGCGAAAATTGGTTCGTGGTTTAAAATTGAGGATTCTACGCGAAAGGAGATACGAAAGAGTATAACACAAAGAGTAAGCACACTTGTAGATAACCTTAACCGTATGCTTGCCGATATACAAAGGAAAAGGCAGGTTTTGATTATTATTGAAGACCTTGATAAACTGTCATCACAATCTGCAATAAATTTGTTTTTTTCTAATATGTTTCCTTTCTTACAGTTGAATTGCAAAATCATATTTACTTTTCCTTTTGCATTAATGCTTTCTCATAAGTGGGGCATTATTTCAAGAACATTTAAAAAACCAACAATTATTCCAAACATAACGATCCATACAAAAACAGGAGAAACACGGGAAAAGGGATATGAGATAATGAGAGAAATTTTTTCTAAGAGAGCAGATAAAAATTTAATAACTGATAAAGCGCTTAATAAATGTATAAGATATTCCGGCGGTGTGGTGTTTGACTTTATACGAATAGTTAGTAATTCCGCAAATGTTGCAATGGTCAATAAAAGGGAACTGATAGAAAATGACGATGTTGAAGAAGTCGTTATTTCAATGAGGGATGATTATGCATTTCTGACAAAAGAGCATATAAACAAGTTGAGGGAAATTCATAAAAGTAATATTGCACGAGTTGAAACAGGAAGTGATACTATCAGAGATTTAATCGCAAATTTAAGTGTTTTAAGATATTATAATTCAGAATCATGGGATGATGTTCACCCGTTGATTAAATACCTTGTGAAATGAAACCAACGCCTTTACAGAAATTAGAAAACGAGTTAAGAATCGCTAAAGGAAGCGGAGCGATAATTTTTATTGTCTGCGAGAAATATAAGATTAAGGAAATTAAAGATAAATTAATCAATGATTTACCTGAAATAAGATTTGAGGATATTAATCTTTCTTCTGAATCGTTTGAAACAAAATACTTACCGGGTATTTTGCATGAAAAGAATATTAAAGGAATTAATAAAAATGTTGTTTTCAATGTTTTTGGTTTTGAAAACGCGATTCCTGAAATTTATGGTTTTATTCAGATTCACAGGGAGACAATTGCAGGAATTAAAAGACCAATACTTCTGTGGGTTCCTGAGTATATATTTAAAGAAATCCCTCTTAAAGCCTCCGATTTTTATAGGGTTAGATCCAACGTTTATTGGTTTATTGAAGAAAAAGATGAGAGAATTAAGAGTATGTTAAAGGATAGCAAAGAAACAATTAAAACAGAAATTTTTAAATTTGCTACAAATAAAAAAGAAATTAAGGATATAAAAAAAACAATAAAACTAGATAAATTTCTTTTGGAAGATGCAAATAATTACACAAAAATTTCTCTGTATTCCTCGCTTGCTGATTCTTATACAAAACTAAAGGAATTTAAAAAAGCAGAGAATATCTGTAAAAAAGCAAGAGCAATTGCAGAAAAAAAGAAGGATGAAAACTGGATTTCAATATTTTCATTTAAATTGGGACGAATTTATTATTTTACTAAAAATTATAAAGAGGCGGAGAAGGAATACAGGGAAGCGATACGAATAAATCCTGAACATGCAAAAGCACACTACAATCTCGGACTTTTATTAGCAAATTTAAAAAGGAATAACGAAGCAGAGAAAGAATATAGGGAAGCGATACGAATAAATCCTGAACATACAGAAGCACACAATAATCTCGGAGTTTTATTAGCAAATTTAAAAAGGTATAACAAAGCAGAGAAAGAATTCAGGGAAGCAATACGAATAAATCCTGAACATGCAGAAGTACACAATAATCTCGGAGTTTTATTAGATGATTTAAAAAGATATGATGAAGCGGAGAAAGAATATAGGGAAGCGATACAAATAAATCCTGAACATGCAGAAGCACACAATAATCTCGGAGTTTTATTAGCAAATTTAAAAAGGCATAACGAATCAGAGAAAAAACTCAGAGAAGCAATACAAATAAATTCTGAATATGCAGAAGCACACTGCAATCTCGGAAATTTATTATATAATTCAAACAGATATAACGAAGCAGAGAAGGAATACAAAGAAGCGATAAAAATAAATCCTGAACTTGCAAAAGCACACAACAATCTCGGAGTTTTATTAGCAAATTTAAAAAGGTATAACGAAGCAGAGAAAGAATTCAGAAAAGTGATACGAATAAATCCTAAACATGCACTAGCAAAAAATAATTTAGAAAATTTATTACATAATTTAAAAATTTATAACGAAGTAGAGAATGAATCAAAAAGTGATACGAATAAATCCTAAAGATGCAGAAGCACACTACAATCTAGAACTTTTATTGAAAATTTTAAAAAAAAATTAATTTTGTCAATTCAAACAAATTAATATTCGTCTTTAATTCATATACTTAATGAAATGGCCTCATAATTTTTGCAAATAATTCATAACATATAAAAAATTATAATTGCTTAATTACAAAATATAAAAATATGAAACAAATATTAGAATGTGTCCCAAATTTTAGTGAAGGACGGGATATGTCAATCATTAAACAAATAACAAACCAAATTGAAAGTGTTGAAGGTGTTAAACTTCTTGATGTTGACCCGGGAAAAGCTACAAACAGAACAGTAGTTACTTTTGTTGGCAATCCTGAAGCAGTTATACAAGCAGCTTTTTTATCAATAAAAAAGGCATCGGAAATTATTGATATGAGAAAACACAAAGGAGCACATCCCAGGATGGGAGCAACAGATGTATGCCCTCTCGTGCCAATATCCGGAATAACAATGGAAGAAACTGTTGTTTATGCACGTAAATTAGCCAAAAAAGTTGGTGAAGAACTAAAAATACCTGTTTATTGTTATGAAAACGCCGCTTTCACTGAACAAAGAAAAAATCTTGCAAATAACCGTGCAGGAGAATATGAAGGACTGGAAAAAAAATTAACGGACCCGCACTGGAAACCTGACTTTGGTCCTGACAAATTTAATGCAAGAGCAGGAGCTACAAATATCAGTGCAAGGGATTTTTTGATTGCTTATAATTTTAACCTTAATACTACATCAACAAGAAGAGCTAATGCTGTGGCTTTTGATGTTAGAGAAAAAGGAAGGATAAAAAGAGAAAATAATTCTTTGACAGGAAAAATTATAAAAGATAAAAACGGCAGACCTGTATATACACCGGGAACACTAAAAGCAACAAAAGCTATTGGCTGGTATATCAAAGAATATGAAATAGCTCAAATATCTATGAACCTTACAAATATCAATATCACACCTCTTCATATTGCTTTTGATGAAGTATGCAAAAAAGCCAGTGAAAGAGGACTAAGAGTAACCGGCTCTGAACTCGTCGGATTAGTGCCTTTAAAAGTAATGACAGATGCAGGAAAATACTTTTTAAAAAAACAAAAACGCTCTGTTGGTATCTCTGAACAGGAAATTATAAAAATAGCTGTTAAGTCATTAGGATTAGATGATTTAAGACCTTTTAATCCCAAAGAAAAAATCATAGAATATATGATAGAACAAGACAACACTGATAAACTGGTAGAGATGAACTTAAAAGAATTTGCCAATGAAACAGCATCAGAATCGCCGGCACCGGGAGGCGGCTCTATTTCTGCTTATGTCGGCTCTTTGGGAATATCTCTTGCAACAATGGTCGCTAATCTGTCAGCCAATAAAAGAGCATGGGACAACAGATGGGAAGAATTTTCCTTTTGGGCTGAAAAAGGTCAAGAAATAAAAAACCAACTGATAAATATGGTTGACAAGGATACTGATGCTTTTAATAAAATAATGGATGCTTTTTCTTTATCAAAAAATACAGACAAAGAAAAAGAAACACGAAATAATGCTATACAGCAGGCAACAAAAGATGCTATAAAAACACCTTTTAAAGTAATGGAATTATCTCTCTCTGCAATGACAATAATAAGGGCAATGGCAGAAACAGGAAATCCTAATTCTGTCAGCGATGCAGGCGTTGGCGCTTTGTGTGCACGCTCTGCTGTTATGGGCGCTTTCCTTAATGTTAAAATAAATGCTTCAGGTATGAAAGACAAAAAATTTGTTGATGATATTTTATCAAAAGGAACGAAAATTGAAAACAAAGCTATATCAATGGAAAAAGAAATACTAAATATTGTAAATAAGAAAATTTAATGACTTTTTTTATTGTAATACTGAATACAAATCAGTATAAAGCTCTTAATTTTATTTGATTTTATAGGTTCTTTCTTAATTTGAGTGGATAATAAATAATAAATATCAATGCTTAACAAAAAATAGCCACTGCTACTACCACTGCTTTATATCATCTATAAAAAATTTTAACCCATTGATAAAATATATCTACTGTTTTTATGTAAGTTTGCTTCACAAAAAAAGGGAAAAACTATTATGTTAAATCAGGAAATAAGAGTAAGATTTGCTCCAAGTCCAACAGGACCTTTACATATAGGAGGTGTTAGAACTGCCTTGTATAACTATTTGTTTGCCAAAAAACACAAAGGGAAATTTATTTTAAGAATAGAAGATACAGACCAAAAAAGATTTGTGCAGGGAGCAGAAGAATATATTATAAAATCCCTTAAATGGTGTGGCATTGACTTTGACGAAAGTATAAATAAAGATGGACAATATGGACCATACAGACAATCGGAAAGAAAACATCTTTATCGTAAATATGTTGACAAATTATTAAATAACGGCACTGCTTATTATGCTTTTGATACTCCGGAAGAACTAACAGAAATGCGGAACATAAAAGCCAAAGATATTGCAATGTCTCAATACAATGTTTTTACACGATTAAAGATGAAAAATTCTCTCTCTTTATCCAAAGAAGAAGTAAAAAGAAAACTTGATTCCAAAAGTCCTTATGTTGTTCGTATCAAAATACCGAAAAAAGAAGAAATAAAGGTCTTTGACATTATAAGAGGACAAATTACTGTTAATTCTTCAAAAATAGATGATAAAGTATTGTTCAAATCAGATGGTATGCCTACATATCATCTCGCAAATATTGTTGATGACCATTTAATGAAAATTACGCATGTTATAAGAGGAGAAGAATGGCTTGCCTCTGCCCCTTTGCATGTTTTGTTATATAAATATCTTGGCTGGGAAAAAACAATGCCTTATTTTGTTCATCTGCCATTATTATTAAAACCAAATGGTAATGGAAAATTAAGTAAACGTGATGGCGACAGTTTAGGATTTCCTGTATTCCCTTTAGAATGGACTGACCCTAAGACAAACGAAAAATCATCCGGCTATAAAGAATCCGGTTATTTTCCCGAAGCATTTATAAATATGCTTGTTCTTCTTGGCTGGAACCCGGGCACTGAGCAGGAACTGTTTACTATGGATAAACTGATTCAGGAATTTTCTTTTGAACATGTTGGAAAATCAGGAGCAAAATTTAATCCTGAAAAAGCAAAATGGTTTAATCAACAATACCTTAGAAAAAAAGATAATAAAGAATTAGCCGATTTATTACTGTCTTATATAAAAACATTAAACACAGAAGAAGATAAGACCTTTGAACATCTGAATAAAGCATATAATACGGATATAAACAAAGAAAATATTTCTAAAATTATAGAAAATAAAAACATAATCAATAACAAATACCTCTCAAAAGTATGCGGTTTGATGAAAGAAAGAGCTTGTTTTGTTAAAGAGATTTTTTGGCAGGCAACATATTTTTTTAAAGCTCCTGTCAGATATAATGAGAAAGCAGTTAGAAAAAAATGGAAAGAAAACACTCCTTTTATTTTATCATCTTTAAAAAATGAATTAAATCTTATTGAAAATTTTGATGCAAGGACTTTAGAACCTGTTTTTGAAAAATTTCTTGAAGAGAATAATCTAAATATCGGACAGCTTATGAATGCTTTGCGAATAACTGTATTAGGAGATAATAAAGGTCCAAATATGCTTGATGTTGCAGAGATATTAGGTAAAGACGAGATATTAAAAAGAATTTCTTTAGGAATAAAAAATATTAAAAAATTATATTAGTGTCCGACTAAAAATAAAATTAGAACTTATAATAGTAGATTCCTCACTTCGTTCGGAATGACAACTTCATTATGTTGGGAAGTTGGTTGTAAGGACGCGTTTTACGCGTCCTTACAACCAACCCTGAACTCTAAATAATACTGTCATTCCGAGCGATAGAGAGGAATCTCATAATATTTAGAAACGACTTTATCTGAATTTTTAAATTTTAGTCGGACACCAATGAAAAATTTACTTAATTGGGTTCATCCCGTTAAATAACTTCGTTCCCTGACTTGTCAGGGATTTAACGGGGTGAATGTAACTAGTGACAAAAAAAATAAACTTGCTGATTTTAGCGAATAACCAAAATAAAAGGGAATGCTCAATTCAAACATTAATTTTTTTTCTGAAAATATTTCTTTTGTATTAAAAAATAAAAAGATGATAAGAAAATGGATATTTTTTGCTATTGATAAAGAAAAGAAATATTCAGGCATTATAAATTATATATTTTGTAATGATGCTCGTCTTTTAAGTTTAAACAAAACTTATCTAAACCGTGATACACTCACAGATATACTAACTTTTGATTATTCTGAAGACAATAAAATATCAGGCGACATTTTTATTAGCATTGACAGGGTTAAAAAAAACGCCAAAACTTTTAATGTGCTGTTTTTCAATGAATTACAACGAATTATGATACATGGCATTTTACATCTTATAGGTTATAACGATAAGACAGATAAAGAAAAAATTGTGATGACACAAAAAGAGGATTATTATTTATCTTTGTTCTACAAAAATTTTATGTAATTTTGTTCAAAAAAAATAATTTTTCATGTGTTTATACCGTTGGATCAGGCAGTTGCCTGACGGCATTTACATTTTTATATTACATTATTAGTAGAGACGAGGCATGCCTCGTCTCTACTGCAAAATCCGCCTAAAGCGGGTCATTCGCTTACTTCAATGAGTTTATAAAGTGTATGTCCAATTTTTTTTGGACATGAATGTTTCATGTGGAACATAAATAGAAAAAATGTATAAAGAATATGACATAATTGTTGTAGGAGCAGGACACGCTGGTTGTGAAGCCGCTGCGGCAGCCGCTAACCTCGGGTCCTCTGTGTTGCTCATAACTATGAATATGACAAAAATGGCAAATATGTCATGCAACCCTTCTATGGGCGGAATAGCCAAAGGACAAATAATAAGAGAAATTGATGCCTTGGGAGGATATTCAGGAATAGTAGCTGATAAAACAATGATACAATTCAAGATGCTCAACAAATCCAAAGGTCCTGCTATGTGGAGCCCAAGAACCCAAAATGACAGATTAAAATTTTCAGAACAATGGAGATTAATGCTTGAAAAAACTCCTAACCTTGATTTTAGAGAAGATAATGTGATTTCTTTAATGATAAAAAATAATACTGTTAAAGGTGTTATCACCGCTTTGGGTATAAAGATAAAAGCAAAAGCAGTAATTTTAACAAATGGCACTTTCCTTAACGGAATAATATATGTCGGCGATAAACATACAACAGGAGGACGAATAGGAGAACCGGCTTCAAAAGGTCTAACAAAAGAATTAGTAAAAGTTGGCTTTGAAGCAAAAAGAATGAAGACAGGAACTCCTGTAAGAGTTGATGGAAGAACGCTTGACTATTCAAAAATGACTGAACAAAAAGGAGATGAAAATCCACAGAAATTTTCTTTTACAAACACCAAAAAACTAAAAAAACAAAAAAGTTGCTTCCTCACATATACAAATCCTGAAGTTCATGACATATTAAGAACAGGTTTTGATAAATCTCCTCTTTTTAAAGGAATTATAAAAGGTGTTGGTCCGAGATACTGCCCTTCAATAGAAGATAAACTTGTAAAATTTGCTGATAAAAAAAGACATCAGGTATTTGTTGAACCCGAAGGATGGAAAACTGTTGAAGTATATGCTAATGGATTGGCTTCCTCTTTGCCGGAACAGATTCAGTATAAAGCATTGAAAAAAATTCCCGGATTTGAAAATGCTAAAATATTTAGACCCGGATATGCAATAGAATATGATTATTTTCCACCGCAACAGCTTAAATATACCATGGAAACAAAACTTATAAATAATCTTTACTTTGCAGGACAGATAAACGGGACAACAGGATATGAAGAAGCAGCATGCCAGGGACTAATTGCCGGTATAAATGCCCACAGAAAACTAAATAATCTTTCGGATTTTATCTTAAAACGTTATCAGGCATATATCGGGGTCTTAATTGATGATTTAATTACAAAAGGCACTGATGAACCTTACAGAATGTTTACTTCAAGAGCAGAATACAGAATATTGCTACGTCAGGATAATGCTGACCTTCGCTTAACTAAAAAGGGATATGAAACAGGTCTTGCTTCAAAAAAAAGAATGGACAGAGTTATTAAAAAAGAAAAAGAAATTAAAAAAATTATTGACTTTATAGAAAGTAAAAACGTAGAACCAAATGAAATAAACCCTTTGCTTCAACAAATAAATACTCCTGATATTAAACAAAAGATTAAAATATCCAAACTTTTGTTACGTCCACAAATCTCTATTAACTCTCTTACAAAATATATAAGTTCCCTCTCTGATTTTTTTGATTCTTTTAAAAGTGATACAAAAGAGGAAAGCATAGAAGAAGCAGAAATATTAACCAAATATGAAGAATATATAAACAAACAAAATGAAGTAGCAAACAAATTATCTAAACTTGAAAATATTATTTTACGCAAAGATTTTGATTATCAAAAGTTAAAATCAATCTCTTTTGAAGCAAGAGAAAAATTGTTAAAAATTAAGCCGGTAACAATAGGACAAGCATCAAGAATAAGCGGCGTTTCACCATCAGATATATCTGTTCTTCTGGTATATCTTGGCAAATAAAATTAATGTTTCACATGAAACATCTATGACGAATAAATACTGATTATAACTTCACAGTAGAGACGAGGCATGCCTCGTCTCTACCAATAAAATAAAAACCGTTTGCCTAAAGCGGATTTAACAACAAAAAATTGTTCAGTTGTTTTACTCCGACTGAAGGGAACGTTTATAATTTAGCAATAAAAAAATTACTAAATATTTTTTACTCTCCCCTTTTGGTTCCCCTCTCTACGAGTAGAGAGGGGCTATGGGTGAGTATAAAAAAGACAAGAATAAATTAACCCCGTAGGATAATATCCAACGGGGTAAAAGCTGTAGGTCATAAGACCAGCGGTTTAAAATAATAAAAACTAACAGTCATTCGTCAGTAGCCGAACTTGACTGCCTGATTATCTAACGGTATAAACAAGATAAACATATTCTTTATGGAAAAAATTGATAAATGCCTTGTATGTGGTTCAGATGAATTTACCACTGTATTAACCTGCAAAGACCATTTCTTGACAAAAGAGACATTTAATATTGTAGAATGCAAAAAATGTGGATTCAGATTTACTAATCCGCGCCCTGCTGCTAATGATATATATAAATATTATGAATCTGAAAATTATATATCTTACTCTCACAGCAAAAAAGGAATTATAAACTTTTTGTATCAAATAATAAAAAACCATTCTCTTAAACAAAAATTTAACCTTATAAATAAATATAAGACATCATCAGGGAAAAAAATTCTTGATATAGGATGTGCAACAGGTGATTTTTTAAATGTTTTTAAAAAAAATAACTGGCTCACTTATGGAATAGAACCAAACGAAAAAGTCCGTAACCATGCTGTAGCTCTTTATAACCTGAATATCAAAGATGAAAAAGAGCTATCAAAATTAGAAGACAATTCCTTTGATGTAATTACAATGTGGCATGTATTGGAACATGTGCACCAACTTGATAAAAGAATAACAGAAGTAAAAAAACTCTTAAAAAAAGACGGGATTTTAATTATTGCTGTCCCAAATTATAAATCATTAGACGCTGATATTTATAAAGAATTTTGGGCAGGATATGATATACCACGACATTTATATCATTTTTCACAATCAAGTATCAAAAATTTGTTTGAAAAGTATAATTTTAAAGTTGAGAAAAAATTCCCGTTAAAATTTGATTCTTTTTATATAAGTTTACTTAGCGAAAAATATAAAACAGAAAAATCAAGATTTATAAAAGCTTTCCTTAACGGACTAAAATCCAATATATCAGCAAATAAAAACAAAAATGACTATTCAGGGCTTATATATTTAATAAAAAATATGTAATTGCCTGTATAAACCATTTATGAACAGATACTATTTACTCATAACTTTTAAGTATCAAGTTCAAAGTTCAAAACTCATAATTCATAATTCGTAATTCGTAATTTTCTTTCATCTTGCCAGCACCATTTTTTCACTCTTAATTATTTTCCCGTTAATAATAAGATTACAGATATAAATTCCCTTTCTCCAGCCCGATGTGTGAACCATTGTCTTGTTACTGCCTTTTTTAAGGACAAGTTCTTTTAACAATTCTCCTTTTAAATCATATATTTTTATTATGCCGTGGTTATCTGCAGCAATGTATGCTTCTATGAAAAAACTATTATCTGTTGGATTTGGGAATACAACAAAATTATCTGATTCTTTTATTTCAGGAATATTATTAACTACACCTATATATCTTACAACTACAAAATCATTATTTGAACCATTATTATATGAGTATCCTACGGCAACAATCTTCCCATCAGTTTGTATAGCTACTGCAGATGCTTCATCCCGAAAGTCTCCAATAGCAGTTATCACTATTCCGTCTGTTCCGAAAGTATTATCTAACGTCCCATTTGTATTGTATCTTACAACTGCAAAATCATTATTCGAGCCATTATCAGAGTATCCTGCGACAACAATTTTTCCATCAGTTTGTATAACACCAGTACGAGCTCTATCATCAATACTTCCGACAGGAGTTATTACTTTTCCCCCTGTTCCGAAAGTAGTATCTAATATTCCATCGGTATTACATCTTACAACTGCAAAATAACAATTTGGAACATTAGTATACCCTATGGCAATAATTTTTCCGTCATCTTGTGTAACGACAGCATAAGCATAATCATGATCACTCCCGATATCAATTATCACTTTACCACCTGTTCCGAAAGTAGCATCTAATGTTCCATTGGTATTATATCTTACTACTGCAAAATCATAATTTGTACCACTAACCGATTCACCTGCAACAACAATTTTTCCATCAGTTTGTATAGTCACGGAAGAAGCTTTACTACCGTCTCTAACAATAGTTATTACTTTACCGCCTGTTCCAAAAGTAGTATCTAATGTCCCATCAGTATTGTATCTTACAAGTTCATTTTCAAAAAATGGACCACTACCTGAATATCCTGATCCTGCTGCTACAATCTTTCCATTGGTTTGTATCGCTACAGCATAAGCTTCATCATCATAAGAATTTCCAACAGGAGTTATTACTTTACCGCTAGTTCCGAAAGTAGTATCTAATGTTCCATCGGTATTGTATCTTACTAATGCAAAATCATAATCTGAACCATTATTTGAAGATCCCGCGACAACAATTTTTCCGTCAGTTTGTATGGCTATTGCAGAAGCAAAATCCCAAATGCTTCCGACAGGAGTTATTACTTTACCACCTGTTCCGAAAGTGCTATCTAATGTTCCATCAGTGTTATATCTTACAACTGCAAAATCATAATCTGAAGTTCCTGCAACAACAATTTTTCCATCAGTTTGAATAGCCACGGACCGGCTAACATCATTACCACCAGCCACATCTGTTATAACAATTCCGGTTCCGCCAAAGGAGAGGTCAAGTGAG
>CAZOSY010000004.1:28616-37275 GCA_964582565.1 uncultured Bacteroidales bacterium | reverse complement strand
TGATATTTTTCGCTCACTTTCATATACAAAACCAATTATTAGAACTCCCCTAAAAACAAAGTTTATAAAAGTTTGTGGTCTTGATGTGCATAAAGAAGATATGTAATAATATTTTATGCAATTTATAACGGGAAAAAACAATTCTAATAAAATCGGATTTTTTTTTAAACTAAAATTAATAAGTACTATAAATATTCTATTATTAAATTAAACTTGCAGAGAAAATTCATTAAGCCAAGGCATAATAATTTGGTATTTTGGATAAAGATTTATTAGGATAAATTTATAAAAAATTCGTTATATTATTTTAATAACAAAAAATAAATTTGTAAAACTTATAATTTTATTTATTTTTGCAAAGTTTTTTAAGAAATTTATTAATCAAAAATATAAAATTATGTTTAAAGGACATCCAAAAGGACTGTTGGTTCTGTTTTTCTCAAATATGGGCGAACGATTTGGCTATTATACAATGATAGCTATTTTTGTTTTGTATTTACAATCTCATTTTGGCCTTGATGCTATACAAGCCGGTAATATTTATGGGTATTTCCTGTTTGGGATTTACTTTTTTCCTTTGCTCGGGGGCATTTTAGCTGATAAAATGTTTGGATACAGCAAAACAATTATTGTAGGTACTATACTAATGTTTGTAGGGTATGCATTACTTGCCAAGCCAGGTATGCAGCCATGGTTTATTTATATATCCCTGCTTGTAATTGCTTTAGGGACAGGGTTGTTTAAAGGCAACCTTGCCGTATTAGTAGGAAATCTTTATGATGACCCAAAATACAACAAACTTCGTGATGTTGCATTTAATATCTATTATATGGGTATTAATATTGGTGCATTTTTTGCTCCTGATACTGCTACCGGAATAAGTAATTATATTTTAAGACATAATAATCTTGTTTATGATGCTAAAATTCCTACTTTAGCTCATCAATATCTTGATGGGTCATTACAAAATATTAATAATTATCTGTCTATTGCTCAACAACAAGATGCTTCTGTTACCTTAAACAGTTTAGGAACTTTTAGTCATCATTATCTTGATTCTTTAAGTGCGTCATATAATGCGGGTTTTGGAATAGCTGCTCTTAGTATGGTGGTCTCTTTATTAATTTTTATAATATTTAAAAAATACTGGAAACATGTTGATATTACAGAATCTGAAAAGAAAGAAAAATTAGCAAAAGAAAATGTTAAAATTAAAGAGTTAACGCCTAAACAAACAAGAGAAAGATTAACTGCTCTTATAATGGTATTTATAACAGTTATGTTTTTCTGGATGGCATTTCATCAAAATGGATTTACATTAACATTGTTTGCTAAAAATTATACTGTTCCAACAGTAGGTAAATGGACATTTATACCCTTTGACCTTACAGCATTGCTTTCTATTGTCGGTATAGTGCTAGGAATAATTCTTTTGTTTATTAAAAAGAATGTTAGAAGAAATCGTTATACAGGTATAATACTTATAGTTGTCTTTGCTATATTAGCTTATTACAGGATAAGCAGTTTTACTGAAAGTGGTAATCATATCAGCGCACCTCTTTTTCAAAAATTCAATCCTTTCTTTATTGTAGTTTTAACTCCTATTATTGTTGCTTTTTTTACTTTACTGGGCAAGAAAGGGAAAGAACCTTCTTCTGTAAGAAAAATAGGCACAGGTATGCTTATTACAGTCATTGGTTTTTCTGTAATGATTGTGGCTTCACAAGGTTTACCAAGCGTACATTCTCTTGAAGGAGGCGTTGCCTCTGCCAGTATGTTAGTATCTCCTTACTGGCTGATAACAACTTATTTTATATTAACTGTTTCTGAACTATTCTTAAGTCCTATGGGATTGTCTTTTGTCTCCAAAGTTGCTCCGCCTAAATATAAAGGACTTATGCAAGGCGGATGGTTGGCTGCAACAGCAATTGGAACTTTATTGGCAGGCAAAATAGGACCGTTCTATGAAGAATGGGAACTGTGGCAATTTTTCTTATTGATAGTTGCATTAGCACTTTTATCTGCAATATTTATATTTTCTATAATGAAAAAATTAGAAAGAATAACAGAATCTTAACAGATTTTTTTTGTGACCATACTGAAACAAGTTTAGCTTATCAGAAATGTTTACTATATTATACTATACTATAAATAACAAATTATACTACACAAAGTATATCTACATAGTGAATCAGGCATTCATAAATAGCTGAATATTGTTCCTGATATCTTAATAATTATCTTTTTTATTAATAAACTATTTTCTTATAATATTTTTTTCTTAAATTTTACGTATGAAACATTATTGGGGAACATAGAAAACCAGATAATGATTATACCTATCAAGGTAAATCATATAATAAACAGCTTAATTTTTTGCAAACCCTAAATCTTTAAAAAAACGAAAATGCCTGTAAAAGTGATATTTACAGGCATTTTTTAAAGTAGCGAGATCGAGAATTGAACTCGAGACCTCCGGGTTATGAATCCGACGCTCTAACCGACTGAGCTACCTCGCCATTTTTTTGGCAAAAATAAAAAATAAATTTGATTTTCCTATAATTTTTTTCTCAAACAGATAATTTTTTATACTCTTATATAAACATTATTTGTCAAATTTTAATGATTGTAATAGAGATTCAAATTATTTTATGTATGTTTGTGTTGTATTAATATTTTTTTATATGTTTATAAAAAGTGCCAAATTTGTTATCAGCAATCAAAATTTTAATGGATGTCCTGAGCCTGATATTCCTGAATATGCTTTTATAGGAAGGTCAAATGTTGGAAAATCTTCGCTTATAAATATGCTTATAGGAAAACAAAAACTTGCGAAGACATCAAATACTCCGGGAAAGACACGGTTGATAAATCATTTTATAATTAATGACAAATGGTATTTAGTAGATTTACCCGGATTAGGATTTGCAAAGACATCAAAAAAAAACAGGACAAAATGGGAATATATGATTTATAATTATTTTTTGAAAAGAAAAAATTTACTCTGTACTTTATTTTTGATTGATTCCAGACATAATCCACAAAAAATTGATACTGAATTTATAAATTGGTTTGGTTCTAACCATATTCCTTTTATCATCGTCTTTACTAAAACTGATAAACTTACAAAAAATCAGTTAAACAAAAACATAAAATTTTATAAAGATTACTTACTAAATATCTGGGAAGAGTTACCAAAGGTAATTTTATCTTCTACCAAGACACAGGAAGGGAAATATGAGATATTGGATTTTATAGAAAATGCAAACAAAATATTTAGATAAAATATTCATGGCCAAAGACAGTTTAGTGTTTTGGGCTTTGGACTTGAAATCTGAACTTGGAACTTAGTAACTAATTAAAAATTCACCCTGTGAAATAAAATTATAGATTTTAATTTTGTTCCCAATAAAATATCCGCCTAATGCGGATTTCACGTGGTAAAATAATTACGAAAAAATAACCAGATAAATATTCTATCTTATCAAAGTTACAAATCCTGTTCTATTATATTCTTGGTTTTCTGATTTAGCTTCTAAAATATAATAATATGTCCCCTCAGCAGCATCTGTCCCTGCATGAGTCCTGCCATCCCACATATTAGATGGATTATTGGTCTTAAATATTAAGACACCCCATCTATCAAAAATTTTTAAAGAATAGAGTTCCATACCACTATTTCTAAAATAAAAGTAATCGTTTACTCCATCGCCATTTGGTGTAAATACATTAGAAATAATAAGACCTTCTTTTACATTAATATCTATAAAAACAGTATCTGTACATCCATTATCACTTCTTACTGCTAACATCACATTATAAAACCCAGGTTTATTATAAATATGATAAGGGTTTTCCTGTGTTAAAGTATAACCATCATCAAAATCCCAAAACCAGGAATTAATTATATAAGGTGGTATTATAGACGATTGGTCTATAAAAGATATTAAATCACCTGAAAACACATCACTATATGGAGTATTAATAGAGAAATTAGCCACAGGATTAGGCAACACTTCTACTATATAAGGCAAAGATATAAGATAAACGCCTGATTGCGTTGTCTCTTCCACTGTAATTGTATCAAAACCAATAGTATCCCACACAACCCAAATATTGTCCAGTGTAGAGTCAGAAATTATATGTCCGCCAACTACTGTCCATAAATATGTAGAATTTGAATCACCTAATGCTATATAATTTCCCGGTGAATTTTTACAAACAACTTGTGGACCTGATATAGAGAGAGTATCATGAATAACTTCTATTAAAACATAAGGTTCATAAGTATAATCATTCCATGATATTTTTTTTAGTCCTTTTAAAGAACCATAAACACTGTTTACATATCCTATATTCTGCCATTGATTTAAAGGGACATCTTTCCAGTTTGCTATTCCGTTCCAGCCATTACCATCTTTGACAGGGTCAAAATAAATTGTAACATCAGCAGAATCATTACCTGCTGTGCGATTAATCAGATGATAAAATGAAGAATCAGCACGTAAAATACTAAGGTCAAGATTATGTAAATCATAACCATCAATTGTAGCTTTATTATTAACAAACCTTACGGTAAATGTGTTATTTACAGAATTGTTAGGTCTAATTTCAACAGGACGATATCTTATTGTGTCTAAACTTGAACCCACAGGAAATAAATAAGTGCCGTTTACATTAGTTACTCTTGATAATCTGCCATTTCCCAAACTACTGACAAAACCGCTTGTCCTGACAATTGCTAATGGGTTTACATTTGTTATAAACATTGTAAAAATATCAGTTGCTAATTCTCTGTCTGTTAAATCAAGCATATTACTAACAACAGAATTTATTGTTAATGTTTTTATTCCTGCATTTTCTAATTTAAGATTATAAAAAGCCGTTAAAAAGTTTCCTGTTATAAATTGATCTGCTCCGTTTAATGTAACTGTGCTTAATCCTGATTTAAATACTTTATTATTTACCCAGTCACCTGTAAGCTCATATTGACCATTTCCTGATGTAAGTCCGTCATTAACAAAATCTCCTTTAATAATTATCTTCCCCAAATTATATAAAGAGTCATTATTAATACTACCAATATTATTTACTGAGCCATTAATTATCATTGAATCAGTGTTAACATAAACTACGCAGCTATCACTTGTCATAATATATTGAGCTTGTGAATTTAAATTATTAAAAACACAAAGCATTAAAACCAAAGCTGTTATAATAATATGTCTTACAAAATATCGCATCTGTTTTTCCTAAAATATTTAAACTGACAATATACGCAATTTTTTTTTCTATTCCAAATTTAATTTTAAAAAATGCAAAAATTAAGCGAACAAAGATACAAAATAAAAAAGAATAATAAACATTTCTTTATTTTTAGAGGTTATACTCTGTTTTTAGATAAATAGTTCTGTAAGTATATAAAATAATTTTTTATACTGTTTTTTAAGGCAATCACCTGACAAAAGAGATAATTTAATATAACAGGCAACTGCCTGTCTGTTTCGTATTGGTATATTTAATAAAATGTAAAAAAATATATTTATTTATTGTTAAATTAAAAAAAATACTTAATATTTGCTAAAAAATAAATAACAACTTATTTTTGAAAAAATTCAGTTTATTGCCTTTAATCATTTTTTTTTTTGTATTTTTGAATTTCGCATAAAACACTATTACGTTATGGGCAAGTTTAAAAAACGACATAACAGACAGACAAGAGAGTTTCAAAAGATTAACTTTGACTCTTCATGACAGTTATTTACAACTGACAAAAAAATAGTTGAAACCAGAAACAACTTTAAAAACGGGGCGACACCGAAAAGCCAGATGAGTAGGTCTAAATTTAAAATAAAAAAAATAAAAAAAATAACTTTAACAAAATTATTAGTTTGTTTTATCTCAATATTTTTATTCGGAGTTAAAGCTAAAAGCCAGACAGTAACAATTGGCGATGGAATTAATGCAAATGCTTATAATACTTGGCCGGCACCTTATGGCAATTGGGAATACGGTGCAAGGTATTAGATAATTATTAAAGCATCTGAACTCTCTGCTGCTGGTGGAATAGCAGGAAATATTACAGGCATTGCTTTTGACGTTAGCGGTGTTAACAGTTGCCCCTCGCTGCAAAATTTTTCCATATCAATTGGAAATAGTCCTTTGTCTGATTTTGAATCTGCAGGAGATTATGACTAGATTACAGGTTTAACCACTGTTTTTCTCGGTAATCCGTATCAACCTGTACAAGACTGGAATACTCATACTTTTAGTACTCCTTTTAATTGGGATGGAACTTCTGATATTGTTATAGAAACATGTTTTCACAATGGAACTTATGGTTACAATGCTTCCACAAAATATACTACAACAAGCGAGTATATGGTTGCCGGCTCAGCAGGTTCATTTGACCCATGTACTTACGAAACTTCTATTTATAAATATTATGAAAGGCCAAATATCAAGTTAGAAATGCAGACTTCAAGTATTAATGAAAATAGTTCATCAACTTCAAATATTTTTATTTATCCAAATCCAACCAATGGTATTATCAATATTAAAAATCCATATAAAATACATGCAACTATAGAAATACTAAATTCTGTTGGTCAGATAATTTTTAGTAAACAATTGAACAAAACAATCAATATTCAAAAAATTGATTTATCCGGTTATTCAGAAGAAATTTATTTACTTAAAATACATAATAATCATAATATGAAAGTTGAGAAATTAATTATTCAATAAAAAGGCAATTATGAAACTTAAATTGACTTTAAAAAAAATGTATTTATTATTTGTCCTGTTTATCAGTTTAATAAGTTTGAATCTAGAAGCCCAAAATAATATTAATCCTTACAAATATATTGCAACGCTCACATTTGACGGTACAGATAATTTTGATTCCGGTGAAACAAATTTTCCTGTTTCTTCTATATTCAACACTACACAAGATGCAAATAATGACAGTGTTATCAGCGTAGAAGATAATCTTGAGAATATTGTTTTGTTTTCAATTGGCGATAGTATTTATGGCACAGGAAGAACAGGATTAACTAATAGGGGATATAATAACCAGCAACCTGCAGTATATTTCCATTTTGTAGAAACACCTGATTACAATGTATATGAATACTGGCTTTATTATGCCGATAATAACTGGGCGAATAACCATGAACATGATTGGGAAAAATATTTTATTTATGTTCAGGATACTACCCCAATATACATAATGCTTAGCAATCATATTTTTTTTAATACTTTTTCATGGTATGAAATATCAACAGACAATAGTCATCCGGTAATAGGTGTTGAAGGAGGTTCTCATGCGATGAAAACAAGTATTGAAGATGGTGTACAAATACGTTATAATGGTGAAATAACACAAAACAACGGGTCTCTTAATTCAGCAGATAGCCTTATTATTCCATGGATTATTTATTCCAATGATTCTAATATTATAAATATAACTCCATTTATTCAAAGTCCTGATACATTCTATGGTGGAGACCCTGAATATTCAGCTGGTGAATATCAAGAACCTTATCTTGCACCCTGGTTGCGTGATGAATGGGATAATCCTCCATCAGTCGCAACCTCTATTAATGATAATATGATTAAAAATACTGTGAAAATATACCCAAATCCAACCAATGATTTAATCACAATAGAAAATACAGCTTTTGCCGAAGATGAAATTATTTCTATTTACAACATCCACGGGCAATTACTACTGCAACAGGAAACAAAACAGGCAAAAACCGAAATTGATATAAGCAACCTTGCAAAAGGGGTGTATGTGGTAAAGCTTGGTAATACTGATGGCGTTTCGGTTCAAAAATTTATTAAACAATAATTCATATTATGGGCAATTATAAAAATTAACGCCGGTCCGCGAAAGCCAAAGGTCTGACCACCCAAAGTGACAAGAACAGATAAAACAGTGGAGACCAGAAACCACTTAAAAAAACGGAATAAATCTTAAAATTAAAAAGGAGGAACAAAAAAATGAAAAAAGTATTAACATCAATTATTTTTGTTTTGGCAATATGTCTGGAAACATTTGCCATTAATGCACCATCTATAACTTCACCAAGTAATGGTGCAACAAATCAGGATTTGTCGCTTTTTATTGATTGGACAGACATTGCCGGAAATGAGGGCTATGTGTATCAATTAGACACAGTTTTTGATTTTAGTTCTGCATATTTTATACAAGATACTACAGGAACAAACGAATCTTATAAATATTTGTCCAATTTATTTTTTGGTCAAACATATTACTGGCGTGTGATGACATTAAGTTCATCAGGAAATTCTGTTTGGTCTTCAACATGGAGTTTTACAACAAAAGTTACTGTAGGTATTACATCTCCAAGCAATGGAGCAATAAATCAAAACATAGAACTTTTTATTGATTGGACTGATATTACAGGGAATACCGGTTATATGTATCAAATTGATACAACTTCAAATTTTAATTCCCCTTTATTTGAACAAGGTACAACGGCAACCAATAGTTCATTTGTAAGTCAATCTAATTTATTATTCGGAATAAAATATTATTGGCGTGCCTGTGCAAAAAATGCTAATGACACTTCTGCCTGGTCTTCAATATGGTGTTTTACAACAAAAAGCACTGTAAATATTACATCTCCAA
>CAZOSY010000004.1:0-28516 GCA_964582565.1 uncultured Bacteroidales bacterium | reverse complement strand
TTCGGAATAAAATATTATTGGCGTGCCTGTGCAAAAAATGCTAATGACACTTCTGTTTGGTCTTCAATATGGTGTTTTACTACAAAAAGCACTGTAAATATAACATCCCCAAGCAATGGTGCAATAAATCAAGACACATCGCTTTATATTGACTGGACTGATATTACAGGAAATGACGGTTACATGTATCAAATTGATACTTCACAGAATTTTAATTCCTCTTTATTACAGCAAGGAGTAACAGCTCAAAATAGTTCTTTTGTAAGTATATCAAATTTATTATACGGTACAAAATATTATTGGCATGCTTGTGCTAAAAGTGCAGTTGATACTTCAATTTGGTCTAATACATGGTATTTTACAACATCATACCAATTAACAAGTGCTCCTAATCTTATTAGTCCTGCTAATGGCAGTATAGGAATTTCTTATGTGTCAACAGATTTAGAATGGTCATCTGTAGCCGGAGCAACAGCATATCAATATCAATACAGTGAGGATAATACTTTTAATAGTGGTGTTTATAATGGTACTACGGGTTCTTTATCAGAAACAATAAATAATCTAAATCAAACCACAACATATTTTTGGCGGGTAAGAGGACAAAACTCATCAGGTTTTTCTCCTTGGTCAACTATTTGGGAATTTACAACAGATAATAATGTTGTAATTTCAAATTTATCAAATATAAGTTCTATTCAAATTTTTCCCAATCCCACATCCAGTATATTGACAATTATTGGAAAAGGGATTATCAAACTTGAAGTAATTAATTTTAATGGGAAAATTATTGATAATAAAATCGCAGAAAATGATATGAGCATCTTTGATTTAAGAACTTTACCAAGTGGAATTTACTTAATTAAAGTAGTTACTGATAGGAATGTAATATATAAAAAAGTAATTAAAGAATAAGATTATTAACAAAATATGTGGAATAATTACGTTTGGTAACAGGCGGTATAGTTAATTGCCGAGATAGTAGTAAATTCAAAAGGTGTAGCTCGCATAAAGTTCATTGTAACTTGAAAGGTAGGCACTCCGTCAGAATGTCTAAAAACTATTTCAGATTAGTTGTTTTGCTGATATGGAAAAATGCAAAACGTTATAATATAGAGATTTAGTTATTTAATATTTTTGTAAAAATTGTGAAAATTTAGGTTTTTTAGACAGACTGCCGTCAAATCAAACCATTTTTTGTAGTAATCTCAAAAAAAATTCTAATAATTCATAATTAAACAAAAAAATTTGTATATTTGCAATTAATATTTTTGCATCAGGCGAATCTGCAAATATAATTTATAAATATGGGGCTGATTTGGATTTGACAGCAAGGATAGTGGAACAGTAAGCATGCCGAGCGTTGAGTATATGGCTCGTAAAAACTAATTCTCATGCCCATTAAACGGCAACAATAACGAATATCTGTTAGCAGCTTAGTCTTAGAGATTAAGTAGCTTTCTGCTTCGCAGAAGACCTTTCTCAACGGCGTTCTGTAAGAAGCATCGAAAAAGTTGAGATAGCATAAATAAGGTCTCGGTGTTTATGCAAAAATTAAGAGAATAAGATTTTTTATTGGCTCGCCTTTTGCCTGTAAAATTTCTGACAATAAATTAAAGGATAAGCATGTAGAAAACTTTTTTGCTACTTGTTTGGACCAGGGTTCAAACCCCTGCAGCTCCACTTCTTGTTTTTTTAATATCTTTATTTTTGGTTAGTGTCTGTTAATCATTGTGTTTTGACTTATCACAGCATTAATGCTTGGGGTAACTGAAAACACCCTTAAAAACAGGGCTTTAGCCCAAAAGATTATATCTATATCAATAATTAATATACACTACCTATTTTTGAATATTATTAAAAATTATTATCTGTAAATTTGTTCATTATTTTTATTTATTAACCAATTATTAACAAAAAAATTTAATTATGAAAAAAATAAGTATAGTTTTATTTCTGTTTATTGTAACTAATCTTTTAAATATAAGTTATTCCAAAGCACAAAATAATACCGGTTTAAACCAAACAAGTCAGCAGCAGTCCTTATTATCTCAAATTGCAATTAAAAAGCACAATTCATCATGGATTCAATTCAGAGAGAACAAAAAAATAAATCCTTCATCTGTTTTTCAGGATTATAAAAAAGCTTTTGGTTTGGAAAAAAATGATGAAATGCGGGTTTCGCGAATAGAAACAGACAAACTGGAATTTACACATTATCGCTATCAGCAGTATTATAAAGGAATAACTATTGAAGGTGCTGAATATCTGATTCATGCAAAAAACGGAATAGCAATATCAGGTAATGGAAAAATTGTTAAAAATTTAAGCTTAAATAATATATCTCAGATATCTTCGGACCAGGCTGTTAATATAGCTATTAATTATGTCAATGCAGATATTTATATGTGGGAAAGTAAAAACACAGAACTTATTCTGAAAAAAAATAAAAACAATCCAGATGCTAGTTTTTATCCTAAAGCAAAATTGATTATAGTTGACAAAAAATATTCTTGTATTGGTAAAAACTATCGGCTTGCTTATAAAGTTGATGTTTTTGCTCAAAAGCCAATGAGCCGTCAATATATTTATGTTGATGCTTTAACAGGTGATGTATTTCATACTATAAACAGGATTCTCAATACTGATGTTACTGGTATTGCAGAAACTAAATATAATGGAACGCAAATTATAATAACAGATTCTGTTTCACCTGGCTTATATCGTTTAAGAGAAACTTCACGCGGAGATGGAATAGAAACGTATGATATGAATGAAGGCACAGAATATGGCAATGCTGTGGATTTTACTGATGATGATAATTACTGGGATGTTATTACTAATCAGGATGATGCTGCTTACAACGCTCACTGGGCTGCTGAAATGACTTATGATTATTATTTTACAAAATTTGGGCAAAGTAGTTTTGACGGTAACGGTGCTAAAATAATTAGTTATGTTCATTATGATCAAAATTATTATAACGCTTTCTGGAATGGTGAAGCTGTAACTTATGGCGATGGGGATGGTTCGGTAACTGCTCTAACTCCATTAGATATTTGCGGACACGAAATATCACATGCTTTTACCGAATATTCAGCTGATTTAATTTATCAGGACGAATCAGGTGCTTTAAACGAATCTTTTAGTGATATTTTTGGAACATGTGTTGAGTTTTATGCTGATACTGTCAATCCTGACTGGACTATAGGCGAAGATATAGGCAGCGCTATGAGGTCTATGTCAGATCCAAAAGCTTACAACGATCCTGATACTTATTTAGGTGAAAACTGGGCTACAGGAACAATGGATTACGGTGGAGTTCATACCAATTGCGGTGTACAGAGCCATTGGTTTTATTTATTGTCAGAAGGAGGCAGTGGAACAAATGATAATGGACATTCTTATAATGTAACAGGTCTGGGCATTGATACATCCGCAGAAATTGCATATCGTAATTTACATACTTATCTAATATCTTCATCACAATATTATGACTCTCGTTCAGGATCTATACAAGCGGCAGAAGACCTGTATGGTTCCTGTTCTAATGCCGTTATTGAAACAGCAAATGCATGGAATGCAGTTGGGGTTGGTTATGCTTTTAATGATTATGATGTATCTTTATTAGATGTTCAATCACCAATTACTGCCTGTGGTTTGTTAACCGAAGATGTAACTGTTCTTTTAGGATATAATGGATGCAATACCAGCTTAAATGTCGGTGATACTATTTTTGCAGGATATAATCTTGACGGTGATACAACTGGTGTAATTGATACAATAATATTATCTTCTCCTTTTAATGGTGGAGATACTTTAATTTATATATTTAACAATGCTGCTGACGTATCCGGGCTTGGAATACATACTATTGACTGCTGGGTTAATTTTGGTTTGGATTCAATGAGTTACAATGATACTATTTATGCATATGAATTTGAAAACAAATTGCAACAGAATTTTGATGTTGGAGTTATTGCTGTTCATTCTCCAACAGCAGGATGTAATCTGTCAGGTTCTGAGATCGTTGAAATTGAACTGGAATTCTTTATATGCGATTCTATACCTGCTAATGATTCAATTGCTGTTGCATATCAGGTTAATGGAGGAAGCATTACAAGAGATACATTAGTATTAAGTTCTGCTGTGTATAGCAATGAAACAATTAATTATACATTTAATACAACAGCCGATTTTTCTGATTATGGTACTTATTTTATTAACGTCTGGACTGAATTTGATATTGATACATTAAATGATAATGATAGTTTATTGGGTTATGAGGTTAAAAAACCAATTGCATTAAGTAATAATATTATAACTTTTGAAGATAATGTTGGAGTTCTTGATTCTTTCTTAATTACAACCAACGAACAATCAGATGCTTATGTATCTACTGGTGCTGCTAATACAGGTAATTATGGTTTTCAGATGACGGGTGGCAACGACCCAATGAGCTATATGGATATTCTTATGAACGCTGATACTTCAAATATTTGGGAAGATTTAAAGATTTTTTCATCCAAAGCATACTTTTGTGTTGATGCTACATCATGGATTACAGCTAATTTAAGATTTGATCTGGAACAAACTTTTTCAAAGGTGTATGAAGCTTATGTAGGCGAACCCATTCCTCAGGCAAGTAGCCTTAGAATTCTTGTTAATGATAATGAGATAGCTGGTATTTATAATCCAACCACAACTACCTCCGATCCTTTTGTTACTATATTTTTAAATCTTGATACTTTTGCCGGAACCAATTTTGAAGTTTGCTTTCAGTCAATTAATATTTTTAGTAAAAGTTCTGACCCTTCGGTTCCACTTGGCAGTAAAGGTGATAATGTATATATTGATAATATTTATTTTAGCGAGGAATCAACAGAAAGTATTGAGGAACCTCAGATATGTCAGGATCGGGAAATTATAATTTATCCAAATCCTAATAAAGGAGTATTTAATTTAGAATATACCTCAAAACAAGCAGAAAGCATAAAAATTGAAATATTAGATTTACTGGGGAAAAACCTTGAACAAAAAAATATGAGTGTAGTAAAAGGATTAAATAAAATTACTTTAGACCTAAAAGGGCAACCAAAAGGAATATATGTTATAAAAATCACGTCTCAATCCGGCATTTTAATCAACCGAATAATTCATCAATAATTATGAACGACAAAATGCTCTATTTATAATATTCGCTGAAATAATCAGGCAATCAAGTTTGGCTACTGACGAATGACGAATACCTGATTGTTCTGTATTAATATAAATATTTAATTTTTTAGAATTTAATAGTTTAAATAAAAATAATCAATATGAAAATTTTAGTATTAAATTGTGGTAGCTCGTCAATTAAGTATCAGTTAATTGATATGACAGAGGGTTACAACTTGTTAGCAAAAGGATTGGTTGAAAGGATAGGTATTCCCAATTCTGTTATCAATCATTATCCTTTGGATAAAAAGCCGGTTATAAAAAAACAGAATATACCAAATCATAGAATTGGAATAGAGTTGTTAACAGAGGCATTAATAAATCATGAGTATGGGGTGATTAAAGGTGTGGAAGAAATAGTAGCCGTTGGTCATAGAGTAGTACATGCCGGAGAAAAATTTTCAGGGTCTATTTTACTTACTGATGAAGTTATGGAAGCTTTAAAAGATTGCACGGAGCTAGCTCCTTTACATAACCCTCACAATATTTTAGGCATAGAAGTATGCAAAGAATTAATGCCTGATATACCACAGATTGGAGTATTTGATACGGCTTTTCATCAGTCAATCCCTGAACATGCATATCTGTATGGTATTCCTTATAAATATTATAAAAAATATAAAATAAGAAGATACGGGTTTCATGGAACATCTCACGATTATGTATCAAAAAGAGCCGCAGAAATTTTAAATAAACCTGTTGAAGACCTTAAAATAATTACCTGTCATTTAGGAAATGGCTCCAGTATAACAGCAGTGAAAAATGGAATTTCTATTGATACTAGTTTGGGCTTTGGCACAGATACTGGAATTATTATGGGCAGCAGATGTGGTGATATTGATGCTGCAATTGTTCCATTTTTAATGGAGAAAGAAAATTTAAGTATTGATGAAATTGGTAAACTCTTATATAAAAAGAGTGGATTTTTAGGATTATCTGAGGGGTTATCAACTGATATGAGAGATTTAACAGAGAAAGCTGCTCAAGGTGATGAAAGAGCAAAAAGAACTATTTCAGTATTTACTTATGGAATAAAAAAATATATAGGAGCATATTCTGCTGCTATGGGAGGCCTTGATGTAATTGTATTTACTGCAGGAATAGGAGAAAACTCTATTGAAACAAGAGAAGAATCCTGCAAAGGACTGGAATTTTTAGGCGTAAAAATAGACCATGAAAAAAATAAAATACGCAGTAAAGAAGCCATAATAAGTACTGACGATTCAAAAGTGAAAGTAATGACAATCCCTACCAATGAAGAGCTAATGATTGCTAAAGATACATTAAGAATTGTAACAGAAAATTAAGTATTGGTTTTCGTTTTTTTTATGTATATTTGTAAGGTTAAAAAAATATTCTTTACTTTTGCCCGATAATTTATAAGGTACCATAGCTCAGTTGGTAGAGCAACGGACTGAAAATCCGTGTGTCCCTGGTTCAATTCCAGGTGGTACCACTAATAAAAAAACAAAATTCTCGTTTTTTTGTATCTGTCCTGTTTACCTTAGACGGATTAACATCCTTATTTCATTATAATGTTTGATGCCTGACTTATGAACTAAGTAATTGGTCAGTTGCCCAAATGATATAACCATCCAACCATTATTCAGTATCAACAAAAAAAACCGAAATAAGCCCATATAAAATATAATATGATTTTTTGGGACTGAATTTATAAATTGTTATTTTTATAAATTTATAAATAAATTTGCAAAAAAATTAATTGTTTAACTAAAAAATGAAAAATGAAAACTCTAAAAAATAAATTGCTCATTGCAGTTATATTAATATCTGGAATTACTGGTTTGAATAATTGTAAATCTGTTGTGGAAAAAGAAACTATCACTAATATTGTCTCTTCAGAAGAATATCTTCAATTAAGTGATATTGAGAAACAAATTGCTGACAAAATCAATGCTTCAATAAACGGATTAAAAGGGCTATCAGTTAACAAAAAAAATTACACCAAATATCTTGCCTATTTTTTTGTTGATACTATTAATGATACATCTGACTTTTTTGATTTTGAAGTAGTATTATTAGATAAAGAGAAAGAAAAAAAGGATATGCTCAGAGCAAATAGTTGTACTATTTCTGGCTATGGATCAGGTGTTAAATGTATTAAAAAAATTAGCTCTCATATTAAAGATAATGGTTTAAAAGATTTGGATGTTCAGGTCCATATCAATCAGGATGGTGATTATATAATCGCATGGTAATAATCCTGAAATATTTTTTTAGGAGAGTTCTAATAATTGGTTTTGTATATGAAAGTGAGCGAAAAATATCAGTATGAGGCGGAGGGTAAAATATTCCGCAGCCATAGCTATGGTGAGGAAAGATTTTGCCCGACAACGAAATAATGATATTTTACAGCCACTTGTAATAAAAAGTAATTATTAGAACTCTCCTTTAATATTTTATCTTATTCCTAACACTAATATCAGTATTTAATATCTCGTCAAAGTTACATTGAAAAACAACGGTTTTTTTATCTTCTTTAATAATTGCTCTTTTGTTAGACATTTTTTTAATTCTACTTGGAAAACTATAAACAGTTTTATATGTAATTTTTTCAAATAAATTTTTATTATAAAATTTATTTTTGTTTTTGTTAATCCAAAATCTCAAAGCTGGAAATATGTTTCGTTTTACAAGTTTTTTCTTTGTAATTTTTATAATAGATGGCTTAAATATTCCTTTTCTGTAACCAAAAATTTTATATAACGCAATATTTAATTTTTTACTGTTTTTAAATTCAAAGCCCAGATAATACAAACTTTTTTTATCATCACTAATATATTCTACATTTTTTATTCCTTTAATATTCTTAATGTTTTCGGCTGATATTTGTAATTGTTTTTTTATCTCATCTACAAAAGGCATATCAACGTATTTATTTAGGACTTTAAAAGCAATAGCTCCAATATATCCTCCATTAATTGAAAAACTAATCTTACCCGATTTGTCAGGATTAATATCTGTTTTTTCAACTATTTCTATGCAACTATTAAGTAATAACAGGCAAGACAGACAACAAAACAGATAAAGTTTTTTCATATATTTATATTTTAAAAGAGATTAATAGATACAAGATATGTTGGAATAAAATGAATATTCCAATGCATCAGAGAATCATCTATATTATGCAACTTTGTTGGCACCATATTATTGCCTTGTCATAATATGTGTTAAAATTTACAGTAAAAATAATTTTTTTTTTTAAGTTTAATAAAAAAAATATTTTAATTTTGTATATTATTTTTCAAATAGGGGTGCCTTAATATTACGGGCTGAGAACAAACCCATTGAACCTGCTCCGGGTAATGTCGGCGAAGGGAAAAGGGAAACGCTTTTAACAGATAGTTTTTTACCTCTATTTACTATCCCAAATTTAACTCAAAATTTTATTAATTATGGATATGGAACAAATTATTTCATTAGGAATTATAGATTCTTATTATAAGAAACTAAAAGAAAACCTTTCTGTTGATACTGCTATTGTTGGTGGCGGTCCATCAGCATTGGTTGCTTCTTACTATCTTGCTAAATATGGACGTAAAACAGCTTTATTTGAACGCAAACTTGCTCCGGGAGGCGGAATGTGGGGTGGCGCAATGATGTTTAATCAAATTGTTGTCCAAAAAAATGCTTTATCTATCTTAGATGAGTTTAAAATATCTTATAAATTTTTTAAAAAAGATAATTATTTAGTTGATTCTATAGAGGCAACATCAAGCATTATTTATCATGCTTCAAAAGCAGGCGTAACTATTTTTAATTATTTTTCTGTAGAAGATGTAGTTTTTAAAAAGGATAGAATTAGAGGAATTGTAGTAAATTGGGCTAATGTTCATAAAGAAGGACTTGCAGTAGATCCACTTGTGGTTATAGCAAAATCTGTTTTGGAAGGAACAGGACATGATTGTGAAATTGCTAAAATTCTTACAAAAAAAAATAATATAAAACTAAATACCCCAACAGGAGCAGTTATAGGCGAAAGATCTCTTTCTGTTGAAGAAGGAGAAAAAACTACTATTGAAAATACAAAAGAAATATATCCGGGATTATATGTTTCAGGAATGGCTGCAAATGGTGTCAGCGGAAGCTTCAGAATGGGACCTATATTTGGCGGAATGCTTCTCTCTGGCAAAAAAGTAGCTAAATTAATCAATAAAGATTTAGGATAAAATGAAAGATTTTGGATTGTATGTTATAATTACTAAACCTACATTATCTTACTCAAAAGTTGTGGAAATATGTGTTGAGAATGAAATAAAAATGTTGCAATTGAGAGAAAAAAATATGCCCGACAAAAAATTATTAGCCATAGCAAAAAACATAAAATCTATTGTTAAAGATAGTAAAACAAATCTTGTTATCAACGACAGACCTGATATTTCTGTTCTTTGTGATGCGGACTTCCTGCATCTTGGTCAGGAAGATTTGGCAATTGAAGAAGCACGAAAAATAGTTCATCAAAATATACACATTGGATTGTCAACACATTCCATAATACAAGCTAAAGAATCTTTAACTAAAAATCCTGATTATATCGGATTTGGTCCTGTGTTTCCAACGCCAACAAAGGCAAACCCTGATGCCGCTGTTGGCATAAACCAACTTTCAGAAGTTTTGCAATTTGCAAATATTCCAGTTGTTGCTATTGGCGGTATCTTCCCTGAAAACATTAAAAAAGTTTTGAAAGCAGGAGCTAAAAATTTTGCAATGGTCAGATATTTTATGGAAACAAAAAATTTAGATAAGCGAATTAAAAAAATAAAATCAATAATAAATAATTCAGATTAAACATATTTTTTAAGGGCTTGTGAAGAAATAAAGTATACAGAATTGACGAAGTTATTTTGTTCTTTTTCAAGGCACATAATTTGCGAATAGCACAGCTATTTAAGGATTTTGTAACGAAGAAAAAGGGCAAAAGAACGAGTCAAAATGAATAGGTTATTTTTTCACAAACCCTAAGTATTTCCAAACTATTTTTTTTATCAATCATTAGTTGTCTTTTAAGAGAATTTAGGTCTTTAAATTTTTTTTCATCACGGATTTTGTCTATAAAATAAATCGTAAGATAATCCTGATAAATATCTTCTTCAAAATCAAAAATGTTTACTTCAATTGTTACTTTTTTATTATTAACAAAATCAATATTTTTTTGTTTGTTTTTAGAATTTAATGTAGGTTTTGTTCCTATATTAATCATTCCGTTATATTTTTTTTCTTTCCATAGAACTTCAACAGCATATACTCCTTTGGCAGGAATAAGTTTATACTCATCTTCTATGATAATATTTGCTGTAGGAACATTAATTGTTCTTCCTATTCTGTTTCCGGAAACAACCTTGCCTGACATAAAATATTTATACCCCAGAAAAGAATTAGCTTTTTTAATATCTCCGTTATATAGCGCGTTTCTTATCTTTGTTGAACTTATAGAAACATTTTTGATAACTTGTGTTGGAATTTCTTCAACTTCAAATCCATAAGTGTTACTCAATTTTTCCAAACATTTAATATCTCCTTCGCGATTATTACCAAAACTATGATTATAACCTGTTATTAATCTTTTTGTATGTATTTTTTCAACCAAAAAATTTTTAACAAACTCTGTTGGAGATATCCTTGAAAAATTTTTGGTAAATGGTAAGATAATTAAGTGGTCAATATTTAATTTTTGTAAAATTTTTATTTTTTCTTCTATTGTATTAATAAGTTTTAAATTTTTTTCTTCCGGATAAAGTACAATTCTTGGATGAGGAGAAAAAATAATTAATACTGTTTCTCCTTTCTTTTCTTTAGCAATTTTAGTTAATCTATTAATAATTTTTTTATGGCCACAATGAACACCATCAAAACTACCTATTGTTACAACAGGATAATCAACATTTTTAAAATCTTCTATGTCTCTGTATATCTTCACTAATTAAAAAATTATAAATATTTATAATTTGCTTTTAGTTAATAAAAATTTTTCAAAATTATAATTAAATTTGTTTCTTTTAAATAAAAGATAGTATTTTTGTTACTTGTTTTGTGCCAACAAACAAAAACAATTTATTTCTAAATGGTCTATTATACTATAAATGGTCATTTTAATTGATGATTGATGATTATGAATGGCAATAAATGACAGCGAAGTTAAAAATCTTGAAATTTCGCAGCTAAAAGACAAATTATATTACGCAAAGTATAATAACTATAAACTTAAAAAAATATAATTATGGCGACTAAAAAACCCGGAAAAATCTCTCAAATAATCGGACCTGTTATAGATGTATCATTTGACGAAGAAAAAGAACTTCCAAATATCTATGACGCCTTGGAAATAACAAAGGAAGACGGGTCTGTAGTTGTATTGGAATGCGAACAACATATAGGTGAAGATACTGTTAGAACAATAGCAATGGATTCTACCGATGGTTTACGAAGAGGTATGGATGTTGTTGTAACAGGAAGTCCTATTACTATGCCAACAGGAGATAAAATAAGAGGAAGATTATTTAATGTTATTGGTGAAGCTATTGATGGAATAGGTCCGGTTACCAAAGAAACCAGTTACAGCATTCATCGTGACCCTCCTAAATTTAAAAACTTATCAACAAAAAAAGAAATTTTATATACAGGCATTAAAGTTGTTGACTTGCTGGAGCCATATTCAAAGGGTGGTAAAATCGGACTGTTTGGCGGTGCTGGTGTAGGAAAAACAGTTATTATAATGGAGTTGATAAATAATATTGTAAAAGCTTATGAAGGATTATCTGTATTTGGTGGTGTTGGAGAAAGAACAAGAGAAGGTAATGATTTGTTGAGAGAAATGATTGAATCAAATGTAATAACTTATGGTAAAGCTTTTAAAGAGAGTATGGATAAAGGCGGCTGGGATTTGTCAAAAGTTGATATGAAAGAATTATCTAAATCTAAAGCCACATTGGTCTTTGGACAAATGAATGAGCCGCCCGGAGCACGTGCCAGAGTAGCTCTGTCAGGATTAACACTTGCTGAATATTTTCGCGACGGAGATGAAAAATCAGGAGGAAGAGATATTCTTTTCTTTATTGATAATATATTTCGTTTTACACAGGCAGGTTCAGAAATATCTGCTTTATTGGGGCGTATGCCATCTGCTGTAGGTTATCAACCTACACTGGCAACAGATATGGGCACTATGCAGGAGAGAATAACATCAACAAAAAGAGGTTCTATAACTTCGGTACAGGCAGTTTATGTGCCTGCTGACGACTTAACAGACCCAGCTCCTGCAACTACTTTTGCTCACCTTGATGCCACAACCGTTTTAAGCCGTAAAATTTCAGAACTGGGAATTTATCCTGCTGTTGACCCTCTTGACTCTACCTCCAGAATATTAAGCCCTGAAATTGTTGGCCAAGAGCATTATAATTTGGCACAACAAGTAAAAGAAACTTTACAACATTATAAGGACTTGCAAGATATTATTGCTATACTTGGAATGGAAGAACTATCAGATCAAGATAAATTAGTTGTTAATCGTGCAAGAAGAATTCAAAGATTTTTGTCTCAACCTTTCCATGTTGCAGAACAATTTACAGGCATACCAGGAACTATAGTAAATATTGAAGATACAATAAAAGGATTTAAAATGATATTAAACGGAGAAGTAGATGAATATCCCGAAGCTGCATTTAATCTTGTTGGCACAATAGAAGAAGCTATTGAAAAAGGGAAGAAAATACTTGCAAAAACAAAATCATAGTTATAAACTATAAAAAATATCTAAAAATGCATTTAGAGATAATCACACCTGATACTAAAATATATAAAGGAGAAGTAAATCTTGTTCAATTGCCCGGAATAGATGGTTTTTTCGAAATTTTAAATAATCATGCTCCTTTAATATCTATTTTAAACAAAGGCAGAGTTAAAATAATTGATGCCAGTAAATCAACAAAAATTTTTAATATAAATGGCGGAGCTGTTGAAGTATTAAAAAATAATATAATTATACTGGCAGAATAAAAAATAACTATTAATTTAAAAACAAAAAAAATACGGAGGAAAATATCATGACAAAAAAATCAGAAATTTACAAATGCGAAATTTGTGGAAATATTGTAGAAGTAACAAATGCAGGTATCGGCAAATTAGTTTGCTGTGGTCAAGAAATGAACCTTCTGGAAGGAAGTACAGCAGACAGCACAACTGAAAAACATGTGCCTTTTATTCAGAAAATTGAAGGTGGATATAAAGTCAAAGTTGGCGAAAATATAAATCACCCAATGAATGAAAAACATTATATTCAATGGATAGAACTAATAACTGACAATAAGGTTTACAGGAAATTTCTCACACCTGATGATGAGCCACAAGCAATATTTAAAGTTGATGATAACGAAAAAATTATTTCAGCGAGAGAATATTGCAATATCCATGGTTTGTGGAAATATGAGAAGTAATTCACGAATCATTCGCTTAATAAATATTTTGTATAATTTAAAAAAAAAAAAATGTTAAACAAAAAAGTAGAACAAGAATTAAACAAACAGGTAAATGCAGAATTATTTTCTGCTTACTTTTACTTATCAATGTCAGCATATCTTGAATCAATAAATCTAGCTGGATTTGCACACTGGATGCGTGTTCAGGCACAGGAGGAAGAATTTCACGCAATGAAAATTTTCGATTATATAAACGAAAGAAGCGGAAGAGCTGTTCTTACTACAATTGAAAAGCCTAAAACAGAATGGAAAAATGTTATTGAAGTTGCGGAAGAAATTTATGCTCACGAACAAAAAGTGACAGGATTAATTAATAATTTACTTGATGTGGCGATTGAAGAAAAAGATTACGCCACAAACAATTTTTTACAATGGTTTATTGCCGAACAAGTTGAAGAAGAAGCAAATAGCGAAAATATTCTAAACCAACTTAAAATGGTTGAAGGCAAAGGTCATGGATTATTTATGTTAAACAAAGAACTAAGCACAAGAGTGTTTGTTCCTCCAACAACCGTTTAATAATAAAAAATAATAATAATATATAATAAAAAAATATGAAAAATCTAAAAGGAACAAAAACAGAACAAAATTTGTTAAAATCATTTGCCGGCGAGTCGCAAGCCAGGATGAGATATGATTATTTTGCAAAACAGGCAAAAAAAGAAGGTCTTGAACAAATTTCAGGAATATTTATGGAAACCGCTTTGAATGAAAAAGAACACGCAAAACGTTTTTTTAAATTTCTTGAAGGCAGAGATGTTGAGATAACTGCTACATATCCGGCAGGCAAAATAGGAACAACTCTTGAGAACTTAAAAGCTGCAGCAATGGGCGAAAATGAAGAATGGACAGAATTATATCCTGAATTTGCCAAGATTGCTGAAGAAGAGGGTTTTAAAAAAATTGCTACAGCTTTTACAATGATTGCAAAAGTTGAGGAAGCACACGAAAAAAGATATTTAAAACTATATGAAAATCTTGAAAATGGTAAGGTCTTTGAAAAAGATGATGTAATGACTTGGAAATGTCGTAATTGTGGCTATCTGCACACAGGGAAAAAAGCTCCTGATTTATGCCCTGCTTGTCTGCATCCAAAAGCTTATTTTGAACTACAATCAACTAATTACTAAAAAATATAAAAATTATGAAAAAATACGTTTGTAAAGTTTGCGGGTATGTTTACGACCCTGAAAAAGGTGACGCTGACGGAGGAATAGCTCCGGGCACTAAATTTGAAGATATACCCGACGATTGGGTTTGCCCTGTTTGCGGTGTTGGTAAAGACGAGTTTGAATTAGAAGAATAGATTATTTTTAAGGTTAAAATTTAATCTTATACTATTACTTTTTAAAATCTTGTTTTTCTCAGTAAGTTTTTTAATACTGAAATAACCATGAAACAAGTTCATAGTTATGTTGTTCAGCACAAGTATTTGTAAATATAAAACTGCAACTATTTCATTATTTGTTTGTAGCCTTGTGTTGCGTTAAATAATTATTCAGTTTAAAAAAATAGATTATTAATAAATTTATAAAAAATTATCTATGAAATACATAATTATTGGAAATGGAATTGCAGGCACAGAAGCTGCCAAAGCAATTAGAAAAAATGATGAGGAAGGCGAAATAACAATTATCTCACAATCAAAAAATTTGTTTTATTACCGTCCCCGACTAATTGACTACATTGCCGACGATGTAACCATTGACGACATAACGACATTTAAACAAAATTTTTATATAAAAAACAAAATAAAAAATGTTTTAAACGAAACAATTATAAATATTGATGCTACAAAACAAACAGTTTCTACATTATCAAATAAAACATACAAATATGATAAACTTTTATTAGCACAGGGAGCAAGACCTTTTATCCCTCCAATTAAAGGAGTTGAAAAAAAAGGTGTTTTTACTTTAAGGGATATTGCTGATTCTGATAATATTAAAGCATATTGTAAAAATAAAAAAAATATAGTTATTATAGGTGGCGGACTGCTCGGTATTGAAGTTGCTAATAGTTTATTAAAAACAGGAGCTAAAATTACAATAATTGAATTTTCTAAATTTATACTCCCTCGTCAACTTGATGCTGATGGTTCTGAAATATTAATTAATTTGTTAAAACAAAAAGGTCTGTTGTTTAAACTTGGCTACTCAACAACAAATATTAATGGTAATGAGACAGCCAAAAGTATAAGTTTAAATTCAGGAGAGGAACTGGATGCAGATGTCGTACTTTTGTCAGTAGGAGTAAGACCAAGATTAGAACTTGCAAAAAAAACAGATATTAAAATTAATAAAGGAGTTATTATTAATGATTTTATGGAAACTTCGGTAAAAAATATTTATGCTGCCGGCGATATTTCCGAACATAAAAATATTTGCTATGGCTTATGGTTGCCTGCTAAAGAACAAGGTTTAGCTGCAGGACAAAATATGGCTGATGTTAAAACAAAATATTCCGGTTCTAAAATAGAGGCACGTATGAAAGTTACAGGAATTTCTCTGTTTTCAGTAGGTGATTTTAACAAAAAAAATGCAGAGGTAAAAACAATTAAAAAAGATATGACATATCAAAAAATTGTTTTTAAAGATAATATACTTTATGGTGCAATATCTATAGGAGATGCTAAATTTGCTTCATCATTATCAAAAATATATGAAGAAAAATTAGATATTAATGAATACCTTAAATCAATCGGGTTTTAAACAAAAAAGGGACTATAAAAAATTTTGTTAAAGAAAAAGAAATAATTACAGATAATAATTGAATAAAAAATGAAAGCTGTAAAAATAAAAGAAGGTATTTATTGGGTGGGTGTCATTGATTGGGATTTAAGAAATTTTCATGGTTACCTTACTCAACGCGGTGCAACTTACAATGCATATCTTATTATTGATAAAAAAATAACTCTTATTGACACTGTAAAAGAAGCTTTTGCCGATGAGATGATAAAAAGAATATCATCAATAATTGACCCGTCAAAAATTGATTATATAATATCAAATCATGTGGAGATGGACCACTCAGGAGCAATACCAAAAATGATGAATATTGCAAAAAATGCTCAACTTATTACATGCCCAAATGGTAAAAAAGGTCTAACAGCACATTATAAAAGAGATTTTAATCATGAAATTGTTAAAACAGGCGACATATTAAATCTTGGTAAGAGAAACCTTCAATTTCTTTTAACCCCAATGGTTCATTGGCCTGATAATATGGTTGAGTATATGCCTGAAGAAAAAATTCTTTTTTCTAATGACTCATTCGGCCAGCATTATGCTTCGTCGGAAAGATTTGATTATGAAAATCCTAAGGATATAATTATAGCTGAAGCAAAAAAATATTTTGCAAATATTGTGTTGCCTTATTCTGCACAAGTGAGAAAAGAGCTTGAAGATGCTGCAAATCTTGATATAGAAATTATTGCATCAAGTCATGGTATTATATGGGAAAAATATACTAAAGAAATTATTGAAGAATATAAAAAATGGTCTTCAAACAAAGTTCTTAAAAAAGCCGTAATTGTTTATGACACAATGTGGCATTCAACAGAAAAGATGGCTTATGCTATTCAGGAAGTATTTGAAGAAAAGGGATTTATTACCTCAATACGTAACTTACAAAGCAATCATATATCAGATGTTATGACAGAATTGATTGATGCAGAATATATCTGCGTTGGTTCGCCGACACTCAACAATAATATTATGCCAAACATTGCATCTTTTCTTACTTATTTAAAAGGATTATCGCCTAGAAAAAGAAAGTCCATTGCCTTTGGTTCTTTTGGCTGGGGAGGTCAAAGCATTGCTCAAGTAGCAGAATATCTCAAAGATTCAGGATTTGATGTTGTTAATATGTATAAACAAAAATATGTGCCTTCGTCAGACGACTTAAATGATTTGAAAAACAAATTATCAGAAGACCTGATTTCTGATTAGAGTATAGCTATTATATCAAAATATCTGAATATTATAAGAATTTAAAGATACTATCAATTTTTATATTTCAACCATTTCCATAATTCTTTATAGTTTACTTTTTTACCATACATTAAGATACCGGTATGATATATTTTGGCAGCCAGCCAGGTTGTTGCAATAAATCCAAGTATCAGTAAAATAATTGACAGAGCCAAGTCAAAATTGGGAACACCAAAAGGTATTCGTATCATCATTATAATAGGAGAAGTAAGAGGAATAATAGAAAGCCAGAATGATACAGGTCCGTCAGGGTTGTTAATTACAAATTGGCTCATAACAATAGCAAAGATAAGAGGTATTGTTATTGGCAGCATAAACTGTTGTGTGTCAGCTTCGCTATCAACAGCCGAGCCAATAGCAGCAAACAGAGCTGCATATAACAGATATCCTCCTATAAAAAAGAACAGAAATGAAAGTATTATTTTTATATAATCAATAGAATAAATAGCTTCAAATATTTTGTTTGTGTCTTTAGTTTGTATAGATGAATTATTATTAATATTGTTTATTTGTAAGTTTTGTCCTACTATATTGTTATTTACAGTTTGTTCTGTATTTTTATTAAACGAAAACTTTTTAGGGAAAGATATTTTAACAACAGTTACAATAGAAAAAGTCAGGATAATCCATAGAGCAAACTGTGTTAAACCTACAAAAGCAATACCAATAATTTTGCCCATCATAAGTTGAAATGGTTTTACAGAAGATACAATGACTTCAACTATACGGCTTGTTTTCTCTTCTATAACTCCACGCATCACTTGTGACCCAAACATAAAGATAAACATATAGATAAGAATACCGGAAAAAAGTCCAATAGCAGTGCTTACCCCAGAAAAACTTTTTTTCTCTGCCCCGCTTTCATTTAGTTTAATAGTTGTTATATTTACTTCTGTTTTTATTTTTTTTATATCTTCAAGTGTTTTTTTATCAATATTTTGGCTAGCTATCCTGACATTTTCAATGCAATTTTTAATTATATTTTCTAAATTATTTTTTAATATTATACTTGCCTGTTTATCTGAAAATAATTTTACATTATTGGGATTATCTATAGTATTTGCAGGGATATACAGTATAGAATAAATATTTTTATTAAAAAAGTTTTTTTTGGCTTTGCTGATATCAGTATTAAGGTAGATAAATTTTAAGTCATTAGAGTCAGAAAATTTATTATAAAAAAGACCTGTTTCATCAATAATACCGATTGTCTTTTCCTTGTCTGACATTTGGGACATATAAATAGGCACAATCATAATAGCTGCCATTAAAACAGGCCCAAGTATTGTCATTATTATAAATGATTTTTTCTTTACTCTTGTAAGATATTCTCTTTTTATTATGAGAAATATTTTATCCATTTATTTATGTTTTTAACAAGACAAAAGTTTCAAGTTTAAGGTTTCGATGTTTAATGTTCAAAGCACATAATCCGTAATTTCCCAATCCAAAGCACAAAGCCGTAATCTGTAATTTTTTTAGTATTTAAGTGTCATTCATTGTCATTTATTCGCTTCGCCCAGCTGCCGACTGGTTTACCATAGATACCGGAAAATTGCTCATAAATTAGGATTTACTCACATCATTATTGTGAGTAATCCTTGTTCAAAATTCAATAATGACCAAATTGTTTGATATTATGAACAGACACTAATCAGAAAAGATATCTAACAAACAATTATGAAAGAGCCTGATTAACTTTTGATGAAATTTCTATTACTTTTTCATATTCGGCAGGTGTCAGGTCTTTAAAGAAAAAATGAACAGGATTTATAGGTTTATCATTCTTGCGCACTTCATAATGCACATGCGATCCTATTGAAAGTCCTGTACTACCAACATAGCCAATTATCTGTCCTCTTTTTACTTTTTGTCCTCTTCTAACATTATATTTAGACAGATGAGCATATACTGTTTTGTATCCATAGCCATGGTCAATAACTATTTCTTTACCATAACCTCCTGAATATTTAACTTTAATAACAACGCCTTTGCCTGTGGCATAAATTGGAGTTCCTCTTGGTGCTGCAAAGTCAACGCCGGTATGCATTCTTAATGTTTTATAAATAGGATGCATTCTCATACCAAAACCAGAAGCTAATCTTGAATGGTTTTTTGATACAGGCTGTATAGCAGGAATACATGATAACATTTCGGCTTTGCTTTTAGCCATTTTAAATACCCGGTCAAAAGAGTTTGATTGAATATATAGCTGACGGGCAATTTTGTCAATTTTTTTTGTGGTTTCTGTTATAATTTGCGAATTATCATATCCTTCCAATTTTGCATATCTGTCAACACCACCATAGCCTGCCTCTCTTACTGTTTTTGGAATTGGGTCTGCCTCAAAAATAACTCTGTATATATTATCATCTCTGTTTTGTATATCTGATAAAACTTTAGATATTTGATTAATTCTACCATTTAGAATTTTATACTGTAATTTATACTGCTCATTTTCACGTTTTAATATTTTTTCACTTGGAGATTCAAAAAAATTATATGTTATTAACATCACTATTGCAGAAAAGACCATACCAGTAGCAATGATTGAAAAAAACTTAACTATTCTGTCTTTCAGGGTTACTTTTAACTTTTCATACTTTAATGATCGCCTATTAAAACGATATTTTGTCTTTGCCATTATTTTGTTTTATTTTAAAAATGCAAAAGTAATAAAATAATACAAACTTACAAGTTATACCAAACAAAATTAGGTTTATTCATAATATTATTTATTTTTAAGGTATTCCCCAAATGATATCGCTTCGCTTTACCTTCGGGGCAGTCGTGAGAACATTTCGCTTAGTTGTAAAAAATTTTAGTGATTTTATATACTTTTTCATCTAAATATGCAAGTTGGCAGTCAACAATCGGCAAAAAGAGAAATTGATGACTGCTGACTGGAGTAAGTGGGTAAACCAAGCCAGCAATATTATTTTTTCTTTCTTTTACGAAAACTTTCTGTTTTATTACCATAATTTATCCAGTAATTTCCTTCAGAAAGCTTTGAGACATTAATATCATTCCCAAATCCATCCATTATAAGTTCTCCCATTTCATCAAAAATTTCCCATCTGGTCTCTTTTGTGAACATAATTTCATCAAAAATTTTTTTTGGTGCTAATAATATTTCCTGTGCTCTTGAGTAAAAATTTTTTTCTTTTGAATAAATTATTTCATCATTTATGTCAATATGTTTTACTCTATATTTATTCATTCCATAATAAGGATGATGTGTTTGAAAAAAATAATTATTATTTGTTACAGAATCTTTAACTTCAACTTTACCAACCTGTATCCATTTCTTCCACCGATATTGCTCTATTACAAACGGCATATTCCCTGTATTACCTTTTACTAACCAAATTAATTTTTTACTCCTGTCAAATTTAATTGTTGTAAACAAAAAATTACTTTCAGCCCTTAATACTTCCGCATTTATTATCTTTGGCATACATCCTTTTCTATGTTTTATCTTTATAACTACAGTGTCTCCTATTTCTAAATTAAGGTTGGAAAAATCTATTTCAAAAGAATTTGAATTTATTTCATCTTTGGTAATCTTTCCATTAACATACACTTTCTCTACACAAAAAGCACCTTGCTCAGATGATGGATTAAGAACATATAGATTTTTTCCATAATAATTACCTTTTATAATAATATCTTCTGCAAATATCTTACAATTAAAAAAAGATATTGTTAAAATAAATAATAGAACAATCTTTCTCATTAGTTTATCTTTTTACCAAAAATAATAAACTATTTAGAAACTTAACCTGATTAATTATCCGCCTGAGGCAAATGAAATCGGTTATTCGCTTCGCTCATGAAATCACTTCGTTAAGTTCGCTAAGTTCATAAATTTTCAGAATATATATATCATTTAATTTACAAATAATTTAGGTTAATCACTTTTTTTAAGTTTAAATTACAATATTAATAAAAACTTTCAATATCAATATAATTTGTGTTTTAAATCATTAGTGTCCGACTAAAAATGAAATTAGAATTTATAATAGTAGATTCCTCACTCCGTTCGGAATGACAACTTCATTATGTTGGGAAGGTGGAGAAGAAGCAGCAGCGGCAGCAGCAGAAGAAGAGAGGGTAAGGACGCGTAAAACGCGTCCTTACCCCCACCCTGAACTCTAAATAACACTGTCATTCCGAGTGATAGCGAGGAATCTCATAATATTTAGAAACGATTTTACCTAAATTTTTTTAATTTAGTCGGACAGTAGTGGTTTTAAATCAAAAATTCTTAATTAATTACAAAAAAAATTCTTGTTTATTTGTTTAAATAAAATTTTTTGTATATCTTTACAATTTTTAACAATTTAAAATATATAAAAATGACATTGGCAATAAAAACATTAAAAAAAAGTGCACAAATAATAATGACATCCTTTTTTATACTCTTATGCCTTAATCTTTTTGCAGAAAATAACATAAAATTAAAAGATGGAAAAACATCCTTAAAAGTAAAAGAAAATACTTATGCAAAATTGCGCGTAACAAGTTCTCTAAATGATTTTACCTATATAAATGTAAACACGCCAAAAGGAATATTTACTGAATTGATTGTGCCTGACTATGGAGTTAGTAATACAACAGGAAACCCAAAACTTCCTGTTTTAAGAAAAATAATAGAAATTCCTCAGGATGCAGATATTGAAATAAAAATAATTAGTTACAATGTGAAAGAATATAATCTTAATGATTTAGGCATTATTTATCCGATTATTCCAAAACAACCATCTATTCCTAAAAATAAAAAAGATTCTATCATATTCCAGTATAATAAAGCTGCTTATACAAAAAACAAATATCAAAAAGCTCTTCCAAATTTAGTTACTGTTAATATCCTTGGAATAATGCGTGGGACAAGATTAGCAAGATTAAATATTGCTCCTGTCATTTATAATCCTGTAACTAATACTATTAAAATTTATAATAATATTGATGTTGAAATAAATTTTGTTAATGCTAACATTGCAAAAACTCTGTCTTTAAAGAAAAAGACCTGTTCTCCTTACTTCAAAACTATAAGCAAACAAATATTAAACTATAAATCTCTTAACACTAGAGAAGTAAACACAAAATATCCTGTAAAATATGTGATTGTCTCTGACCCAATGTTTCAGGCAACTTTACAAGCTTTTATTCAATGGAAGACAAAAAAAGGTTTTACTGTAATTGAAGCATATACAGACGACTCCGGTGTTGGAACGACAACAACTTCCATAAAGTCATATCTTAAAAATTTGTATGACTCCGGCACTGGGGCAGATCCATCTCCGTCATTTGTTCTTTTTGTAGGTGATATAGCACAAATTCCTGCTTTTAATGGTAATGAGGGCTCTCATGTAACTGACTTATACTATTGCGAATATACAGGAGACATTTTTCCGGAAGTATATTATGGAAGATTTTCTGCTACAAGCATAGCAGAATTACAACCTCAAATTGATAAGACACTGGAATATGAACAATATCTGATGCCGGACCCATCTTTTTTAAATGAAGTTGTGATGATAGCAGGAGTAGATGCAAGCAATGCTCCAACTTACGGTAATGGTCAGATTAATTATGGAACAATAAACTATTTTAATGCTGCACACGGACTTACATCTCATACTTATCTTTATCCTGCTTCTGATGACCCGGGTACTTCTGCTGAAATTATTCAAAATATAAGTGATGGCGTTGCTTATGCAAATTATACAGCACACGGAGATTGGGATTGCTGGGCTGACCCGTCTTTTACTGTATCTGATATATCAGGATTGCAAAATGCACATAAATATCCGTTGATGGTAGGAAATGCTTGTTTAACTAATAAGTTTGATAAACCTGCCTGTTTTGGAGAATCTTTATTAAGAGCAGAAAATAAAGGAGCTTTAGGATATATAGGTGGCTCAAATTCTACTTACTGGGATGAAGATTATTACTGGGGAATAGGTTACGGAGCAATAACAAATCCACCACCGGGTTATGCAGCGACAGGATTAGGTGCTTATGACAGAACATTCCATGATAATGGAGAAACTTTCGGGGATTGGTTTGTTACACAGGGACAGATGCCGGCAGCAGGAAACCTCGCAGTAACAGAAGCCAGCTCATCAATTACAGATTATTACTGGGAAATATATCACTTAATGGGTGACCCTTCTCTTATGATTTACTTCTCAGAACCACCTACGTTAAATGTGAGTTATAATTCTTTATTGCCTTTGGCTGCTACATCCTTTACTGCTACAACAGAACCTTATGCTTATGTGGCAATTTCTATGAACGGAGTATTGCATGGAGTAGCACTCGCTGATACAAACGGAATAGCCAATATCACCATTACTACTCCATTTGCAAACCCTGGCACAGCTGATGTTGTTGCTACAAAACAAAACAGACAACCTTTTATAGGAACTGTTACTGTGGCTACTCCTTCAGGACCTTATGTCATTTACAATAACAATAATATTAATGATGATACAGGAAATAATAATGGTTTTGCTGATACAGACGAAAATATAAAATTTGACATAACCCTTGAAAATGTTGGTGTCAGTGTTGCAGATAGTGTGTATGCTGTTTTATCAACCGGCGATACTTACATAACAATTAATGATAATACTCAATTTTGGGGAGATATCACAGAAGCAACAACTTCTACACAAAATAATGCTTTTGAAATAACTATATCCGATAGTATTCCTGATAATCATATTGTGACCTTTAATCTGACAATAAAAGATAAAAATGACAGCACCTGGAATTCTAATTTTAATATTAATGTTAATGCTCCGAACTTATCAATTGATAACCTTATTATTGATGATATAGCTGACGGCAATGGTAATGGCAGATTAGAGCCGGGAGAAACAGCAGATATTATTATCATAACTGAAAATAACGGACATTGTGATGCTGAAAATACAATAGGAAATCTATCTACAACAAATTTTTATGTTACAATAAATAATTATTCTTATGATTTTAATACTCTTTCTGTTTCAGAAACTGACAGTGCAATATTTAATATAACTGTTGGCACTTCAGCTTTAATGGGTTCTATAGCAGATTTTAATTATTCTGTTACTTCGGGTTTATATAATGCACAAAAGACCTTTATCAGGCCTGTTGGATTTATTGATGAGGACTTTGAGACATATGATTTTTCCAAATTTAACTGGGACACTACCGGTTCTCATCCATGGATTATCACAGATGTTAATCCTTATGAAGGTATTTATTGTGCAAAATCAGGAACTATTTCTGATGCGCAAACATCAGAACTGTTAATAAACTTTAATGCTGTAGCTGATGATAGCATATCTTTTTTTAGAAAGGTATCTTCTGAACAAAACTATGATTTTCTTGAATTTTATATTGATGGCAACTTAATTAGTGAATGGTCAGGTGAACAAGCTTGGTCAAGAGTAAGTTTTCCTGTCCCAACAGGTAATCATGCTTTTAAATGGCTCTATTCAAAAGATTATTACCAGACATCAGGAAGCGACTGCGCCTGGATTGATAATATTATATTTCCTCCTGTTTATAATACATTAGGGATTGATAACAACAAAAAAGATAACACAGAAACTTTATTAAAATGTTTTCCAAATCCTTTTGTCAGTTCAGCAAATATTTCTTATACATTAACAAAACCATCATTTGTTACAATAAAAATTTATAACTTACTTGGTGAAGAAAAAAATATCCTCCTTAGGCGGACGAAAAAAGAACAGGGAACATATACTTTAACCTTTAATGCTTCTAATCTTGGAGCAGGCATCTACTATTGTGTATTAACAACAGATTATAATGTTATTACAAAAAAACTAATGGTAATAAAACATTAAAATTATTTTCAAGATAAAAAAGCAGAAGTAAAAAATTATGAATAAACTCAAATATAACTTTAAAGTTGTATTTTTACATAATGAATACTTTATTTATTTGATTATATAAAAAAAAATGTTATATTTGTCCTTTTAATTTATATATAAAAATAAAGATGAAAAAATTAATCTCTTATATTCAACAGATTAAATATTCTTTGTTTATAATTTCTGTTATTGTATTTTTATCATGTTTTACAAGCATTAAAGTATTAGCCCAGTGTGATATTACAGCAAATGCTAATCCTACTGATATTTGTATAGGCGATCCTGTTACTCTTACATCTTCAGGAACTTGTACAGATTATTTAATGGATAATGACTTTAATAATGGCACTATTGGCTCTGGATGGAGTTCTAATGCGAGTCCTATGTTTAATAATCCTTGTCCACCAACATGCGATGGAACTACATATTTATGGATAGGTCCTGCTACAAATTTTCCACGACAAGTAACAACTGTTAATTTTGATGTATCCTCAGGTGTCTGTAGAATTTGTTTTGATATGAAATATGGCGAGCAAAGTAATGGTTCACCATGCGAAGGTCCTGATTTATCAGGAGAAGGTGTTCACCTTCAATATTCAACAGATAATGGAGCAAACTGGACAGATATTAATTACTGGGATCCAAATGGAGGACATGACCCACAATTTCTTAACTGGAATAATTATTGTGAAAATATACCTTCGGCAGCTTCAACATCAAGTACAAAATTTAGATGGTGGCAATCTAACACAAGCGGTAATTCTTATGACCACTGGGGATTAGATAATGTTCAAATTTTTTGCCCTCCGCCAACACAAACAGTAATATGGTCTCACGGACCTAATGTATTTAATCCACCAACAGTTTATCCCAGCGTAACTATAACTTATACGGTTACTCTATCTGATGGAACATATAGCGACCAGGAATCTGTTGTTGTTACTGTTCATCCAATACCGATAGTTGATGCGGGACAAGACCAATCTACTTGTGGAGGAAATAATGTAACAATAGGAGGAAATCCTACAGCAAGCGGTTCTGGTCCTACATATTCATATTCATGGGGTCCTGCGGCAGGATTAAGCTCAACCAGCATTGATAATCCAACTGCCAATCCAGCAAATACCACAACTTATACAGTAACAGTAACCAGCAATGGATGCTCTGCTACTGATGCTGTTATAGTAACAGTTAGTCCAAATCCTGTTGCAGATGCAGGACAAGACCAAACCGTATGCGGAGGAAATAACTTGACAATAGGCGGTAACCCAACAGCAAGTGGAGGGCTGCCTTCTTATACATACTCATGGAGTCCTGCTACAGGACTAAGCTCAACTGATGTTGCCAATCCAACAGCTAATCCAACAGCGCCTACAACTTATATAGTAATCGTAACAGATGCAAACGGATGTACAGATACTGACGATATAACAGTAACAATTAATCCTAACCCTGTTGCTAATGCAGGAGGAGACCAGTCAATATGTATTGGTTCATCTGCAACATTAATTGGTTCAGCAACAGGAGGAACTCCTATATATAATTATAACTGGAGCACAAGTGATATAACAGATTCAATAACAGTAAGTCCTGCAATAACTACAACCTATATTTTAGCTGTAACAGATGCAAATGGATGCACAAATACTGATGATGTAACAATAATAGTTAATCCTAATCCTACAGCAAATGCAGGAACAGACCGAAGCATCTGTGACGGAGATAATACATTAATAGGAGGAAGTCCGACAGCAAGCGGAGGCACACCGTCTTATACATATACATGGAGTCCTTCCACAGGATTAAGTTCTGTTATGGCTTCTAACCCAACAGCTAATCCAACAAATAATATAACTTATTCATTAACAGTAATAGATGCAAATGGATGCACTGATACCGATGATATAACAATATCTATATATGCTGCACCCAATATAAATTTTTCTGCTAATGTCGTTGATGGTTGTGAGCCACTTTTGGTAAATTTTACAGACAGCACAACTCCTAATATTCAAAATTATCTGTGGAATTTCGGTGACCCAAACTCTGGTTCTGATAATACATCTATAATACAAAATCCTTCACATTTATTTAACGAATCAGGTGTATATGATATTACACTGTCAGTAACAACAACAGATGGATGTCTGGGAATCTATACATATACTAATATGATAACAGTATATCAAAATCCTGTTGCAAACTTTTATCCAAATCCTAAAATTGGCAGTGCTATTGATAATCCTATTATTTCATTTATTGATCAATCAGTAGATGCTAATTACTGGAACTGGAATTTTGACGACCCTAATTCAGGTCTTAATAATAATTCTTCGCTACAATCTCCTCATCATACATATTCAGATACAGGAACATATACTGTATGGTTAATTGTAACAAGCGAACATGGTTGTATTGACTCTGTAAGTAATGATGTAATTATCAAACAGGATTTTACTTTTTATGCGCCTAATGCTTTTACTCCTGATGGCGATGGCTTAAATGACTGTTTTTGTCCGGAAGGTATTGGAATAAACAATGATTTTTTTGAAATGTATATTTACAACCGCTGGGGAGAAATAATTTATGAAACTAAAGATATAAAAAAACCTTGGAATGGCAAAGTAAAAGGATGCCTTGCTCAGGAAGGTGTTTACTCCTGGCTTATATTTGTTGAAGATATAAATGGTAATCCTTATAAATTTATTGGACACGTAACATTAGTAAGATAATCATTTCTAATATTAATATTATACTAATACATTTTTAATTCTGACAAGTCGAAATGTTTTGACATAAGCATCATTAGTAAAAATTCCATATTAATTATCATAAAAAATATCCTATATAATGTTGTGGTAACTGTAAAATGTCGTTCCGAATTCTATGGTTAAAAAAAATAATTTAAACAATTTTTATT
>CAZOSY010000003.1:2177-37728 GCA_964582565.1 uncultured Bacteroidales bacterium | reverse complement strand
GTAGAGAGGGGTTAGGGGTGAGTATAAAAACAAAACAACAAAATTTAACAATTTAACCCCAGTGAAATATTCCGCTTCGCGGAATTTCACGGGGTAAACAATTTAACAATAATTTTCAATAAAATATAAATGCCGTAGGATATTTACCCCGTTGGTAAAATTACCTAGGGTTAATCCAACGGTATAAACAATTGCTTTATCCCGAATACTTAAACAATGGAAATTACAACAAAATATAATCCGAAACAGGTCGAAGACAAATGGTATTCTTACTGGATTAAAAAAAATTTTTTTGACTCAACACCTGATAATCGCACACCTTATACAATTGTTATACCTCCGCCTAATATTACAGGCGTTTTACACATGGGTCATATGTTAAACAATACCATTCAGGATGTATTAGTTCGCCGTGCCCGTATGCAAAACAAAAATGCCTGCTGGGTGCCGGGAACTGACCATGCTTCTATTGCTACTGAGGCAAAAGTCGTTGCTAAACTTAAAGAGCAAGGTATTAAAAAAACAGACCTTACAAGGGAAAATTTTTTAAAATATGCATGGAAATGGAAAAAACAACACGGCGATATTATCCTTGAACAACTAAAAAAAATAGGAGCATCCTGCGACTGGAACAGAACTAAATTTACTATGGACAATGATATGTCTGAATCTGTTACTGATGTATTCATTGATTTGTATAACAAAGGATATATCTATCGCGGCGTGAGAATGATAAACTGGGATACAAAAGCTTTAACAGCTCTTTCAGACGAAGAAGTTGTGCATAAGGAAATAAATTCAAAATTATATTATCTACGTTATAAAATAGAAAATACAAATAAATGGCTGACTATTGCAACAACACGTCCTGAAACTATTCTTGGCGATACAGCTATATGCGTTAATCCTAATGATGAACGATATAAACATCTAAAAAATAAAAAAGCAATAGTCCCTTTGATAAATCGCTCTGTACCAATAATATATGATGAATATGTTGATAAAGAATTTGGCACAGGCGCCTTAAAAATAACACCTGCTCATGACATTAATGACTATAAATTGGGAATTAAATACAAACTTGATGTTATTGACATTTTTAATGATAATGGAACATTAAATGAAAAAGCTCAGTTATATATAGGTAAAGACCGTTTTGCTGTTAGAGAAGAAATTGTCAGAGACCTTAAAAAAAATGATTATTTAGTTAAAACAGAAGATTATATTAATAAAATTGGATTCTCTGAAAGAACTGATGTCGTTATAGAGCCAAAACTTTCTATGCAATGGTTTTGTAATATGAAAAAACTTACAGGTCCAGCATTAAAAAATGTTTTGAATGATAACATTAAATTTTATCCTGCAAAATTTAAAAATACATATTATCATTGGATGGAAAATGTTAAGGACTGGTGTATCTCACGTCAGCTATGGTGGGGACACAGAATCCCTGCATATTATTTGCCTGACGGAAAATATATAGTAGCTAAAAACAAACAAGATGCTTTTGACATTGCCCAGTCAAAATTTAATATAAAAAATTTAACTCTGAATGATTTAAAACAGGAACAGGATGTTTTAGATACATGGTTTTCTTCATGGCTATGGCCTATCTCTGTATTTGACGGCATCAGAAATCCTGATAATAAAGAGATTAAATATTATTATCCAACAGATGATTTAGTTACTGCCCCTGAAATATTATTTTTCTGGGTAGCACGGATGATTATGGCAGGATATGAATATTGTAATGAAAAACCATTTAAAAATGTTTATCTTACAGGAATTGTAAGAGATGAACAAAAACAAAAAATGTCTAAATCATTAGGAAATTCTCCTGACCCTATCAAATTAATTAATAAATATGGAGCTGATGGTGTGCGTGTAGGAATGCTCTTATGTTCTCCCGCCGGAAATGATTTGCTGTTTAATGAAAAACTTTGTGAACAGGGAAGAAATTTTAGCAACAAAATATGGAATGCTTTCCGTTTAATAAAAGGATGGGAAATAAATGATAAAATCAAACAACCTACCTCAAACAAAAAAGCAATACAATGGTTTGATGCAAAATTAAACCTGACAATTAAAACTATTGACGATTTTTTTTCTAAATATCGTTTATCTGACGCTTTAATGTGTGTTTATAAGTTTTTCTGGAACGACTTCTGCTCATGGTATCTTGAAATTATAAAACCTGCTTATCAACAGTCAATAGACAAAACAACTTATGATGCAACAATAGTATTTTTTGAAAAAACATTAAAAATTCTTCATCCTTTTATGCCTTTTATCACTGAAGAAATATGGCATTTAATAAAAAAAAGAAACGAAAATGACTGTATTATAATATCTCTGCTTCCAAAATCTGAAAATTTTAGCACGGAAATTATTAAACAATTTGAATATGCCAAAGAAGTTGTTATTGCAATAAGAAATGTTAGAAAAGAAAAAAATATATCTTTTAAAAGTCCAATTGACTTTTTTATTAAAAAAAATAATGATGAACAGCCGGATACAAAATTTGATGAAGTTGTAGCTAAACTTTGTAATATAAAACATTTTGACTATGTTAATAAAAAAATTGAAAATGCCATATCTTTTATAGTCAACTTAACAGAATTTTATATTCCTTTTGAAAAATCAGATAATACAGAAACAGAAATTAAAATGCTGGAAGAAAAATTGAAATATACAAAAGCATTTTTAAATTCTGTAACTAAAAAACTTGAGAATGAAAAATTTATAAAAAATGCTCCTAAAAAAATTGTTGAAATAGAACAAAAGAAAAGAAAAGATGCTGAAGATAAGATAAAAGTGATTGAAACAAAATTAAAACTCTGTCTTACGAGCAGAACAACTGACTGATAGGTTGTTTTTTAACAAACCCTTAGAAATAGTCAAAATTATTAAAACAAGATTCCAACATTTATTTCCAAATAATTAGATATTGCTTTTTCTTCTATTTCTGAATTTATATCATTTTTCCCTTTTAGAATATTAGAAAAACCATTATTAAAGTTTATACCTGCTATTACAGATGTTGTTCCTCCAAGAGAATATTCAATACCAAGTCCAATAATCAATGATTCTTTTAAGAATCTCACATCATCTTTTACGTCAACATCCGGATCAGTGATAGTTTCGTTATCACCTGTAGTTTTATATACAAAATCATCATTTGCTTTTGCGCTTAAATTAAATGAAGTTCCAAAGCCAAACTGACCAAAATAAGTAATATAGCCAATTTCGTTGGTTTTCATTTTTAACATTAAAGGTATTTCAATATATTTAACAACATATTTTCTGTTCATAGTTCCAAAAGTCGGGATAGTATCATTTATGTTTTGTGTATGCGGATATTTTAATTTTCCGCCATTATATGTAATATCAATTCCTGTTACAAAAGAATAATTATCTGCCAAAGTAAATTCTCCCATAAATCCATAAGAGAATCCAAAAATCATACCTTCTGATGTATATTCTTTTGTGTCTGTAGGCAAAGTAGCAGCTTGCTGGCTATTTATTTTTACATCGGGTTTTAGCCATGTAAGAGTTGGGCAACCTTTTAGCCCAAAACGAAATGCTTTTGTGTTTTGAGCAAAACCTGAGTTTGTAACAAAAAATAATATTAAAAAAACTGTGAGTATTATTGATGTTTTTTTCATATTTTTGAATTTGAATTAATTATTAAATAGTTTGTTAAATTTAATGCAATAATAGTAAAAATTTTGTTTATGAAAAAAAAAATATATATAATTTTATTATTGTCTGTTTTTATCGTAACTTCCTGCAATTATAATAAAAATAAGTTAGAAAAAGATATTTCCAAAGTCAAAGGTGTAGATGTTAAGATAAACAGATATGAAAAGTTTTTGTTTAATGTTGATATTAATAATTTAAAACAGGAATTGCATTCCAATGCTAAAAATTTTGGTTTTTTCCTTAATGGGGATTTAAATGATACACTAAATTTAATTCAGATTAGAGAATATATTACAGACCCTGGAATTGTTACTATTTATAAAAGTTGTATTAAAAAATATCCAAATCTTAATGATTTGGAAAAGCAGTTAACATTAGCTTTTAAACATTATAAATATTATTTTCCTGATAAAAAAATGCCGGGAGTTTATACTTATATATCCGGTTTGGAATATGAATCTCCGATTATATTTGCTGATACCGTGTTGATTATTTCATTGGATTTATATCTTGGAAAAAATTCCAAATTTTATTCTGTAACAGGGATTCCGTTATATAAAAGATACAGGATGCAAAGAGAGTTTATAGTGAGTGATTGTATGAAAGAGATAGCAAAAGCAAACATCTCTGCCAATAGTGCTGACAGAACTTTTTTGGATAAAATTATTTATAAAGGGAAAATATTATATTTTGTTGATGCTATGACGAGCAATACGCCTGATTCAATAAAGATAGGATATACATGGTCTCAACTTGAATGGGTTAAAAAAAACGAACCTAATATCTGGGCTTTTTTTATAAATAAAGAGGTCTTATATTCTACTGATAAGAAAGTGTTTGACAAATTTATATCTGACGGACCTTTTACCTCGTCTTTTTCACAAGATTCACCTTCAAGAACAGGTTGCTGGATTGGATGGCAGATAGTTCGCTCTTATATGAAAAACAATAAACAAGTATCTCTTAAAAATTTAATGTCTGAAAATGATGCACAAAAAATTCTGACTAAATCAGGATACAAACCGCGATAAACGGAGGTTTATCTTAATTTTTTTATAAAAGATTCTATTCTTTCAATAAATTTTTTCATATCTTTTTGCATATCAATTACATCGGATTTACTAAATTCTATAAATGGAGCATAATCTCCATCAGTTCTATTTTTAAAAGCATCACGCAAAATCTTGCCAAATTTATTTTCTATCAATCCCGATTTGATAAATGTCTTATTAAACCAACCAATTAATTGTAAATGCTTTGAAGATTGGAAATTATATTTAAGAGCAAGTGCATTTAAACAATAAAATATGCCATAATAGATTCTATTTACAGCAACTGTTAATAAATCAGCAGCTATTAATTGTTCAACCTCTAATATTACCTTTTTTGCCTGATTGAGACGATATTCAATCAGGACTTGTCTATCTTTATCATTAATCATGCGTGGAGTCCTTCCTTTAATGCTGTTTTAAATATCGGATGCTTACCTCTTAATCCAACTTTTAATTCATTTTCAGAAATTATTTGTGTATCAAGAAAAATGTCATATTTTAAATCAAAGTCATAGCACAAATCGTTAATTAACCGTTTTATTTTTCTATTGTAATTGCTTTTTAGTACAATTAACACATCATAATCAGAGTCAGGTTTAGAGTTTCCTTTAATTTGAGACCCAAAAAAAACAATATCTGAAACATTTCCGTCCAAATGTATATTTAAGTGTTGTTTTATTTCCTGAGCAAGTATTTTTATATCCATTTCTTAACTTTTTATTATTTAATCAAAAATATCAAAATTTCAGGAATTGAAAAAATTGCTATAATTACTTATCGTAATAGTGTTTTACAGGTCAGTCATTCAATTGTAAATTCCGTCAGGCAATTGCCTGACCTGACGGCATTTACCCCGTAGGATATATCCTACGGGGTTTATCGTAACTGATACAAAATACAAAAATATAAAAAAATTATAAATAAAGTAAAAAATATTGGTTCTTCGGTAAAATTTGTGGGAGAAATGTTATAATGAAACATCTATATTTCGGCTTTGCTCAATAACCATGCCCAAAGAGAATTACGATTTTATCAGGCAATTGCCTGATGGACACACTTGTGCCGAACAACGTCATCCTGAACTTGTTTCAGGGTTGTTGAAGTATCGGTCAGTCGCCCGACTGATAAGTTTTGATATTACGAACAGACACCAATTAATGTCTGTCTATAAAGTAAGTGTTTAGTTCAGAATGTTCGAGTTCGAGGCTTGCGCAGTCTTGAAAATCAGGAGTTTACTTTTGTAAATGACTGATTTGAAAGACAAGCATAACAAAGAAATCTGACATTATGAACAAACACTAATTAATGTTTAGCCCTTTGTCTTATAGCTTCATAAAGTATTATTCCTGTTGCTACTGAAACATTTAACGATTCTATCTTTCCTAATATTGGTATTTTTACAATATTGTCAGATACTCTCAAATATTTTTGAGATATTCCATCTTTTTCAGAGCCAATGATTATAGCTGTTGGTATTGTAAAATCAATAGTGTTGTAATATACGTCAGATTTTTCAGTACAGGCAATAATTTGTAATCCGCTGTTTTTCAAGAAGTTAAAAGTATGTATAAGATTATCTTCTCTGCATACAGGTATTTTGGCTAAAGCTCCGGCAGAGGTTTTTATGGCATCAGCGTTTATTTGTGCTGTTTCTTTTGTTGGAACTATAATGGCATCAACATTGGCACACTCAGATGTTCTTGCTATTGCTCCCATGTTTCTAACATCTGTAATTCTGTCAAGAATTAATATCAGAGGATTTTTGCCTTGTTCATATACAAAAGGTAATATGTTTTCAATATGTTGATATTCTATTTCTGATATAAATCCAATTACACCCTGATGATTTTTTGGTGTTATATTGTTTAATTTCTCAACAGGAACATATTGACAAGGAATTTTATATTTCTGTATCAAAAAATTTAAATCAAAAAAGTTTCTGCTTTTCAGCCCTTTTTGTATAAGTAATTTGTCAATTTCTCTTCCTGATTTTATTATCTCAATTACAGGTCTTATGCCAAAGATGATATTTGTTTTTTTCAATGTATATATTTTTTTAAAATTTATTATTTATTTTGATGTTATTAATCTTGAGTCCGCTCCGAAAAGTAGATATTTACTTATTTGTCATGCTGAACTTGTTTCAGCATCTTTTGATATTATTGAAATTAGAGATTCCGAACTAAATTCGGAATGACACAATTTTGACTTTTCGGAGTGGACTCATACTTGTAAAATTATCTTCTCCATATTTCAACAGCTTTATACCAGCTATCTTTAAGTGCAGGCACTCTGTTTAGAAAGTAGTCATTATCAGCAAAAGGGTTATCAATTTTAATAAAATTAAAGTTTATTGACCTCATATTACCTGCTACGCCATATATCCATGTCTCTGTATCAGAAGTTTTATAAACTACATTTGGTGGTCCGTAAATTATATAAATAATTCCTTTATCAGTTTTCCATCCTTCCAGATAAGACGAAAATAATATGTTAGCATCCTGAACTCTGTTGTAAAATTTTTTAATCATTTTTGTTGCACGGTCAGGATTCCCAGAGTTTTCAATCCAAAAGTTATCAACAGCAAGTTTTTTGTTTCTTGAAGAGATAAATTTGTTATATTCTTTTTGTGTTGTAAGATATCTAAGTGGTTCCAACAAATGTTTTGGTGTTCTTGTTTTTGGAAAACCATTATAAAATCTAAAAAGTGTTAATCCGTATCTAACAGTTGTATCTGTTCTGAAATGATAGAATCCTTGTTTTGATAAATTAATGATATTTGTTTTTCCTTTACTTAAATCAATAATAAAAGTGCTGTCAGCTTTGTAAACAAAATGTGGTGGTTCAAAAGATAAAGCAAAAGGTGGAAGGGCAATAGGGAAAGTTCTGTTGTAATAATTTACATATAATTTTTTGCTTGCAGTATCTCTGTAAGTGATTTTAAATTTAGTATATTTATCAATGGTATAAGAAAATAATGGTGAGTCATCAACTGTTTTTACAATAAAATTTTGACGATTAAAATAATTGCCTTTTGAGATATTTATAAATGTATTTGATGATGTTTTTTTATTTATATCAGTTAAAATAATTTTTAACAGATAATTTTTATTGTAAATGGCTTTAAAGTTTAAACTGTCAAGGATTACATAATTTAATTTATAATTGGTGCTGTCTTTTATGTTTACAGAGTTGCTGTCAATAATTTGTTTGGATTCAAAAGATTCAAATAGTTCATATTTTAGTTTAATATTAGCGAAGTATTTATCTTCACCCGCGGGTTTTGTATAAAGAAAATTTGAAGTATTTATCTTGTAATATAATGTTGAACAGGTATCGGATTTATGAAATACAATATATTGGGCTGTTGGCAAATTTAATTTGGTCTCATAGATATAAGACAAGTTTTGATTACTTATCTGTGTTATAGAACAACCAATAAATAGAGATGATATAATAAAGAAAAATAAATAAAGTTTAATTTTCATTTTTTCCTTCAATAAAGTTTATTTCTCTTGTTGTTGTAAATTGGTTAGGCAATATTTTAGATGTTTTTGCCCCTAATTGTTTAATGTTTTCAGATCTTTTAATAAGATTGCCTGTTCCTGACGATAGTTTATTTTCTGCTTTATCATAAGTTCCCTGCACAGTTTTAATCTGGTCTCCAACTTTTTTAAAATCTTCTAAAAACGAAACAAATTTGTCATACATATCACCTGCTTGCTGGGCTATTTTTATTGCATTTTTATTTTGTTTCTCTTGTCTCCATAATGATTCAATAGTTTTAAGAGTTGCAAGCAATGTAAAAGGAGTTACAATAATTACTTTTTTATTATATGCAAATTTAAGCAAATCATTTTCATTTTGCAGAGCAATATCAAGAGAAGGAGCAATAGGCAAAAACATAAGAACAAAATCAAGAGAATTTTCAACAGTATTTTGATAGTTTGCTTTACTCAATTCTTTTACATGATTTTTTATTGATTCAATATGTTTTTTTAAATGTATTTTTTTCTCTTCTAAATTATTTGTATTTACATAATCATTGTAAGCGTTTAATGAGACCTTTGAGTCAACAATAATATTTCTGTTTTCAGGCAAAAGAATAATAACATCAGGACGAATTAAAACGCCTTGTTTGTTTCTTATAGATTCTTGTTTTTTATATTCTATACTTTTTTCTAAACCGGACATCTCCAACGTCCTGTCTAAAATCATTTCACCCCAATCACCCTGAGTTTTAGATTCTCCTTTTAATGCTTTAGCCAAATTATTAGCTTCTTTACTTAATTTTTCATTGTTTTTAGATAAATCTTCTATCTTTGTTTTTAAGCTGGCACTGTTTATTCTCCCTTCGTTATGTGTCTTTTCTACTTTTTCTGAAAATTCCTTAATTCGTTCTTTTAAAGGATTTAAAATATTACCAATTTTTTCCTGATTAAGATTTGTAAATTCTTTTGAGTTTTGTTTTAATATATTATTCGCGATATTTTGAAATTCAACAGTAAATTTTTTTTGTATCTCTTCTAACTCTTTTTTTTGTGTATTAAGTTTGTCCTGAATATTTTCATTTTCTGTTTCTTTTTTCCCTAACCGAACTCTTAAATCTGCTGAGTAATTTTGCTCTTTTTCTAAATCTGTTTCTAAGTTTTCTTTATTTTCTTTCAAATTATCCCGTTCATTTTGAAATATGCTTTTTTCTTTATCAAGATTAGTTTTTTCTTTATTAAGGATAGATAATTTATTTTTTGTAAAAACCCATGTGATGAAAAATCCAATGACTAAACCTGTTATAATGTATAATGCTTCCATATTAGTTAATTTTTTTGTTTAGCAAATATAAATAAAATAAAGTATTACAGTATCAGTTTATTTATTTTTATTTTTCTGATACAAATAATTTTCGTTTATATATCATAACTTGGGTTATTATAATAATCATGATAAAAAAACAAAAATTTAATATTATTATAATTATCGTTTAAATGTTGTATATTTACACTGATTTAAGAAAATTGATTAATCTACCTGTGCCGTTGGCACGGCAGACAGGCAGGCTCTGCAATTTCCTCTATTAAGAAGTAAAAAAATGAACTTAGCCGAAAGCGATTTCAGCTAAGTTAATTTTTAAAATCCACCTAAAATTATAATACATAACAAAGATGAATACTATCGTAAAATTTGAGGAAGTCGGAAAAAAGATTATTGAGATTAGAGGGAAAAAAACCATTCTGGACAGTGATGTGGCAGCTCTATATTCTGTTGAAACAAGAGAGATAAATCAAGCGGTCAAAAATAATCCCGACAAATTTCCTAAAGGATATATATTTATACTCACTAATGACGAGAAACAGGAGGTTATCAAAAATTTTGATAACCTTGCAAAAATAAAATTTTTCCCTCAACCACCAAAGGCATTTACCGAAAAAGGTTTATATATGCTCGCAACTATTCTTAAAAGTAAAAGAGCAACGCAAACAACCCTTGCCATCATTGAAACATTTGCAAAGATTAAAAATCTTTCAAGAAATATAAAAGAGTTGTCAAATGTGACTGATGAACAGAAAAAGAAGGACATCATGCGAAAAAGCGGTGAAATCATTACCGAAATTTTCGATGACGACCTTAGTTTAAATGAAACCGAAACAACAATAGAATTAAACTTTGCGGTATTAAAATTCAAACATACTATAAAAAGAAAATGATTAAAAAACAATTTTGTTAGCTAAAAAAGTGTCTCGTCCTGAAATAGGTTTACACAAAAAGTGTAAAAACGAATAAAAAAAAGTAAACTTAATTTTATAATTTTGTGTCTAATGCACTTTTTATATAATCTATTGATATACAGCCACTAACACCAACAGAGTTAGAGGATACTGATTCACTTATAATTGTATAAAACTTTTTAATATCTAGTCCAAACAGTTTAAGTCCCTGAGGTATGGTCTTTATATGATTCTCTAAGTCCTTAGTTATTTTACTGTATGGAGATAATTCAAAAGATGCAATACCTATAACTTTATCATCTTTTGGCTCTTTACCCATAAGTATTACAGGACTACCTGAATTTCCTTTGTTTGTAGGTATATCAATCCATGCTGTTTTTACAGAATCCTGATATACAATATAATTAGTATTAACATATTTTGTTGATAACATTCCAACAGAGACAATCGGCTGGTCAATGCCGGCAGGAAATCCTGACAGATATAAATTTGCTCCTTCATAAGCATCGGCGAAACTGCCAAGAGCAAGAAATTTAAACTTTTTTAAAGATTTTATTTTTAATATGCAATAATCTTTTGTGTATGCTTTATGAATTTTTTCTTGCGTATTCAAATATTTAGAGACCTTGGCAGAGAGTTTTGTCCCGTCATAAAATTTAACTTCAATTGATGATGATATTTTGGCTCCGGCATTGTTCGTATTATCTATTGTGCCATTTGTAATGTCTATTTTATGAAATGAAGTTTGTTTGTTCTTAACAACATTAAAGCATGTTGCTATCAAGCCATCTTCAGATATAACAAAGCCGGTTCCTGCAACTTCTCCGTTTACAATAATTTGTACTGTCGCATTTTTTACTCTGTTAATTCTTTCATGCATTGACGACTGTTGTTTGTCTGCTGTCTGTGCAAAAGATTGACAACCAAAAATTAAATAAATGATGACTGATAAATATATTTTTTTCATTTGTTTTAATATTTTTATATTTCAAGAAAATTCAGTTAAAAAATTAAAAATTAGCAATTACAAACTTACATAAAATTTTAAAAATAATTAACCACCCCAAAATGGATTTTTGCAGATTTGAAATATATAGGGTTATTAAATTGTTTTCCAAGAGCATAATTAATAGAGAATATCCCTATTTTTGTTTCAAAACTAATTCCAGCACCAAAGCCATAAGGTCTGTCGCAACTCACTTCAGGCGGATTAACAGATTTGTTTTCATAATATGCCCCATTCCAAAAAAGATATATGTAAGAATTTTGTTCTAACAGATATCTGTATTCAATATTTAAAATTGAATATAATGAAGCATTAATAGATTCTTCGTCAAAACCTCTAAGTGTTTTTAATCCTCCGATTCTGTAAAGTTCATTTTCAAAAAGATTTGGATTATCAATAATTGCACTTTTTATATTAATAAAGATTGTATTTTTTTGAAACAAAGGTAAAAACACACCAAAATCAGATTCTATTTTATATTGTGTTGTTGATAATTTTAATTTGTCATATATATCAGGGTTTATTTTATCATTTTTTTTAATATTTTTATTCCCTGCAGCTGCCGAGAGTTTTATTTGATAACCTTTTCTTGGGTTGAGACCATAGTCAAGTTTTTCATTATTTAGTTCTAAGCCGTAAAACATTGTCGAAATATCAGCATAAGAAGGTAGCACAGTTATATTTTTCAATCCCGTAGTGCTAACTAATGAAGATTTACGATTGTCTAAAAAAACTTTTATATAATTATTCCCTTTAAATAAATACTGAATACCAATATTAGAATTTATATTAAGATAAGAAGTATCTTTTTTGTAAATAGAAAATTTAAAGTCAATGCCAAAAGGAGTAGATAAGATAAAAGGCAAGACAAAATTAGTTTTTAAGTTTTGAGTGTTTTGTTCTATTTTACGCCAGTTAAAATCAATTAGTTCTCCTTTTCCAAATGAATTGAGCAATTTTAAATGAACATCACCATTTAGCAAAATTTTTCCTGTCCTATTATTAGGTAAAACACCTAAAATGCCATTAAACTGGCTAACATTTTTTTTATCTATATAAAGCAAAATTTTTGCATCATTTTTTACAAATATTATATCAATGGGTTTTGTTTTTTTAACAAATTGTAATTCTTTTAATCTGGTATTTATTTTGTTTATTTTTGATTCATTATAAATATTTTTTGGTTTTATTCCTAAATAAGAGTAAAGATAGGTATTAGAAATTTTTGCATTTCCTTTAATAATAATGCTGTCAATATTAATTTTAAGATTTTTATTAAGATTTAAACTTGCCTGTAAACAGTTTGAATCAATGCTTATGCTGTCTAATTTAATTAAAGCAAAAGGATAGCCATTGTTTTCACAAAAAATAAGTATTTTTTCAATTAAAGTTCGTATCTCTTTATATTGAAAAACTTTGCCTGCTTTAGGTGAATAAAAATTTTCTTTATAGCCAACTTCACTAAGTAATGTCTTATCAACATTTCCTTTATTAACAGATGCTAATGTATATTTGTTTCCGACAAACAGATATGCAGATAAATTTAATGAATCTTCAATAATACTGTCAAATCTTGCAGTTATATATGAATTATTGTAAAGCCAAAATAAAATATTTTTTATTTCTTTTTCTCTTTCTGTTTTAGTATAAAAATGCTTTTTATAATTTAATTTCTTAATCATTTTATTGTCTTTATCACTATTGTTTTCTAATGATAAAGTATAGTTTTGCGCATTTAATTTAAAAACAAAACAAAAAAGCAGAATGAATAATATGTAAATAATTTTTTTCAAAAATATTTTTTTTTGTTTATCCTTGTATATCAGATGTTTATATAAATTTAAACTTTAATATTTATAAATAATTGATATTTTTTTTTATTATTTATAAAATAAAAACTAAATTTGCAAAAATTTTTTGATTATCTATAAAGAACTTAAATTTTGAAGTAAAATTATGAAAAAAGTTTTATTATTGTTTGTTACAGTATTATTTTTATTAACTATGTTTTTATCTTCATGCAGGACAAACAGAATAACAAGAGAGCCACCATGTCCTGCCTATGCTTATTCAGGAGCACATAATGCTAATATTCAAAAATAAAATCTATGGGTCAGGCATCTGATTGATTTTTATTTTTTTATTATAAGTGATTATAATCTTTGATTTGTAATTTTTTTTTATCTTTATAAATTATTCGTCCTTAGGCAGATAATTAATTACAAATAATGCGAAATATAAGTATAAATATAAAACTATTATTAATATCTATTCTTCTTTGTTTTTGCTTTTATTCTTATTCTCAGGATACAACAAGCATTGAGCAGGTAAAAGTTTTATACTATAAAGAATATAGTGCAGCTTTTGTTATCCATTCTGCCGGATGGGGATTTACTTTCAGAAAAGGTAAGCATTTAACAGGGTTTAAAAAAAAAATGCTTGAGATTGAACTTGTAAAAACAAAACATCCCAAAGAAACAAAAACTATAAATCCTTATTTTGACAATTCTAAAAGTTATGTCTATGGTAAGTTAAATGAATTATTTAATATAAGGACAGGCATTGGAATTCAAAAAATAATAAATACCAAACCTTACTGGGGTGGAGTTGAAGTAAGGTATTTCTATTATGGAGGCATATCTTTGGGATTAACAAAACCTGTTTATTTGAGTATTTATACTTTGGATTTTTCATCCGCTTCTGACTATGATATCACCACAGAAAGATTTGACCCTAACAAACATTTTATGGAAAATATATGTGGCAGAGCAGCTTTTACTAAGGGACTGGACAAAATGAGTGTCTATCCGGGAATTTATGGAAAAGTTGGATTTAACTTTGAGTATGGCTTATACAACAAAAATATTAAAGCCCTTGAAGTTGGTGCTATTATTGATGCATATCCAAAATCTATTCCAATTATGGCTTTTAATACTAATAATAATATATTCCTGTCTGTTTATTTTAGCTTTCATTTTGGGAAAAGATATAATAAATAATAAATATATCAATTAGCAAAATCCCAATTAACCCAATTATTCTAAAAAATGTCTCAAATTTTGTTTCATAGTGTAATACAATGTGGTAAAAGTTTGATAAAAATAAAAAAATATTGTTTAATGGTTTTATATTAAATTATTTTTTATATATTTGTATTTTTAAAATACAGAATGTTTAATTATAATAAAATAAGCAATATGAGAAACAAAAATTTATTCTTAAGTTTAATAGTTTTATCTTTTGTAAGTATTACTTTTATTATTACTTCCTCAGGTATATTTAAAACGCAAAAATATATACCCCGTAAAGATAATATTCAAAAACAACAAGGTATAAAAGGAGCTATTGAATATTTGGCTTCAATTAGAAATAATAAGATAACAGGAGAAATTAATTCGCAAGATGTATTAAATGCCAGAGCACAGGTAAATAAATTAGCAAAAACAAAAACTGCTATAGGTCTTAATTGGGCAGAAGTTGGACCTGATAATGTTGGAGGCAGAACAAGAGCAATACTTATTGACAGAAATAATCCAAATATTATGTATGCCGGTGGTGTAAGTGGCGGATTATGGAAATCAACTACAGGAGGTAGTTCGTGGGTGCCAGTTAATGATATGGCACAAAATCTTGCTATCTCTTGTATTACACAATCCCCTAGTGGAATTATTTATGTTGGCACAGGAGAAGGTTTTGGCGTTGTTACTGGTGGTGCTAATGGCAGCACAAGTTTTATTGGACAGGGAATGTATAAATCAACAGATGGAGAGACATTTGAATTTTTGCCTTCTACAAAACCTACCCCAAACAGCACTTCTGTTAAATGGGCTTTTGTATATGAATTAGCATGCGACCCTGTTTCTGAAAGAGTATATGCCGCAACAAATAGTGGCTTAAAAGTATCTGACGATCAGGGAGAAACATGGACAAATCCTGTGGAATTAGCCCCGGGACATCCTAATAATGGTAAAACTTATGATGTTGAAGTGGCTTCTGACAGAAGCGTCCTTGCTTGTATAAATAATAAATGTTATATCTCTACTAATGGAGAACTCGGCACTTTTGATGAAAAAAATATTCCAGGTGCAACAGGTGTTAGCAGAATTGAATTTGCAATAGCTCCGTCTGACCCTAACTATATATATGCCAGCGCTGCAAAAACAAATGGCGAAATAAAAAATATCTATAGATCTACAGATAAAGGAGAAACATGGGAAATTATTGGTCCTGGTGGCTCAGATGACTTCCAGCCATTTAGAAATCAAGGACATTATGATAATGAAATAGTTGTATTTCCAAACAATCGCGATAAAATTATCCTTGGTGGTATTGATATGTGGGAATGGAATCAGGGAGGAACATGGACAAATAAAACACTGTGGTTCTTAGAACCTACAGATATTCATTATATCCATGCCGACCATCATAAATATGTTTTTCATCCTGAAAATCCTGACATAATTTATACCGGAAGTGATGGCGGAGTATCACAATCTACTGATGGCGGAGAAACATTCCATACTTTAAACAGAAATTATAATACTGTTCAGTTTTATACAGTAGCATATGGAGGTGATGGCTCTGTAATGGGCGGCACACAAGACAACGGAACTATACTTATTGACAGAAAAGGTAATACTCCTATGAATGGAAAACATATTATGGGAGGAGATGGCGGATATTGTGCCTTTTCTTTAATCAATCCGGAAGTGTTATTCGCTTCAATTTATTATGGTGAAGCAAGCCGATCCCCTGATTTAGGTAATAATTTCCAAGGTCCTTATACTATTGATAACGACGGAAATCTAGTGGCTGCATTTTATAGCCAAAGAATGATAAATTCTAATATTGAGGCATGTTTTGTTACTCCTATTGTATTTTGGGAGAGTATTAATGATATTCACAGCACTGATTCTGTAACTTTTTTGGCTGATACAAATCAATATGCTGCGGGAGATACTATTATAGTAAAAAGTAATAACAACAACTATCCTTTTGAATATGTTCTTCAATCACCTCTTTATACAGGAGATTCTATAAAAATTCAGGATATTATTCAGTCCAAATTTTTTCTTGGCATAAATGGAGGTGTATGGATGACTAAACAAGCTTTGGACTTCTCAAAAATACCCGAATGGTATAAAATATCTGAATTTACAGGAGCCGTGCAAACAATGTCTTATTCCAAAAACGGAAACTATCTCTTTGTTGGCACTAACGGAGGAAAATTATACAGAATGTCAAACCTTGCTTTGTCTTATGACTTCTCAAACTCTGATGTTACCAGCTCTTCCTGCGCTATTGAAACAAAATTATTAAAAACATTTAGCTATCAGGCAGTTACTTCTATTGCTATAGATCCTAATGATAATAATCATATTATTGTTACACTCGGCAATTATGGTAATACTAATTACGTTTATGAATCTACTAATGTATTGGACTCTTTGCCTATTTTTTCTTCAAAACAAGGAAGCGGAACTAATGCATTACCAAGAATGCCTGTTTATGCTTCTGTAATTCCTATGTATAATTCAAATACTGTAATTTTAGGAACAGAATATGGTGTATTTACTACTCAAAATATAAATTATTCTTATCCAACATGGGCAGAAGATAATGAATATATGGCAAGAGTTCCGGTCTATATGATGGGACAACAAATTAACAACTTCCCGGGAATTACTAATTATGGAGCTGTTTATATTGGCACTCATGGACGGGGAATATTTGAATGTCTGGATTATGTCGGAATAAAAGAACCTGATAATCCTGTAGCAATAGCTAAATCTGAATTAAAAATATACCCTAATCCTGTAACAGATAATATGAATATTGAATATAATCTGAATAAGAGCAGTAATATAATGATTAATATTTATGATATAACAGGCAGAATTATAAAATCAATTGACTTATCCAATCAACCGTCTGGTAATCATAAGTTTATAATAGATTGTAATTCTTTTTATTCCGGGACATACTTTGTTCAATTGATTGCAGAAAAAGAAAAAGTTTCTGCTAAATTTATAGTTTTTAAATAAAATAATTTCTAATTTTTTATAATAATAAATTAAGAATATGAAAAAAATATTTTTTGTTTTCGCATTTGCTTTGGTTGTTTCAGGAATTTTAGCACAGACAAGGACTTATGCACCAAGTTTGGTATCGCCAAGTAATTCGGCAGTTAACCAAATGCCAAATGCATTACTGAACTGGGAGCCGGTAACAGGCGACTTTGGATTGTATTATAAAATTCAAATAGCTATAACTGATTCATTTGCCAACCCGGTAACACTTACATCAGCAGTAACTACTGTTAATGCTCATGAACTTTTATTTGGTAAAAAATATTTTTGGAGAGTTAAAGCTATAGACGACAGCGATTCTTCTAATTGGTCAGCAGTAAGAAATTTTACTGTTATTAATATTGTTACTTTAAATTTACCTGATAATGGTGCCAAATGCCAGTTACTAAATGTATTACTACAATGGCATAGTATTACAGGATTAACAAATTATGATTATCAAATTGATACTATTATGAACTTTAACAGCACTTATCTTATATCTGGCTCTGTAAGCAGTTCTGCTCCAAGCATGAGTTCAAGCCAATTGTTATACGGGACTAAATATTACTGGAGAATAAGAGCCAGACATAGTGCTGACACCAGTTTATGGTCATCAGTATGGTCTTTCGCCACAATAGATACAATACCAAGTGCTCCAAATTTAGTATTACCCGAAAATTTAGCAACAGAACTGTCGCCAAATAATGTGTTATTAGATTGGGACCCTGTTTTGGGAATTAATTTATATAAAATAGAATTAGATACAAACAATTCTTTTCCTAATCCTCTTAAAATATTATTTTTCCCAACACCCATAGATTTAACATCCTTAGATTCAGGTTTAATATGGTCTAATAACAGCAAGATAACTCTTGATACGTTTTTGTTTGGACAAACATATTACTGGAGAATGAAAGCTATAGGAACTAACGATTCTTCTTTTTGGTCACCAAAATGGTCATTTACTACTTTGGATACAATGCCAAATGCTCCAAATTTAATATCACCGGAAGATTTAGCAATAAACCAAATGCCAAATACATTATTAGAATGGTCCGCAATATCAGGAGCAACTTCTTATATGATTGAAATAGATACAAATTCTTTATTCCAATTTTCAGATACATTAACATCAACTAATACTTCTGTAAATACACAGGAACTATTATTTGCTGAAAAATATTTTTGGAGAGTTAAAGCCATTAATAGCACTGATTCTTCTGACTGGTCAACAGCAAGAAATTTTACTGTTATTAATACTGTTGGTTTGATTTCACCTGTTAATAATGCAACAGGTCAAATGTTAGATGTTTCATTAAAATGGGATAGTATTACAGGAATAACAAATTATATTACACAAATAGATACTTCTTTAAATTTTAACAGTACGCTTCTTATATCAGATACTGATAATGTATCACAAATAAACCTTGATACACTATTGTTTAAAACCAAGTATTACTGGAGAGTAAAAACCATGCATAATATTGATACAAGTTCATGGTCATCAATATGGTTTTTTACCAGTTTGGATACAATGCCGGGTTCTCCAAATTTAATATCACCGGAAGATTTAGCAACAAACCAAATGCCGGATGTATTATTAGAGTGGGCTGCAATATCAGGAGCAACTTCCTATATGATTGAATTAGATACAAACTCTTTATTTTTATTTTCAGATACATTAATATCAGTTAATACTTCTGTAAATACGCAGGAATTATTATTTGGTAAAAAATATTTTTGGAGAGTTAAAGCTCTTAACAGCACGGATTCTTCTGCATGGTCATTAACAAGAAGCTTTACAGTTATTGATACTTTAAATCAAATTTATCCAAATGATGGTGTAACAAATCAATCATTGAGTTTGATATTAAAATGGGATGCTGTAACAGGTGTAACATATTATAGTTGCGAAGTTGATACTACAAATAATTTTAACAGTTCACAATATAACATTATTTCAGTTAGCAGTGATTTGCCTGAAACACAGGCATTTGCTGTCCAGTCCTTATTTGGAACAAAATATTACTGGAGAGTAAGAGCTATACATAATAGCGATGCATCTGCATGGTCTCAAGTAAGAACATTTATAACAGTAAATAATGCAACACTTATTGCACCTTATGATGGTGCTGACGATATGATGCCTGATGTATTTTTAAGATGCAATTCTATAGCAGGTGTGCCAAATTATGATTTTGAAATTGATACTATTGCAGATTTTAATAGTTTTGAATATAGTTTTACTGTTGCCGATGATAATTTGCCTTATGTACAGATTTCTAACAACGAACTTTTATTTGGAACCAAGTATTACTGGAGGGTAAGAGCAAAATATAATAGTAGCAATACCAGTGATTGGACATCTGTATGGTATTTTACTGTAATTGATAAAGCTAATCTTACTTATCCTGCTGATGGAGCAACAGACATAGAGGTTAATCCTGGTTTAAAATGGGAAGAAATTACAGGAATAAACTATTATGAAATACAATATGATACTTTACCAGGTTTCAACAATCCTGTTGTTGATACTAGCTCTATTGATACCATTGAAATAGGAGGTATAGGAGGACTTGCCCGTTTAAAAACATATTACTGGCGAGTAAGAGCAATACATAGTCGTGATACATCAGAATGGAGTCCTGAATTTTCTTTTACAACAGAAGAAGGCGTGAATATAAAAGAATTAACAAACCAGTCAAATATAAATATTTATCCTAACCCTACCAAAACAGGTAAGATATTTGTTAAAATAGAACTCAATTCTCTTTCTTTAAGCCCAATACATTTATCTGTAATGAACATATTAGGACAAACTTTGATAGAGAAAAATATTTATCCTCATACAGGTCTGAATACAAAAGAGATAAATCTTGAAAATTTAGATAACGGCATTTATCTTATCAGATTGCAAAACAAAGAAGATGTATATACTCACAAAATTATTGTTAACAGATAGATAAAAATCAAAATATTATATAAAAAAAACTGTTACTAAATTTTTAGTAACAGTTTTTTTATTGACTAAAATGAATAATAATATTTTTTAATAATAAATTAATAATATGAAAAAAATATTTTTTGTTTTTATGTTTGTTTTAGTTGTTTCAGGAATTTTAGCACAGACAAGGATTTATACACCAAGTTTGGTGTCGCCAAGCAATTCGGCAGTTGACCAAATGCCAAATGTATTACTGAATTGGGAGCCGGTAACAGGCGACTTTGGATTGTATTATAAAATTCAAATAGATACAAATTCTTTGTTCATTAATCCGATAATACTTACATCAGCAGTAACTACTGTTAATGCTCATGAACTTTTATTTGGTGAAAAGTATTTTTGGAGAGTTAAAGCTATAGATGACAGCGATTCTTCTTATTGGTCAGCAGTAAGAAATTTTACTGTCATTAATACCGTTGCCTTAGAATTACCTGATAATGGTGCCAAATATCAGTTACCAAATGCATTATTAACATGGTATAGCATTACAGGATTAACAAATTATGATTATCAAATTGATACTATCATAAATTTTAACAGCACGCATCTTATATCTGGCTTTGTAAATGGTTCTGCTATAGGTATGAGTTCAAGCCAATTGTTATACGGAACTAAATATTACTGGAGAATAAGAGCCAGACATAGTGCTGACACCAGTTTATGGTCATCAGTATGGTCTTTCGCCACAATAGATACAATACCAAGTGCTCCAAATTTAGTATTACCCGAAAATTTAGCAACAGAACTGTCGCCAAATAATGTGTTATTAGATTGGGACCCTGTTTTGGGAATTAATTTATATAAAATAGAATTAGATACAAACAATTCTTTTCCTAATCCTCTTAAAATATTATTTTTCCCAACACCCATAGATTTAACATCCTTAGATTCAGGTTTAATATGGTCTAATAACAGCAAGATAACTCTTGATACGTTTTTGTTTGGACAAACATATTACTGGAGAATGAAAGCTATAGGAACTAACGATTCTTCTTTTTGGTCACCAAAATGGTCATTTACTACTTTGGATACAATGCCAAATGCTCCAAATTTAATATCACCGGAAGATTTAGCAATAAACCAAATGCCAAATACATTATTAGAATGGTCCGCAATATCAGGAGCAACTTCTTATATGATTGAAATAGATACAAATTCTTTATTCCAATTTTCAGATACATTAACATCAACTAATACTTCTGTAAATACACAGGAACTATTATTTGCTGAAAAATATTTTTGGAGAGTTAAAGCCATTAATAGCACTGATTCTTCTGACTGGTCAACAGCAAGAAATTTTACTGTTATTAATACTGTTGGTTTGATTTCACCTGTTAATAATGCAACAGGTCAAATGTTAGATGTTTCATTAAAATGGGATAGTATTACAGGAATAACAAATTATATTACACAAATAGATACTTCTTTAAATTTTAACAGTACGCTTCTTATATCAGATACTGATAATGTATCACAAATAAACCTTGATACACTATTGTTTAAAACCAAGTATTACTGGAGAGTAAAAACCATGCATAATATTGATACAAGTTCATGGTCATCAATATGGTTTTTTACCAGTTTGGATACAATGCCGGGTTCTCCAAATTTAATATCACCGGAAGATTTAGCAACAAACCAAATGCCGGATGTATTATTAGAGTGGGCTGCAATATCAGGAGCAACTTCCTATATGATTGAATTAGATACAAACTCTTTATTTTTATTTTCAGATACATTAATATCAGTTAATACTTCTGTAAATACGCAGGAATTATTATTTGGTAAAAAATATTTTTGGAGAGTTAAAGCTCTTAACAGCACGGATTCTTCTGCATGGTCATTAACAAGAAGCTTTACAGTTATTGATACTTTAAATCAAATTTATCCAAATGATGGTGTAACAAATCAATCATTGAGTTTGATATTAAAATGGGATGCTGTAACAGGTGTAACATATTATAGTTGCGAAGTTGATACTACAAATAATTTTAACAGTTCACAATATAACATTATTTCAGTTAGCAGTGATTTGCCTGAAACACAGGCATTTGCTGTCCAGTCCTTATTTGGAACAAAATATTACTGGAGAGTAAGAGCTATACATAATAGCGATGCATCTGCATGGTCTCAAGTAAGAACATTTATAACAGTAAATAATGCAACACTTATTGCACCTTATGATGGTGCTGACGATATGATGCCTGATGTATTTTTAAGATGCAATTCTATAGCAGGTGTGCCAAATTATGATTTTGAAATTGATACTATTGCAGATTTTAATAGTTTTGAATATAGTTTTACTGTTGCCGATGATAATTTGCCTTATGTACAGATTTCTAACAACGAACTTTTATTTGGAACCAAGTATTACTGGAGGGTAAGAGCAAAATATAATAGTAGCAATACCAGTGATTGGACATCTGTATGGTATTTTACTGTAATTGATAAAGCTAATCTTACTTATCCTGCTGATGGAGCAACAGACATAGAGGTTAATCCTGGTTTAAAATGGGAAGAAATTACAGGAATAAACTATTATGAAATACAATATGATACTTTACCAGGTTTCAACAATCCTGTTGTTGATACTAGCTCTATTGATACCATTGAAATAGGAGGTATAGGAGGACTTGCCCGTTTAAAAACATATTACTGGCGAGTAAGAGCAATACATAGTCGTGATACATCAGAATGGAGTCCTGAATTTTCTTTTACAACAGAAGAAGGCGTGAATATAAAAGAATTAACAAACCAGTCAAATATAAATATTTATCCTAACCCTACCAAAACAGGTAAGATATTTGTTAAAATAGAACTCAATTCTCTTTCTTTAAGCCCAATACATTTATCTGTAATGAACATATTAGGACAAACTTTGATAGAGAAAAATATTTATCCTCATACAGGTCTGAATACAAAAGAGATAAATCTTGAAAATTTAGATAACGGCATTTATCTTATCAGATTGCAAAACAAAGAAGATGTATATACTCACAAAATTATTGTTAACAGATAGATAAAAATCAAAATATTATATAAAAAAAACTGTTACTAAATTTTTAGTAACAGTTTTTTTATTGACTAGCTTCTTGTTTTTGTAACAACTTTCCCCTGTTAGTCCCATTTTTACAATATTTATATTTTTATATTAATACAATATTAAAAAATGTCAATAAATCTGTGATTTTAATGCAATATTTATGTTTTTTATAATAAAATAATTATTAAATTTGTGGAATTAAAAAAACAATAATTATTTTAATATGAATGATAAAAAAAATTTAGTAACAGAGAAATACGATGCTGATAGCATTCGCGTGTTAGAGGGATTGGAAGCTGTCAGAAAAAGACCTGCAATGTTTATAGGTGATACAAGTACAAGAGGTTTACATCATCTTGCAAATGAAGTAATTGATAATTCTATTGATGAAGCACTGGCCGGTTATTGCGACAAGATTGAATTGATTATTCATGAGGATAATTCAATAACTGTTAAAGATAATGGAAGAGGTATCCCGACCGAAATGCATGAAAAAGAACACAGGTCAGCATTAGAAGTTGTTATGACCGTTTTACATGCTGGTGGCAAGTTTGATAAAGGGTCATATAAAGTATCAGGAGGATTACATGGAGTAGGTGTATCCTGTGTAAATGCTTTATCTTATAAATTAGAAGCTAAAGTTTATAGAAACGGCAAAATATTTGTTCAGGAATATTCTTTTGGTAAACCTTTGTATGATGTAAAAATTATAGGAGATACAACACTGACAGGTACAGAAATTCACTTTATCCCTGATAATACTATATTTACAACTACTACATATAGTTATGATACACTTTCGGCACGTTTAAGGGAACTGGCTTTTCTTAACAAAGGAGTTTCTCTCTTAATGACAGACCTTCGCGAAAAAGATGAACAAGGTAATTATTTAAAAGATACTTTTTTCTCAGAAAAAGGTCTTATAGAATTTATAGATTACTTAGATGTTAACAGAGAAAAACTGATGGATAATCCTATTTATATGGAAGGTGAAAAAAATAATGTGCCTATTGAAATAGCTATGCAATATAATACTTCTTTTTCTGAAAATGTGCATTCTTATGTTAATGATATTAATACTATTGAAGGAGGAACTCATCTGTCAGGATTCAAAAGAGCTCTGACAAGAACATTAAAAAGTTATGCAGACAAATCAAAAATGCTTGAAAAACTTAAATTTGATATTAATGGTGATGATTTTCGTGAAGGATTGACAGCAATTATTTCATTAAAAGTACAAGAACCACAGTTTGAAGGTCAGACAAAGACTAAACTTGGTAATTCAGAGATAATGGGAATAGTAGATAATCTTGTCAGCAAGTTACTTGGCAATTATCTTGAAGAGAATCCAAAAGAAGCAAAAACTATTGTTAATAAAGTAATTTTAGCTGCTACAGCCAGACATGCAGCAAGAAAAGCCCGTGAATTAGTACAGAGAAAAAATGTGCTCTCTAATTCCGGATTACCGGGCAAACTTTCAGATTGCTCTGAAAAAGACCCTGTTTTAAGTGAGATATATATTGTTGAAGGTGATTCTGCTGGTGGCACAGCTAAACAAGGACGAGACAGAAAATTTCAAGCTATACTGCCTTTAAGAGGTAAAATACTTAATGTTGAAAAAGCTATGCCACATAGAATTTTTGAAAATGAAGAGATAAGAAATATGTTTACTGCATTAGGTGTTTCTATTGGAACAGAAGAAGATTCTAAAGCCCTTAATTTGGAAAAATTACGATACCATAAAATAATAATTATGACAGATGCCGACGTTGATGGTAGCCATATAGCAACTCTTATACTCACTTTTTTCTTCCGCTATATGAAAGGTCTTATTGAAAATGGTTATGTTTATATAGCAACACCACCATTATATCTTATCAAAAAAGGAAAAAAGATAAAATATTGCTGGACAGAAGAAGAACGCAGGCAAATAATTAATGAAATATCTAATGATGGTAAAGAAACAGGACTTCATATACAACGTTATAAAGGTTTGGGTGAGATGAATGCAGAACAATTATGGCATACAACTATGGACCCTGAATTCCGTACTTTACGGCAGGTTAATATAGAAAGTGATATTGAAACTGACCGTATGTTTTCTATGTTAATGGGTGGTGATGTTCCTCCAAGAAGAGATTTTATTGAAAGAAATGCTAAATATGCTAATATTGATGCATAATTGTTTATATAACTCACAGAACAAGCATATAGCAACAACAATTTAACTATTACTTGTTTAAAATTTGTTTATAAAGTAACTTTTTTTTGGCTAAATATTATTTTGAGGTGCTACATAAAATAATATTTTACCAGCTAGCCTATTTTAATTTAGCTTGAGATTCCTCATTCCGCTTAGCTCCATTCGGAATGACAATTTTGGTTAATATATTATGGGGAAAGAGAGGCGTTTCGCTTAAGGCGAAACGCCTCTCTTTCCCCACCTAAAAACAATTAACTGTCATTCCGAACGCAGTGAGGAATCTTTTGTTAGAATCCATTAAGCAATTGATTTTTTTCTATATCTTTAGGGGAGTTCTAATAATTACTTTTTATTACAAGTGGCTGCAAAATATCATTATTTCGTTATCGGGCAAAATCTTTCCTCACCATAGCTATGGCTATGCCTGCGGAATATTTTACCCTCCGCCTCATACTGATATTTTTCGCTCACTTTCATATACAAAACCAATTATTAGAACTCCCCTTTATATTTTATAAAAATACAATTTGCCCACATAATTTTCGGATATTCGTTATTGCAAATTACCTGTTTTTTTTAATAAAATTTACCAGTCCTTTTGCTTTAAAGATTTCCATTAGTTTATCAGGGAGCGGAGCAAAATTAAATATTTTATCATTAATATTTATAATACCTTTTTCAAAATTTATATTTACTTTATCTCCATGTTTAAATGCCTCAACAGCTTGGGCAAGTATAATTACAGGCAAGCCCTGATTGACAGAAGAGCGAAAAAATATTCTATTAACAGATTTAACAATAACAGCTTTAACACCTGCATAAGACAAGCCAACAGCAGGATGTTCGCGTGAGCTACCACAACCAAAATTATTGCCTGCTATAATAATATCATTTTTTTGCAGATTTTCTGCAAAATTTTCATCAAAACCCTTAAATAAATGAGGCATAATATCTTCTGCATCTGAACTTAATATATTATATGTCAGATTACCTGCAAACATCTGGTCTGTATTCAAGTCATCAATATTTTTATAATTCCAGATGCCATTTGCTTTACGATTATCATCTTTTTTTATTTCAACACTGGAAGTTTGTTTTTTAGAAAAAGGAAATTTGTCATTATATTGCATTCCTCTTGGGTCAGTTATTTCACCTTTAATAGCAGAATAAGCAACACAAGCCGGTGAAGCTAAATAGATATTAGCATTTTTATTACCCATTCTCCCCAAAAAGTTTCTGTTAGCAGTAGAAATCACATTAAAACCGTCAGCAGGAATGCCTTGCCCCAGTCCCAGACAAGGTCCGCAAGATGCAGAGAGTATTGTTGCCCCTGCTTTCATCAGTTTAGAGATTATTCCCTGTTCAATAGCTTGTAAATATATATCTTTTGAAGCCGGAGTTACAATTAACTGAAATCCATCAGATATTTTTTTATTCTCAAGGATTTCGGATGCAACAAGTAAATCTTCGAGACGACCATTTGTGCAGGTTCCAAGAAATCCCTGATTTACTTTTGTGCCCTGAACTTCTGACACAGCTTTTATATTGTCAACATAATGCGGAGCAGCAACTACCGGGAAAATATCATTTAAGTTAATATCTATTTCTTTAAAATATTCTGCATCATGGTCAGCCCACACTCCGGAAATTTTATCTTTTCCATAATAATTAGCTAAAACTTTATCAGGAGGAAACACAGCATTTTTTGCTCCCATTTCAGAAGCAAGATTAGCTAAAGTCATTCGTTGTGCAATAGTTAATGTTTCTACTCCTTGTCCATGATATTCTATTGACATATAGTTAGCACCGGCAGAGCCGAGCATACCGATTATCCAGAGAGAGATATCTTTTGCATATACTCCTTTATTTAATTTTCCTTTAAGAGTAATTTTAATAGATTCAGGCACACGAAACCATGTCTCTTCTCTTTTCCATAAGCCGGCAGATTCTGTTCTGTCAATACCAACAGCTAAAGTATTAAAGGCACCGGCTGTGCAGGTATGACTGTCGCTTCCTGCAATCAACATCCCGGGTTCAGCATGATTTGCCATCAATTGATGGCAAATTCCCATGCCTGCATCATAGAATTTTTTTATTCCCTGATATTTTACAAAATTCCTTATTCCCTGATATTGATTTGCTAATTTCGCATTTGTTGGCGGAGCATTATGGTCTAAGACAATTAATAACTGATTTGGGTCAGAAACTTTATCTCCTCCCATTTTTTTAAATGTTTTTTCAATACTTGCCGTATTATCATGCGTTAAGACAATATTTGGTTTTTTGAAAACTATACTGTTTTTTTTTGCACCTAAAATTTTTTCTACAAATGTTTTTCCTGACATAATTATATATTTTAATTAAAAAAGACAAATTTACATAAAATTTGTCAAGACGAGAAAAAAAATAATTATGGCTAAATATTATTTTGAGGTGCTACATAAAATAGTATTTTACCATCTACTCTATTTTAATTTAGCTTGAGATTCCTCATTCCGTGGAGTTTACACTGAACCCAGTGAATGTGCTCCATTCGGAATGATAATTTTGGTTAATATATTATGGGTAAAGAGAGGCGTTTCGCCTAAGGCGAAACGCCTCTCTTTACCCACCTAAAAATAATTAACTGTCATTCCGAACGCAGTGAGGAATCTTTTGTTAGAATCCCTTAGTCAATTTTCTTTATTCAAAAGTTTACCCCGTTGGTAAATCCCGTAGGATAATATCCAACGGTATAAATGCGGGATTTACAACGGAATTTGCAATCAGTAGCCAAACATGACTAACTGATGATGTTGTTAAGAATTTAACAAATTTGTGAACCAAATTTACAAAAAAATTGCTGACTGTTTACTGTAGATTGCCGATTATTACAATAAGCTAATCAAATTTTATTTCAGGCAGTTATATTATTCCATTTGTTCTTTAAGTTTGTCTTGATCCATAATTCTACGGCTAATAGCATTGACATAAGATCTGTCTTTTCTGATATTATGTTCTTGATATGCAATATTTGCCCATTTGAGAGCTTGTTTTAGGTTTCCTTTCATTTCGTTAGCTACAGCCATATTATGAGAAGCTCTTCCTGCAATTTTGTGATTTGGGTTTGGGGTTAGTTTTTCCCAAAAGTCCATAGCTTTATCCCAGTTACCTGCTCTTGCATAATTCTTTGCCATTTTAAAGTAATTATTAGGTCCTTTAATATAGTAATATCTTGCAACGTTTCTCCAGTTAGGTGATATTCTTATTGCAAATTGTTGTCCTGCAAAATATCCGGCACTATTTATTGCATCTCTTTTGGGAGGTAATTTTCTTTCTACATCTTCTGGACTTTTACCTGTTTTTCCCCATCTTTTTTCATCTATAAAAGAGTCCTCATCAATTATTTTTTTGTTAACAGGGTCATAGATTCGCCATCCAGCATTAACATTGATAATCAAGTTAGCGAGATATTCAGTTATAATAGTATCTTTACTTATTCCTGTTTCTTTATTTTTAATTTTTTGTTTTTTTGTTTTTTTATCTGTTTTAAAAGCAATGTTTGAATCAAAAGTTTCAAGCAGGATTAGAGCGTCTGCATTATATTGTTTACATATATTATTTACCATATTCCATTGCAAAGGCACAGAAAATTCTCTTGTTCCCGTTCCTTTAAGAGATGTATGTGATATTGTAGCACCAAATCTTGGTGAAGAATTTAATTTATTTGCAAGTCCTTCAATACACCTTTTAGATCCTTCTTTGTCTCCCCAAATAGATTCACCTGTAAGAAATCCTTCAATAAAATTGGAAAACTGTTCGCCTTTAGCAGGTAAAGAACGATTAGCAATTGCTAATTTTTTGATATGATGAGGGACAGTTATCTCTGCAGGAACCAATACCTGTACTGAGGTAGAAGTTGTTGAACAAGAAGCTATAAACAACCCAAGACAGATTATCAATAAAAAAGAATAATTTTTTGAGGTTTTCATAATTTTTTGATTTTAAATATATTTATAAATTATTAGTGTCTGTAAAAAAAATTTTAAACAATATTAAACATTTTAATTTTAATTCATTTATATGGCATTTTAAAAAATATATAATCAAAATTAATGCCAGAAATAATTCAAATAAGTTTAACCTGAATAATTCATAAATTATCTATTACGAGTTGAAATTGCCTGCTATAATTGAAAATGCTCGGATTTCGCTTCTCAATGTAGCTCTGCTACATCTCCGATGCTCAATCCTGTGCTTTCCAATTCTATTGGCACTTTCAACTCTCATAACGAAAACTTATGAATTATTCAGGTTAAGTTTATTAATAACCTGTATAACAGAACTTGTATCATTCATAATATAAAAATGAATGCTTTTTACTCCATTATTTATCAGTTCTTTACATTGTTTTATACTCCAGTTAATACCTGTTTCTCTGGCATTTTCAGGATTTTGTGTTAATTGATTTTTTAATGTTTCAGGTATTTTAACATAGAAATTTTCAGGTATAGTGTTTATCTGGTTTTGTTTGTTAAGGATTTTTATACCCGGGATGACAGGAACTGTTATACCTGCATCTCTGCACAGTTTTACAAAATCAAAGAAATAGTTATTATCAAAAAACATTTGAGTTACAATATAATCGGCTCCTGCATCAACTTTTTGTTTCAGATAATTTATATCATCTTTTAGAGTTTTAGCTTTAAAATGTTTTTCAGGATAAGCAGCTACGCCTATACAGAAATCTATTGGCTCAGGATTTATAACTTCGTCAATATATTTAGCATCTTTAAGATTTTTAACTTGTTTTATAAGGTCAATAGTAGAAAAATTTACTGTTCTGTTTTTCTCTATATTTTTTTTATAATTTATTTCATCTCCGTATAAAAGCAATAAATTTTGTATTCCAAGAAAGTTTAGTTCAATAAGAACATCTTCTGTTTCTTCTCTTGTAAACCCACTACATAATATATGAGCAACAGTGTCTATATTAAATCTGTTTTGTATAACACCGCATATACCTGTTGTTCCTGGTCTTTTTTTTGTAATATATCTTTTTTCTTTACCATCTTTATCTTTTTCATAATATATTTTAGAAGAATGGCTTGTAACATCAATAAAAGGTGGCTTAAATTGTTGCAATTGTTCTACAATCCTGATAATGTTATTACTGTTTTTCCCGCGTAATGGTGGTATTATCTCAAAACTAAAAATGGGCTTATCAGTATTTTTTAGATGTTCAGTAACTTTCATTTTTTATTAAACATTTTTTTAAACATATATTTATTACAAACGACTAAAATACTTAAATTTTAGTCATTTTTTATTTTGTTTTATTGTGTGTTTTTACAGAAAAATATTTTGCATCCGGATGATGGACAATGATAGATGATGTAGATTGTTCCGGTATTAATTGAAATTCTTCGGTAAGTTTAATGCCAATTTGTTCGGGCTTAAGTAATTGAAATATTTTTTTTTGGTCTTCTAAGTTCGGGCATGCAGCATAGCCGGGAGAAAATCTGCAACCCTGATAATGACAAGAGAATATTTTTTTTGTGTCGTTAGAGTCATTGTTATTTATTTTTAGTTCAATACGCATTTGTTTATGCCAGTATTCTGCTAATGCTTCAGCCATTTGAGAAGCAAATCCATTCCATAGTAAGTATTCTTTGTATTTGTCTGATTTGAATAAACGTTGTGATTCTTCGGAAGCTTTGTCGCCTATTGTTACTATTTGAAATCCTGCTATATCGCGTATTCCTGAGTTGACAGGATTAAAATAATCGATTATACACCACCCGTTTTCTTTGTCTTGCCTTGGAAAATCAAATTTTACTATATAATCTTTATCATTTGGATTTTTGTATATCAGTAAGCTGTTTTTATAAGAATTGCAAGGGAAATATCCATATATTAATTTAGCTTGTATAAGATTTTGTTTTTTTGCCTTTTGTATAAGTTTTTTAAGTATAGGCTCAAATTCAGTGTCAATTATTTTAGTATATTCATCTTTTGATTTTTTGCCTTTTTTTATTCCCCAGTGCAATTTATACAGAGTGTCTTTATTTAAAAAAGGCAGAATATTTGATAAAGGAATATCTTTTACAACTTTTGTTCCCCAAAAAGGAGAAGTTGGAGGTATAACATTTTTAACAGGATTTTGTTTTGGTTCTTGTTTGATATTAGGTTTTATTACTGAAACAGATTTATCATAAATTACAGATTTTTTACTGATTTTTTTAGATAATTTATTTTTTTTATTATCAGATATTTTTGTTAATATTGAAAGGGCTTCAAAAGCATCTTTGGCATAATATACATCACCATTATAAATATCAGCAAGAGTTTTTTCTACATATTTTCGTGTAAGAGCTGCGCCTCCAAGAATTACAGGTGGCAATATATTTTTTTCATTCATTACTTCCAGATATTCTTTCATTATAATAGTTGACCTCACTAATAATCCACTCATTCCAATAATGTCAACTTTTGAGTCCTTGTATGCTTTTAATATTGACTCAACAGGTTGTTTTGTACCGAGATTAAATATTTTAAACCCATTATTAGTTAATATAATATCTACAAGATTTTTGCCTATATCGTGAACATCGCCTTTGACAGTAGCAATTATAGCAGATGCCCTTGCTTGTGCCTGAGTTTTTTTCTCCATAAAGGGTTTGAGTAAAGATACTGCTGTCTTCATTGTCTCGGCAGATTGAAGAACAAAAGGCAGTTGCATTTCTCCTGAACCAAACAGTTTGCCCACTGTCTTCATTCCGTCAAGTAATATTTTATTAATTATATCAAGAGCAGAAGTGTTTTTCAGACATTCTTTCAAATCTTCTTCTAATCCTATGTTGTTGCTATCAATAATTCTTTTTTTTAACCGTTGTTCAACTGATAATTTTTCTAATTCTTCAGTAGTGTCCTTTTTTATTTCATGTGTCTCATAATAATTTAATATCTCGGTAATAGGATTTTTTCCGTTTTCTTTTGTGTTATAAATCAGATTTTCTAATATATTTTTTTCTTTTTGTTTTAGTTTATGTAAAGATATTATTTTTCCCGGGTGTAATATGGCAGCATCTAATCCGTATTTTATAGCATTGGCAAGGAACACAGAATTAAGCCGATGTCTTATTGCCGGTTTTAATCCAAAAGATACATTTGATACGCCTAATATGGTCTTAACATCTGGCAGTTCTGATTTAATTCTTTTTATAGCATTCATAGATTCTACGGCAGCATTGCGATATTCTTTGGCACCACTTCCAAGAGTAAATGTTAATGTATCAAAAAATATATCTTCCGGCAGAATGTTATATTCATTTACAGCTATATCATATATACGATGTGCAATTTCTACTTTTTTGTCAGCAGTTTTAGCCATACCATCTTCGTCAATAGTAAGAGCTACAACAGCAGCACCATATTTTTTACATAACTGTAATATTTTCCCTAAATGTTTTCCTTTGTCTTCAAGATTAACAGAATTTATTATTGCTTTTCCTCCAATACGTTGCAAAGCATTTTCAATTACAGATATTTCAGTAGAATCAATCATGAGAGGGATTTGACAATCAGTATTTAATCGTTGAATAAAAGCGTTCATTAATTTTTGTTCATCAAGACCTGTATAAGCAACACAAACATCAATAATATGAGCTTGTTCCTGTTCTTGTTTTTTTATAACAGAGAGCATTCCATTCATATCATTACTAAGAAGATATTCTCTGAATTTTTTAGACCCGTTTGCATTAGCCCGTTCTCCGATTATCAAGGGCTTAGGTGTTGTATCATAAGGAACAGCATTATATAAACTTGCTGCTGCCGGCTCCAATTTTGGATTTCTGATTTTAGGTATAATATTTTTAACATTGTCTGCAACTAATTTAAGATATTCCGGGGTTGTCCCACAGCATCCGCCAACAATATTAGCACCTAATTCTTCTGCAAAATATTTTACATCAGAGGCAAATTCTTCTGGTTGTAGTTTATATGTTAATTTACCATTTATATTTTCAGGCAATCCTGCATTAGGTTGGACAGAAATAAGTTTTTTGCTGTATTTAGCCAAAGTTCTTATGTGTTTTCTCATTGGCTTAGGTCCTGTGGCACAGTTTATCCCTAATACATCAACAGGGAAAGGAGATAAAGCGGTGATTACAGTGAGCATATCAGAGCCAAGCAACATAACATCTGTATCTTCCATAGTTACCTGTGTAATGACAGGTATTTTGATTTTTCTTTCTTTAAATATTTCAAAAATAGCAACCAAAGCGGCTTTAATCTGTAATAAGTCCTGCGATGTCTCTGTAATTAACATATCAACACCACCATCTAACAATCCCTGCACCTGACGACGATAAGCTGTTTTTATCTCTGAAAAAGTTATTTGTAAAAGAGATGGCAATTTTGTCCCCGGTCCTATTGAGCCAGCAACCCATCTTGGTTTATCTTTTGTTGAAAAATCATTAGCAACGGACTTGGCTAATTGAGCAGCATGTTTATTCAGTTCATAATCTTTGTCTGATATTCCATATTCTTTCAGGACAATGGCATTAGCGCCAAAAGTATTGGTCTCAACAATATCACTGCCTGCTTTAAAAAAAGATGCATGTATTTGGCGGATAATATCAGGACGGGAGATATTTAATATTTCATTACATCCGTCTTTACCTCCAAAATCATCATCAGTTAAGTTGTAATTTTGTATATTGGTTCCCATTGCTCCATCAAAGACAATGATACGTTTTTTGCATATTTCGTTAAAATCAGGTCTCATTTTTTAATATTAAAAATGTTGTTATAGTTTATTGTATCGGATTTGTAATGTGCTAATTTCCAATTTTAGCGCCCTGTGAACGATTACAATTATTTTATATAATAATTATGTCTGCTATTTGTTTTTTTTGTAGTTTCTGTAATAATTATATCTGCAGGAATTACAAATTTACTTTCAGGGATATCAGTATTTATATCAATTTTTGTTGCAATATTAGTCATTTCCATTCCCAGCATATTAACATAAGTTTTTAAAGAAATACCTTTCCAAAGCCAAATTTTAGCTCCTATTTTTTCTATTTTCCATATATCACATGTTTTGCCTGCAATTTTTTCTGTGCCTGTTTTTTCTCCACCTATTTTTTTCATATTTTCTTCTCCTATCATTACCAGGTCGTTTGTCTCCATTTGTTGTGCCTGTATTTGCAGAGAGTCGTTTTTGTATTTTGTTCCTGTTTTTGTATCAAAATCAATAGAATAATGCCAGTTATTATCAGTAAGTTCCATGGTATTCAAATTTTTAGTCATACCAAATATTGTAACTATTGCTTTTGTATATTTTGCTTCACGCATCCCCCATTTATCAAAATATATTGTCTCTGTGCCTGTTTGTATGCCTGTTAAATTGTATTCTGCTATACCGGATTTTACATGATATCGTGTATAAGGAAGCTCTTTAATATTTTGTGGATTATTATTTGATATTATAAAAGTACCTTGCTCTTTAATTTTGTTTTTATCATTATGACTATTAAATGCAGTTATAAATGATATAAGTAATAAGATTACAGACAGATTAAATATTTTCATGATTTTATATTTGGTTAAAAATTTTTTTACAAAATTACATAAAATTTGTGAACATATTATCAATTGGCTAAAATTCGTCATTCGTCATTCGTCAGTAGCCGAACTTGGTAGCCAATTTTTTTTTAAACCATAGGTAGATCGTTACAATGCATTGTAGAGACGTTG
>CAZOSY010000003.1:0-2077 GCA_964582565.1 uncultured Bacteroidales bacterium | reverse complement strand
ATTGTATTGTAGAGACGAGGCGTGCCTCGTCTCTACTACAAGTTAAATAAATAGATAAATAAAAAAGTAATTTTTTGATATAATATTCAAAAACTTATTGTATATTTGTATTTTAAAAAAATAAGGAAATAGTTATTATGAAAAAAACACATAAAATACAAAGAGATAAAGAATATACAATTGAAGAAGCTTATCGTTATTTAGAAAATGCAAAGCAAACTCTTAGTAAAAGCCCTGTTGAATATGGACTTTATACTGATTCAAAGTATATTCGTGAGGCAGCAGGAATAGCATATTTATCAGCATTAAAAGCTATTGATACTTATTTATTATATAAAGGCATTGATAGAGATAAATTACCAAAATCAATAGATGGATATTGGGACCTTATGAGAAAGAAAATACCGGTTAATGGTAAATTAAAATCTGCATTAACAATTGCCTGGGAAAATTTACATGTTTTTGCTTATTATAGAGGAGCTAAAGATGTAAAACTTTTAAAGTCAGGTTTTGAAAATTGTAAAAAAATAATACAAATGCTTGAAAAAGTAATGAAAAAAACTAAAAATATTTGATTAACCCCATCAGGCAAACGCCTGATCCAACGGGATAAATATCATACAGCATTTATAATGTCGTTAAAAACTTGTTGACTCTGTCAGGTTCGGCAGTTGCCGAACTCTAACAGGTCAGAAATAAAATTTGTGAACATATTATCAATTGGCTAAAATTCGTCATTCGTCAGTAGCCGAACTTGGTAGCCAATTTTTTTTAAACCATAGGTAGAGCGTTACAATGCATTGTAGAGACGTTGCATTGTATTGTAGAGACGTTGCATTGTATTGTAGAGACGAGGCGTGCCTCGTCTCTACTACAAGTTAAATAAATAGTTAAATAAAAAAGTAATTTTTTATATACGATAATTCAAAAACTTATTGTATATTTGCACTGATTTATGAAAAATGATTAACGGGTTCTGCAATTTTCTCTATTCAAAAGTAAAAAAATGAACTTTATAATCCACCTTTTAGTTTAAAAATATTTTTAATTCATATTATATGGAAGAAGATACCAATTCAAATATTTCTAATACGGAATTGGTAAATTCAATATTAGAATTCAGTAAGTTACAAGGAAATCTATTATTAGGGATGATTTATGGTTCTCAAAAAAAAGGAAATGATTTAGATATTTTTCTGGTTTATAATAATAATGTAAAAAAAAATATACCTGTTAATAATCTTAATAATCTTGATATTAGTCAAATAGAAATAAATAATTTCAAAAAAAAAATATTTTATCGGGATATTGAATATACTGAGCCAATTTTAACTGGGAAATATCTTTGTGGAAATAAAAATATTTTAGAAAAAGCAAAAGATTTTCTTATTAATACTGATCCAGATGTATCTATTTATGATTATTTAGGGAAACGCTGTATAAAAGCATTCTTGCAAGCAGAGGAATATTATTTTTTGGCTCAACAGGAATTATTTATAAAAATGTATTCCTCTAATATATCGTTGTTCAAGATGAAAAATTATTTTTTTGGAAATGATTTCAAATTAGATTCAAAAATTCTTAATATACGTATCTTTACCCGTCTTCTTTACTCTCTTTCTTTACTTAATTACTCATTAAGTCATTTATCTGCAAGAAAGAGATACATTGAAGGAGCAAGGACTGTTACTTTGCAAAATATTTTAGATAATCCCTTAAATTCAATTGAAAAAAAATTAGTGGTCTTAAGAAATTATTTTAAATTATATAATAGTCTTAAATTATATAATAGAAAAGAAAAGAGTATATCTCTTGATAAAATAAATTTGTATTTTAAAGATGTAAGATTATTATTAAGTAAGGAATTATGGTAGTAGTAGCTTTGTCTTCATAATTTGTAATTTTTATGCCGGATATTGTTTGTAACGAGTTCCATAAAATTTAATCAGGCAGTTGCCTGATAAAAAGCTCTGAACAAAAGGCAATTGAGATTACAAATATATTAATAAAATATTTTCTTTTTTGTAAAGTTTCACCACGTTGTTAATGGTGTAATGAGCATTTCTTTCTTTGCGAA
>CAZOSY010000002.1:12329-47594 GCA_964582565.1 uncultured Bacteroidales bacterium | reverse complement strand
TTAATGTTTCAGTGCATCAAGAGCTTTTAATCGTTGTAAGAGAGTAGGATGTGAATAATAAACAAATACATAATAAGGGTGTGGATTTAGATTGCTAAGATTATCAACTGACAACTTTTTCAAAGCAGATTGCAGAGATTCGGGATTATATTTTTCTCCTGAAAAATGGTCTGCTTCAAATTCATGTTTTCGTGATATAGCATTCATTATTATCCCTAACAACAAAGAGATAGGAGAATAGAGCAATCCGAAAGCAAGTATTCCTATATAAAAACTTGATTCTTTTGCTCCTAATGACTGAGCCAAAGATAATGATAAAGAAGAATCTTTTTGAATAAACAATGATAATACAAAAAGCATAAGTCCTGTTTGAGCAACAGACAATACGATATTTAACAAAATATGTTTCTTTTTATAATGTCCTATTTCATGAGCAAGTACAGCTACAAGTTCTTCTATTGTATGATTTTTTATTAAAGTATCATAAAGAACAATTCTTTTTTTTGTTCCCAAACCGCTAAAATAAGCATTTGACTTTTTAGAACGTTTTGACCCGTTAATAACATAAATATTTTTCAATTTAAATCCTGCTTTTTGTGCAAACTTCTCAATAGCATCACGCAGTTCGCCTTGGTCTAATGGTGTTTGTTTATTAAATATCGGCACTATCAAAATTGAATAAAACATTGTCATAAAAATTGAAAAGATGCTTAGCACAATCCACACATAAACCCAAAACATATTGGCTGTTGTATCATAAATCCATACAATCAATGATAGCAATCCGCCGCCAATTACAGCTCCTAAAATCAAACCTTTTATTTTATCTAAAATAAATGTCCTGACAGTTGTTTTATTAAATCCGAATTTTTCTTCAATAACAAATGTTCCATAAGCAGAAAATGGAATAGATAATATATCAGCAACAAGTCCTATAATACCAAAAAACAGTAATGCCAATAGAATTGAATTATCAGTATATTGTCTTATAAAATCGTCAAGCAAGCCAAAACCTTTAAAAAATAATATAAAAAGTATAATCACAAATGAGATAGTATTAACAATTAACGAAAATCTATGTTTTGTTTTTTCATAATCCTGCGATTTACGATATTTGTCAGAATCATAAATATCTTCTAATTCTTTTGGCAGTTCATTGCTCCAAAAAGTGCTGTTTAAATAATCCAATATACGTTCAAAAAAATAATTAAACACTAAAATTGCTATTATTATTATAAAAATTGTATTTGCCATAATTTTATATTTTTTTTTTAATTTTTTACTATCAATGTAAACTAGTTTCCAGTTTTCAGTTTTCAGTTTTTCGATTTTTCGGTTTCCAAGCACAAAGCACATAACTCAAAATTCATAATTCTTAGGCATTTTGAATTTTAAGTATTTTGAATTTATTTATATATAACCTATCATATCATATACAGCATATCCTGTTATTTCGTGTATTATTTTATTCCAGTAAGCAAAACTTCCTAAATTAGGCACAAAAAGGTGAGCAAAGTCATATCTTTTTTTCCCTACACATTTATCTGTGCAATAAGGGATTGCAGATATATTTTCTTTTTTAAAACAAGCCATTGCTCTGCGCATATGAACAGCAGAAGTTATCAGTAAATATTTTTTATCAGGAAATTTATCTTTTAATATTTTAGCACTTTCAACTGCATTTTCTCTTGTATTTTTTGATATAGAATCAATCAAAATATCATTTTGGGGTATTCCAATAGTTACTAAATATCTTTTAAGTAATACAGATTCGAGCATATTATTGTATATAATACTTCCAGACCCGCCGGAGAGAAGTATTTTTTTTATCTTGTTTGTCTTGTATAATTTTATTGCCTGCATAATTCTATCTGTATTATATCTAAATGTTAATCTGTCATAATCAGTATCAATAGTAACCATTCCTCCGCCAAGGACTATTCCTACATTATATGAATCTGCAATATCTTCGGTTTTGGTAATTGGCATCTCCCATATACTCATAACCTGACCAGCAATAAAAGAGTTTGAAAAAAAATAAAACACTATAACAGAAATAATAAGCATACATCGTGATTTCTTACTGTTTTTTATAAATAAAGAGATGAGCAATAAAATAAAGACCCCAAAAACAGGTGATAGTAAAAGCATAAATATTTTTGATAAAATAAAAAACATAAAATATTGTCCTTTTTAAATATTTAGCAAAAATACTTTTTTTCAGTTTATTTTATATAAATTTGCAAAAAACAAAAAAAAATAATACAATGAATATATTATCTGAAAGAATAAATAAATTATCAGAGTCAGCAACTTTAGCAATGACACGAAAAAGCATAGAACTAAAGGCCAAGGGCTTTGACATTATTAATTTAAGTATTGGTGAGCCGGATTTTAACACACCTGATTATATTAAGGATGCTGCAAAACAAGCAATAGATGAAAATTATACACATTATCCTCCTGTGGCGGGATATATGGAACTACGACAAGCTGTGTGTAACAAATTTAAAAGAGATAATAATCTTGACTTTACACCGGAGCAAATTGTTGTATCAACAGGAGCTAAACAGTCAATAGCAAATGCAGTTATGGTTCTCATTAATCCCGGTGATGAAATAATTGTCCCTTCACCATATTGGGTCTCTTATTCAGAAATAATAAAATTATCTGAAGGGAAACCTGTATTTATACCAACAAATATAGATAATGACTTTAAGGTAACACCAAAACAAATAGAGGATGTAATAACTCCAAAAACAAAACTTATTTTATTCGGTTCTCCTTGCAATCCTTCTGGCTCTGTTTATTCAAAAGAAGAATTAAGAGAAATTGCACAAGTAATAGCAGAACATAAAAATATATTTATTATCTCTGATGAGATTTACGAACATATTAATTTTGTTGGTAAACATGAGAGTATTGCACAGTTTGATTTTATAAAAGATAAAATTATTGTAGTCAATGGCGTATCCAAAGCTTATGCAATGACAGGATGGCGACTTGGTTTTCTTGGTGCTCCTTTAGAGATAGCCAAAGCATGCGATAAATTTCAAGGTCAGATAACATCAGGAACATGCTCAATAACCCAACGTGCAGCTATAACAGCAATAAGCAAAGACCCTAGTGAGTCCGAAGACATAAAAAAAATGTGTAAAGCTTTTAGAGAAAGAAGAGATTTATTATTAAATCTTTTGAAAAATATACCGGGTCTGAAAACAAATATTCCACAAGGTGCTTTCTATGTTTTCCCTGATGTAACATATTATTACGGAAAATCAGACGGAAAAATATTTATTAAAGATGGAACAGACCTTTGTATGTATTTATTAAACAAAGCAAATGTTGCTCTTGTCCCTGGCTCTGCTTTTGGTGATTCTAACTGCATAAGATTATCTTATGCAACTGATAAAAACACAATTAAAAAAGCTGTTAACCGTATTGAAATCGCACTTGCAAATTTGAAATAAAAAATAATTTAACCATAATCAGACAACTGCCTGACCTGACTATTTTTTTATCGCAAAGCACGCAAGGTGCTATAAATCAATCCTTTGCGGAGAAATATTAAGTTGCTACAAAACCATGTGCTGAACAACGTCATCCTGAACTTGTTTCAGGATTGTTTCAGTAACCTGTGCTGAACTTGTTTCAGTATGACTTTTTATCAGTCACCTGACCGATATTAAACTCATTAATTATTGAGACCATACAAAATTAGTAGAATATAAATTCAATTTATTATGAATATTGATATTAAAAATATTTTGTTTCTTGATATAGAGACAGTTCCAATGTGTGCTGAATACAGTCAGCTTTCAGACAGATTTAAAAAATTATGGGATAAAAAATCTGACAGATTAGCTAAAAAAGAAGATGATACTCCTGAAAAACTTTTTGAAAGAGCGGGAATATATTCAGAATTTGGCCGGATAATATGTATATCTGTTGGCTTTGTTAAAGATAATAAGTTGAGATTAAAGTCATTTTTTAGTCATAATGAAAAAGAATTGCTTACGGATTTTGTATCATTATGCAATAATCATTATAACAAAGAAAAAAACCTGTTGTGTGGACATAATGCCAAAGAATTTGATTTTCCTTATATTGCAAGAAGAATACTTGTGAACAACTTAAAAATACCTGACATCCTGAATATTGCAGATAAAAAACCATGGCAAGTAGCCCATCTTGATACAATGCATTTATGGAGATTTGGAGATTACAAAAACTATACTTCTTTGGAACTGCTTACTGCTATATTTGATATACCAACGCCAAAAGATGATATTGACGGAAGTCAGGTAGCAAATGTTTACTGGAAAGAAAATGATATTGAACGTATAGCAAGATATTGCGAAAAAGATGTTACTGCTGTTGTTCAACTATTCCTTAAATATCAAGGTAAACCATTGATAGAACAGGAAGATATAATTATTACATAAAAATCTTTGTGTGAACTCAATAACCGGTGCTTGTTTATAAAGTCCGAAAGTTTAGGTGAATCAGTCATCTGCCTGAAGAAACTTTACTCTTATCATTTAATGATTACCGGTGAAAAGGACAAATATTATATTATTTGTCCATCTATTTTTTACAATTCATCAATGGACTTCTTTTAACAGTTTTACTGCTTTTGTGTCCTAAAAAAACAGCAGAACCCATTAACTGATTTTTTCAAATCATGAGTAAAATTACAAATTAGGCTTAATAGACAAAATGGTTGCTAAAATCTTTTATAATTGTTGTTATTTGTAGTTTTACATTAAATCAAAGCTTATGAATAAAAAAAATGCATTTATTGTGGAAGTTCAATTACCAAGAAATATGGTATTAGAAATAAAAAACAACGATATAAATGTTTAGCATGTAATCGTTATTTTACAGGAGGCAATTTGTTAAATCCTCAAATTATATGGCAAGAATATACCAAGGGAAAACAAACCTATCAACAATTATCAGAAAAATATAATTGTTCAAAACGAACTATTCAACGAAAAATAGATTTACATAATTTAGCCTTTGTTACCTACTGTAGACCGCCTATCCAGTCAGTTATTTGTGAATTATAAATTTTCTTTATTCTTATTCTTGTAATTAAAAAAAGTGATGAGAGATTTTTATTTGATTTTTTTCTTAGGGCAGGGGCAACAAAGCTCTTTTGCAAGTTTTGGTTAGCGAGTTGACTTAAAGGACTTGCAAATGTGCTTTGGTATGAAGGGATGGCTTAATCTACGGAGATCCTACAATTAATAGTCATAAAGAAAGATTTAAAAAATTCTATCTTCTTTTTCTGCTTCTTGTAATAGGTCGCCGAGTTTTTTAGCTTTGTTAGAAAAGTAATCTTTAAAAAATTCCTTAGCTGTAGATTTTAGAATTTCTAATTTTGCGGGATTAAGCTTTTTGAAATTGATAACATCATTAATGGATTTGTTGTTCTGAATATTTTCTAATTTTTCGGTAAATTCTTTTGGGGACATTTTTAAGTCAGGGTCAACAATCATCATTTTTTTTGAAGTGGGCTGGCTTAACTGCTGAATGAGTAAGTTATTGATATACTTATCATGAAAACTATAACCAATTACCACAAATATCTGAGCGTTTTGAAGTTTTTTTCTGAATTCACTCAGGATAAATAAAAAGGGGTCAAAAGAAAGCATTTTGTAACTTGAGCCAAATATTATAAGTGGTTCTTCCCCGTCAAAAATATTTTTTTTAATTCCGATAACCTCATTTTCATTATCGTATTCCCAGTTTAATGATCCATGAAGTTTATACAAATTAATTTTCACAGCAGAATCTCTGTGTTCAAATACATCATCTGACCACAAATAAACCTTTTTATCATTGATCTTACGTGGTGTAAATCCATTTTCAAGCAGTCTCTTTTTTTCAGTATTAAAATTTTCTTCAAAAATCAAATCATAATTTAAAGAGAAAACATTAATCTTAAATTCTTCTGCTGAGTAAAGCAATTCCCTTATTGGCTTTAATAAAGCTTGTGCATTTTGAGAATTATATCTCGTCCAACTATTAACTAATTGATTTATAATAAAATTCTTAAACTCTTCAAAAATATTATTCTTTTCATTTTTTAGTTCCCATTTTATAATTTTATCATTCCAATTGCCAACCAAAGGATAAGGAATTATAAATTCTTTATCCTTTAATTGCCTAAGAACCATAACGAAATCTTCTATGTTTAGATACGAATTATTATGAATTAAAGAATTTTTAAGTGTCTGCTGATAATTGATACTGGCAAGGACAAACTCATAAATTTCATGGAACTCTTTCTTGTAGGATTGATATTTGTTATATATCCCCTTTTCGTCAGGCTTATCCAATAATTTGATATTTTCTTTAAGTTGTTGAAGCATTTTAGAAGACGAAAGACATTTAGCATCCATTGAAGCTCCTGCCCCCAAAAGAAATATAGTATTTTGAAATAATTGTTCTAATTTCATAAGAACCAAAGTCTTTGTTTTGCAAAATCAGGTAATTCTTCTCCTTCAAAATGAGAAAATAAATCTGCAACCATCTTGGAATATTCTATAGTGACTGGCTTGTTGCGTTGTTTTATACTTTTCCAATACATTCTTGAAAATTGATAAACCTGATCAATTAATTCCCGAATTATACTGAAGTCATTGAATTTTTCGTTATCAGATGATTTTATTTTTACTTTTATTGGAAACGGGAAACTATCTATCTTTGTTCCAGTATATTTTGAATATCTTGTGTTATTAGATAATAAGAATTCATTCCAGTTTATTTTTACAAATGTTCCACTTTGGGGCATAATACCATCGAATTCAGTGTCAAATATTACATAGTCTTTACTTTCAGTATCAAATATTGTAACAATAATATAAGGAATATCAAGATTTAATTTTTTAAGTATCTCTTTGATAGGTTCTTCTTCCTCACCACTTATATCCTTATAAAAATGTATGATTAACCTTTCTGCTGTTTTATTTTTTTTTATATATGCCTTAATGCTTTTTTTTATACTTTCTGCTAAACGAGTGGTGTCCTTTTGTTTAAATGCATCAAACTCATAAAATTCACCATCATTTTTAAAACAAAAAGCACTTCCAATATATGTTCCTTCTTGCTCAAAAGGTTTAAAAGCACCTATACCAATAATTAGGTCTTTTTTTATAGGTCTGTAAAGCCTCCAAGGGATTCCTTGTAATTTTGCCAAAATAGCAATTGCTATATTAGGAAGGAAATAATTAAAATATTGATTTTCAATATTATCTCTATAAATAACTTGGGAAACAACTTCGTATTTCAATAGTGATTCCTTTAATTTAAAGTAAACCCTATCTCTAAATTCTTCAGAGTCATCTTTTTTAATTCGAGAGATATATAAGGCAGCATATTGATATGTAGTATCAAAATTAGAATTATATAACCCTGCTTCTATCTCTGGTATAGGATTGTCATCGTTTGAAAACTTGATACTATTTTTAACATCAATTGTTTCCTTACTAATTGGAATACCAATCAATGATTCTAATCCGGGAAAACTCTTATACCCTTTATTAAAATAAGTAAATAATTTGTTAGCAATATCATCATCACTTTTATGAAAGATAAATATGAATTTTATGTTTTTGTTTTCGGGTAGTCGTAAAGGACCATGCTCTTTTAAGCCGTAAAATGGCATAAAATGAGTATTGCTATTTCCAAATTCAAGCAAATTACTATCTTCTGAAACTTCACCTGTTTTTGCAATATTATCAAATCCTGAAGTGTAAACCTTAATTGTGTCTGCGATTGGTATTCCTTTCAAATACTTTTCATAAAAACTAGTAATTTCTTTATAATATTGTTTGTATTTATTTTTTACTTTATATGGTTCAATATTAATATTGAGTTTTTTTCTTATATCTCGGTTTAATTTAGGAAATATATTTTTTTTATCCTGTTGTTGTCCTTCTGTTAAATTTTTAAATTTGGCTACCCTATTATTATAAACTACCTTAGTTAACAAATTATCTTCTATGTTGTTTTCTTTAACGCTTTTAGTAGATATGTAAGACTTTCCATCATAGGTTATTAAAATGCTGGGATTTTCGGATATTTTATTTAAAACTACTCTTATTGTATAATGCTTATAAGATTTATAATTACGTGTTCTATTGTTTTCATCCTGCAACCAGACTTCTGTATCACCTATAAAGTTTTGAGTTGTCAAAAAATTCTGATCAGCAAAATGGTCATAGATTAATCTGTTAAAATAGTGTTTTGCAAATTTTTTGCTTTTTGATAAGTCAACCTTTAACCTAATTTTAAATTGTTCAATATTCTTATATGACCACCATACAAATTTTTCAACTTCAACATCTTCTGGAAAATTAAATGGCAAGTTTGTTTTATAAACTCTATTTTCTGCTACACCTTCTTCTAAGATAAAACCAACTTTAACTATTGAGTTTAAAGTATTAAACTGAACCGTATTGATTTTTAAATTTGTCATTACTTCATTAATTTTTTTAGTTCTTCTTTTTCTTTTATTAGTTCAAATGCTTTTGGATTTCCTGAATGTTATTATATTCTGATGTTGATGATTAATTTTATATGCATAAGGATAACCAAAAGGATAAAGCGGTTTACTATTTTGTAATAAAACCGTTGTGCCGCAAAAATCAAAGCCGATTTCTGTCATAATAGAAACAATATTGCCTTGTGAGCATACTTCTTTCTTATTAACTGTAAAATCGCTGATTACTATTGTGCAGTATTTACCCTCATTTAGTTTCTGATAGCATTTATTCATTATTTGTTGGAATGATTTTAAAAATTCATTGTAGGTTTCTTTATTGCCTAAATCGTTTGGGTGGTCTGAGTAATATTCAATGCCTGTTCTGGCTCCGTTTCGGAATCCATTCTCTTTTTTCTTTCTCAATCCTTGTCCGTTGTTTTTTAAAATATTGTGATAAGGCGGAGAGGTTACAATATAATCAATGTTATCAAGGGTGGGTATTATTTCATTTGAATCTCCAATTAAATATTGATAGTTGTTAGCTGTTGTAAACAGTGTATTCTTTTTTTGTAATCGTTCTTTAGCTAATTGTTTATATTCTTCGTTCAGGTCAATGCCTATGCTATATCTGTCAAGTAATAAAGATGCAATTAAAGTAGTACCACTTCCACAAAAAGGGTCTAAAACTTTCATTCCCTTTTTTGTAAACATTGATATTAATTTCATTGTATCTTTTATAAGAAACGGTGCAGGATGGTTGAAAGCATCTTTATCATCAGCACATTTTTCACTTATCCAAAAACTTTTGGTAAGTTTTAACCATTCCTTGCCTGTAAGGTTATTGAGTTTATTTCTTTTGTCAATTATTCCTTCCATTTTCAAATTGATTTTAGGAACGTTGAAAGTAATTTTTGTGTGATATTTCTGGTCTTTGTTATTTTATCAACATCACTGTATAGCATATATTTCCAATTGTATGCCTTAAAATTTTCTGTAAATAATGGATCATTTATATTTAGTAATTCTTTTTCTCTGTTGTCAGGTATAATCATGATTTTGGGCATACTGCTTTCCAGGTTTGAACCTCTTTGTATGCCAGATGTGAATTTTGTGGTGTTTTCTACTTCAATGATGTATTTGATTTCCTTTTTTTCTTTTAACCAAAGCATATCAATCATTTCAATTCTTGCCAGCTTCTCTTTTCCGTAATTAAGAAAATTAAGGTTTAAAAAATCAGCATAATCGGATAGTTTTTTGTTGTTGATTGATTCGGGCTGTTCTCTTTTTCCTATGAAATTTTTAAAGCCCATTTTTTTACCAATAGAAGTGAGTTTATATAATATTTCAGTATGCTTGGTAAATTCCTGCTCTATCTCAAGACTTCTGTATAACCATCTGCCACCCGATTTTGTAGCGTATTTTTTTAGTATCTGGTCAATTGATTTTATGTCGGGAGTTAAACCGTTAGGATATTTTAGAAAGATTTCGGCTAAAACCTTGTCATAAGTTACAGAAGTTTTTCTGCGGAGTAGAGAAAGAATAGAATCCTCAACTCTGTCTGTAAGTAATCTATCGGGGTATTTTATATATTCTTTTGGATTTTCAAACCACCATAAATCACCGGCTTTATTTGATTCATTAGTTGTTAGTTTAAATATTTTACCAATATGCTTATCTAATATTTGATTAATGTTAGTATCAAAGTCTTCTAAATCAAAACCTGCACTTGATATTTCTGGTAATAAACCGTCAAATAAATATTGGTATGGCGTTGCTTCATTTCTTTGTGCAATAATTTCAATAGCTGTAGTAATTACGAAATATTCAAACTCATCTTTATCTGTTTTGAGCAATGTAGTAGGTGATTTAATACATCTTATGTAAAAGTCAGTACCTGAAGTGCCATAAGGATTGGCAACATTTGATTCCCCTGTTCTTCGGTTTTGTTGATGAATTACCTTTTCAATTTTAAAACCAGCTAATGTTATTGATTTTAGAAAAGCGTTCCAAATTTTAAGGTCTTTATTATGAAAGGTAAAAACTATCTTCCCTTCTGGTTTCAGTATTTTGTGAAGATTTTTAATCGCATTTGTAAATCTTTGCTTGTAAAGTTCTATTGATATGCTACCTTTTTTTATGGTTATTTCAGCTTCATAGTTAGGTTTATATTTTTTATCATACTTTTCAAGCCAATTAAGCCATATTGTTGATAGGTCAAGATATTGTACAAGATTACCATAAGGTGGATCCGTCATTATAAAGTCAATTGAATTTTGAGGGATATAATCAGTTATGGTGTTGATGTCAACAATACCGTATTTAATATCAAAACCTGTTAATTTGTTTTTTTCTTTACTGCTCTGCCCAACTTCTAAAATTTTCGGTTTCTTTCCAAGATAGGGTATTACTGATTTTAAACAGCTTTCAACTGCCTGTTTTCCTAAACAATTGCTTTTGAATACCAATAAAGGATTCATTTCCATTTTTCGTGCAGCACAAATATAAGCAGACCTGCCCCAACTTGTTGAGAATGGGCGCTCAGCGGCTGGTCTTCTTGGAACGCTCATTTTTGTACATAAATGAATGGTTTGAATAAATCCAAAAAGCAATTGCTTTTTCAAATTTTCATCTTTGCATTTTAGTATTTCGTTAAATATTTTGGTAATTACATACAGGTTTCTTCTTGTCCAGAGATTGGAAAAATTATTACCACCTATGCATTGTATAAAGTTTGCGGAAAATGATGGCGAAGCAGGAAATGGTTTGTCAGGAAACCAATAATCTATTTTTATATTTTTTAATTCAGAAGATTTTTTTAAGTCCTCATTATTGGGTCTGGCAGTATAGCGATATTTTTTTTTTGTCTTTTTTCCCTTTGTAATTTTTACAGTTTCAGATTTTGTAAAGTCAATTCCTAGTTCATAAATTTTGTCATCTACCCACTTAAAATTCTGTACAATTGCAATTTCATCTGATTTTCTTGATTTTGTTGTAAAGTAATGATTATATATCTTGTCTTTATCAAAAGCTGATATTATTCTGCTTACTTCAGCTTTAAATTTACTTTGGTCAAAATCCGTGGCAAATATTTCAATGAAAAACGAAGTGACTGGGTTTAAATCAAATGCAATTACTTTTCTGTCTGCTTTGATTGATTCAAAAGCACTAACAGCGCTACCTGCAAAAGGGTCAAGATAAATTCCGTTATCCTGTGTATAATTTTCAATATACTGCCTCCAGATATTATGAGGTTTTTTGCCCCAATATTTCATTGCAGTATAAATTGGAGGGCGTACGCCCTCTACCAATGCTATGTTTAAATCTTTCATACTTATTTTTTCTGTTGTTTGTTGTATTTTATTTTTTTTTCAGCCACCTTTAATACTGTATCTGCAAATCTTTCATTTTGTAAATCATAAGCAACTCTATCGCTCCACCATGCAACCAGTAATTCATCTTGTTTAATGCCATAAAATTTCGCTATTCGCAATACTTGCTCTCTGTTTGGTTTTCGTTCGCCTGTTTCAAATTTGCTGATGATGGTTTGGTCAATATCCGTTCTTGCAGCTACCTGTCGCAGATACAGCCCTCTTTTTTCCCTTTCTGCTCTGATAATTTTACCGAAAGTCTTCATTTGACATAATTATTATTGACAATTTTTGGCAAATGTAAAAATATTATTTATTTTTTGTGTATAATTTTGTCAAAAAGTTTTCAACATTTTTTTTCGGGATGGAAAAGGCAAGCTCTTTCAAATTTTGCTTTACTTTTTAAAATTAATACTTTTAAAGCAAAATTTGAATGTGTTTGCCGTGCGATGGCAGAAATCAAATAAAAATCTCTTGTGCGGTGGATCTTTTTTAATTTTTTTAGCAGTTAGTGTAAAAGTTGTGAATAATTGTCGAAATGTTAATAAGTTATCTTTTTTTTTTCTTGTCAATTCACCGTGTCAAAAAGCAATTTTTTTTCTGTCCGTAATTACCTATCTAAATGTTTAAAAGTCATCTGTTCAGTTTTTAGGAGGGCTATTGTAGGTAACTTGTTTATCTAGTTACCATTTACCTGCAAAGGTAACTAATATTTCCATATTTAATACCGAACCGCTTTCAACTAAGCGAAAATAAATTTTCGCAAGTTTCAGTCGTTCGGCATTAACTCAACCAAACTATCAAAAATGATATTCATCATTTTGATAGCGGTTTCGTATAACATGTGATTAGTTACTATTTTGAGCATAAATGGTAATCATTATTTTTTACAAAAATAAAATAAATTTTATAAAAAATATTTTTTAAAATTTTATATGTGTTCAGGCATCCTGACTTTAAATGAATTAACATCACTTATACCGCAAATATGATATTAATATTTTTTAACCAAAAAAAAATAATCTCATAAAATTTTTGCATAATTCCTAAAAAATTATTATTTTTACACTTTATTTAAAAAAAATTGTAATATTTGTAACAAAATTTATACGTTTTTTGTAAAAACAGATATTAAAATTAAGACGAATATAATTTTCTGTATGATAAATAATTTATTTACTCATATTATCAGATATATTAAGTTTTTATTAGTATTTTTATTGCTATTATCTGCTAATTTAAAAGTATATTCACAAACTCCTGTGGCTGATTTTACTGCTGATGATACTATGGGATGTAAATTTTTGCTGGTTACATTTACTGACTTATCAACAAACAATCCTGACTCATGGCAATGGTATTTTGGCGATGGTTTTGGCGTAAGTTCTCTGGAAAATCCTACTTATGTATATAATTTCCCCGGCGTATATTCTGTTATGCTTATAGCAACTAATGCATCTGGTAGTGATACAATAATAAAAGATAATTATATTACTGTTTTTAACTCTCCGATTCCTGACTTTACTACTGATGTCTCTTCCGGATGTGTGCCTTTAACAGTTAATTTTACCGATTTATCAACTTCCGGCGATGCTCCAATAACAGACTGGCAATGGGATTTTGGCGATGGACATTTTTCAGCAATACAAGATCCTACACATCAATTTACAGACCCTAATATATATCAGGTTTCACTTAGAGTTACTGATACTAACGGATGTTCTGAACAAATTATATATTATCAAGATATCATTGTTGTTCCTCTGCCTGATGTAAGTTTTGACTGCTCATCTCAATTTGCATGTGATACTCCGTTTATTGTTGATTTTTATAATACTTCTCCTGATATTAATTTAACATTTTTATGGGATTTTGGTGATGGCTCTCCAACTTCAACACAGGAAAATCCATCACATATATATAATTCATTAGGATATTTTGATGTTACTCTTATTGTTACTGATACTGTTGGCTGCTCAGATACTCTTTTAAAACCAAATTATATTGGTATTAGCGGTAATATTACATATACTGCAGATTTTAGTGTTGCTGATACTATTGGCTGTAATCCGCCTAATGTCCATTTCACAGACCAGTCAACAATTGGAACTGATTCCTGGCACTGGGAATTTGGTGATGGCGATACTTCAGCATTCCAAAATCCTTCTCATATTTATGGAGCGTCAGGAAACTATATTGTAACGTTTATTACAACAAATAATATTCCGTGTGCTGATGTGTCCGGAGATACTGTTATAAAAAATATTAATATAACAATATATGGCTCTCCTGTTATTAATTTTTCTTTAGATAATAATGTTGGTTGTAATGTACCTTTTTCTGTTAATTTTACTGATAGCACTATTGGTGCAGTATCCTGGAATTGGAACTTTGGTGATGGCGGCACTTCATTTGTTCAAAATCCTTCTCATATTTATAATAATACCGGAGATTATAATGTTTCTTTGACAGTTACAGATATAAATGGTTGTACTGACCAAGGAACAGAACTGATAACAATCTATGAGCCATTTGCCTATTTTACAGCTTCACCGGAAGAAGGTTGTGCCCCTCTGGATGTTAATTTTACTGATTTAAGCTATTCAAATAGTACTATTATTAGCTGGCAATGGAATTTTGGCGATGGCAGCCCTGTTGATACTCTGCAAAATCCTCTTCATACTTTTGTTGACACAGGCACATATACTATAACTTTAACAATTCAGGATTCTCTGGGATGTATAAAAACCTTAGTATTAGATGATTATATCAGAGTAGGGATACCTCCTGTTGTTGACTTTGCTGCTGATGATACAGTCGGATGCCATCCTCTTACTGTAACTTTTTATGATAGCTCAAGTGTTTATGCTAATTCATGGTCTTGGGATTTTGGCGATGGCGATAATTCAGATGTTCAGAATCCTATATATACATATACCGACACAGGATATTTTGATGTGCAGTTAATTGCAAGTTTTAATGGTTGTGGTGACAGTATTTTATTTCAGAATTATATCCATGTTTTTCCACCAAAGCCCGAATTTACTGTAACTCCTTCAGCAATAAGTTGTGAATATCCTTTTTTTGTATCTTTTGTTGACCAATCGCAAGGTGCAGAGACATGGGAATGGGATTTTGGTGATGGCAGTCCTGTCTCAACTTTACAAAACCCAACTCATACATATTCTAACCCAGGATTTTATACTGTGAAATTAACTGTTTCTGCTGATAATCCTCCCTTTTGTATGGACTCTATTATAAAAGTAGAATTTATTAAAATTTCTGAAATAAACCCCGGTTTTACTCAAAATGATTCTACTACGTGCCAGTATGTTGGAGTTACATATACTGATACCAGTTATGCTAATACTTCTATAGTAAATAGTGAATGGCATTTTGGTGATGGTGCAACAGGAACAGGACAAATAATTACTCATCAATATGCTAATTCCGGAATTTTTAGTGTAGAATTAATTGTAACTGATGCTTTTGGCTGTGAAGATTCTATAACAAAAACAAATACTATAATCGTCTTTGAACTTCCTTCTCCGCGTTTTAGTGCTGATGTAACTACTGGTTGTGTGCCTTTAACTGTTATTTTTGACCCTTTTTTATCTTCTGCTGTTGCTCCTGCAAATTTAGTTATGTGGATTTGGGATTTCGGTGATGGCACACCTCCTGATACAACATTTAACTCTTTACCGGTAACTCATATATATACTACAAGAAGTTATCCCGGAAGTTACAATGTAGGTCTTACTGTCGTTGATTCTAAAGGATGTGATAGCACTTTAATAAAATATTCTTATATAACACCTACTTATCCTTATCCTGATTTTACATTTAATTCTTTAATATGTTATTACGATTTTGCAGTATTTACAAATAATTCAACAGGCACAGGATTATCTTATTCATGGGATTTTGGCGACGGAAGTCCTGCAGACACTTCTATGAATCCAATGCATTTGTATGATACAACCGTTGTAGATACAACGATGACTCTTGATGTAATACTTACCGTTACTGATACTAATGGATGTGATAGTTCTGTTACAAAACAAATAACTATTTCACGTCCTATAGCAATGTTTAATTCTGATAGTATATATTCCAGTTGTCCCCCGTTTTTTGTTGCATTTACTGATTCTTCTACTGCTGATGTTATCTCCTGGTTTTGGGATTTTGGCGACACAGCAAGCGGCACAAGTAATTATGCTTATATACAGAATCCGCAACATATTTTTAATTATGCCGGACAATATGATGTCTCTTTAATAGTTACAAATATATATGGATGTATAGACACTATTGTAAAGAATGATTATATTATAGATGGACCAAAAGGTTCTTTTGTTTATTATCCTAAATCCGGATGTCAGCCATTAGCAGTAACTTTTGTATCAGAAACACAAGATGTATCAAATTTTTTATGGGTTTTTGGAGACGGTAACAGCTCGTCAGCAGGAGATTCTATTGTTTATACTTATACAGATACAGGCTCTTTTGTTCCTACTCTGATTTTAGAAGATACAGTGATAGATGCTATATATGGTGATACTATTGTTTGTAGTGTGAATATACCGGGAGATGATACTATTAGAATATTTCCTACTCCTGTTGCTGATTTTAATTTTACAATAGGATGTCCTTATACAGATATAATTTTTACAGATTCCTCTACAATTGCTTCCGGTAACATTGTCTCTTATGATTGGGATTTTGGTGATGGCACAACAGGAACAGGACAAACAACTATTCATCAGTATGTTTATGGAGGAAATTATAATGTTACTTTAATTGTAACTTCTGATTTAGGTTGTACTGATACGATTACAAAGCAAGTTGATATTTATTATAACCCTGTTGTGAATTTTAGCAATACTAATGTATGTTTAAATGATACAACAGATTTTACTGATTTAACAACAACTATTAATAGTTCAATAATTTCATGGTATTGGGATTTTGATGATGGGAATTTTTCAACTTTACAGAATCCTTCTCATTTTTATACTTCTTCGGGTGATTATGATGTTAATTTGAATATTATGACATCAGATAGTTGTTCTCATGATACCACAATAGTTGTTCATGTTAATTATCTGCCCATTGCGAATTTCTTTGTTGATAGTAATGTTTGTGCAAATAATAATACTTATTTTTTTGATTCTTCAATAAATCCTCCTGATGGTTCAATTAATGCCTGGTATTGGGATTTTGGCGATGGTGGTAATTCAAGCATTCAGAATCCTGTATATGTCTATACATCAGAAGGAACAGCTATTGTTACATTAACAATTACTACAAATACCGGCTGTATTGATAGTAAAACTGATACTATTCAAGTATATCCTTCTCCAATAGTAAATTTTACATCTACAAAAGTATGTTTGAATTTGCCTACTGATTTTACTGATAATTCAAGTATTTCATCCGGGAATATAATATTATGGCAATGGGATTTTGGTGATGGAGATTCCTCATCAATACAGAATCCTTCTCATACTTTTCTTTTATCAGGCACTCATAATGTTACTTTAACTTTAACATCAGATAAAGGTTGTATTAGTTCTGTAACAAATGATGTTATTGTATATCCTTTGCCGGATGCTAATCTTGGTTTATCATCACATTGTTATGGAGTTCCTATACAGTTTAGCGATTTATCTAGTATAGAGACAGGTTCAATAACAAGCTGGCAATGGGATTTTGGTGATGGAAATCCTGTTTCAACTTTGCAAAATCCTGTCCATACATATAATTCTTCCGGAATATATGATGTCCTATTAATTGTTTCTTCACAATATTTCTGCACAGATACTATTCATTATCAGGCAGATATAAGCCCAACACCTGTAGTTGATTTTTCTGCTGTTCCAATAAACGGATGTAGTCCTCTAACAGTAAATTTTACTGACTTATCTTCTATATCTAATGGTGATATAGTTTCGTGGTACTGGTCTTTTGGTGATGGTAATTCTTCTACAATGCAAAATCCTATTCATGTTTATGATTCTGCTGACGTTTATGATGTGTCTTTGACTGTTATTTCTGATTGTGGAATTTCTAGAATATTTACAGTTAATAATTTAATCACTGTTTATATAACACCTGTAGCAGATTTTTCAGCTGCTCCCCAACCAACATCAATTATTTTTCCTATCATTTATTTTACCGACCTTTCAAAAGATGCAACAGATTGGTATTGGACTTTTGGTGATGGCACTACATCAACAGAACAAAATCCTACACATACATATTCAGACACAGGAACATTTTATGTTACTTTGGTTGTTATAAATGATTCATACAATTGTGCTGATTCTATAAGTAAATATATAACCATTAAGCCGGAATTTGTTTTTTATGTCCCAAACAGTTTTACTCCTAATGATGATAGTAAGAATGAAATTTTTAACGGATATGGAATGAGCATTGAAGAATATGAAATGTATATATATAATCGCTGGGGCGGATTAGTGTTTAAGAGTAATGATATGAATGAAGGATGGGACGGAACATCAATGTCTGGTGATAAAGTAGTCCAGCAAGGTGTTTATATTTATTTATTTATTCTTAAAGGCAAATTGTCAAAAGAGCATAGAATAATAGGACATGTAACATTATTAAATTAAATTTTTTTCTAGTAAAAGGGCTAAATAATTTATACCTGAATTTTTTCTATAAATCTTCTTAAACTAGAACAGATTAATCATATACATATACTTTTATAAGTATATAACAACGGCATAAATGCTTTTGTGTGTATTCGCTTTGGCAAATTTTATGTATGTTTGATGATTTATTAAAATAAAACCAATAGTTGATGTATAAAATAACAAAAATTTATTTTTGATGAATTTAGCGAATATTTTTTCAAGGAGGAAATTATCTACACCTGTTGATTTATCTGTTTTATTAACAGATATGCATTCTCATCTTATTCCTGATATTGACGATGGAGCAAAGACAATGGAAGAATCTTTGGAACTAATAAGGCAATTGAGTGAATTAGGATATAAGAAACTTATAATCACTCCGCATGTGATGAATGATTATTATAAAAATACTCCTGATATAATTTTAAAAGGACTTGAAGATGTAAAAAATGCTGTTGACAGAGATAATATTCCTATCAAGATAGAGGTTGGTGCTGAATACTTGATTGACCAAGGATTTGTAGAAAAATTTAAAAACAAACAATTATTAACTTTTGGTCAGCCTAATAAGAATTATCTTTTAATAGAATTTTCTTTTTTTAATGCACCTAAAAATATTATTCCATTAATTTTTGATTTACAGGTAGCTGGTTATAAAGTGATTTTAGCTCATCCTGAAAGATATTTATATTGGTTTGATGACTTTGATAAATTTAAAAAGTTAAAAGAAAAAGGAGTTTTGTTTCAGATTAATATTATATCATTAAGTGGATATTATTCTGTGCTTATAAGGAATTTGGCAGAGAAGTTTATAAAAAATCAGATGGTTGATTTTCTTGGCACAGATATACATAATAATTATTATTTAGAAGGTCTGAAAAAAAGTTTATATGAAAGATATCTTGATAAAATAATATCATCAGGAAAAATACTAAATTCTACTTTGTGATAAAAATAAAGTATTTATTTAGTTCCGACAAGTTAGTATTGATAACGTTTATATATATAAATGACAATTCAATGACCATTTAAAGCCTAACAATAACTTAGGCACTATATATTTCAATATCTTTATTCAATTTTCTTAATAATCCCTGCAATACTTTTCCTGGTCCTAGTTCTATATATGTTGTAAGTCCGTCTGCAATCATATTTTTCATGGTTTGTGTCCATAGAACAGGAGAAGTAAGTTGTGCGATAAGATTTTTTTTAATCTCATCTGTATCAATAGTAGCTCTTGCTGTAACATTTTGATATATAGGGCAGACAGGTTTATTAAAATTTACTGTATTTATAGCTTTTGCAAGGTCTTCTCTTGCTGATTTCATCAAGGGCGAATGAAAAGCACCACCGACTTTTAAAGGCAAAGCTCTTTTTACTCCTGCTGTTTTTAATTTTTCGCATGCAATATTAATTCCTTTAATGGAGCCGGAAATAACTATTTGTCCGGGGCTGTTAAAATTGGCAGGGATAACGATTTCATCAATAGAATTACATATATCTATAACAGTTTTATCTTGGGCACCTATTATAGCAGCCATAGTAGAAGGTGTCTTTTCGCAGGCCTTTTGCATTGCTTTTGCTCTTTCAGATACCAAATATAAACCATCTTCAAAAGATAGAGTTTTATTGGCAACAAGAGCGGAAAATTCACCAAGAGAATGACCTGCAACCATATCAGGTTTAAAATTATGACCAAGAGTTTTGCTGAGAATTACAGAATGTAAAAAGATAGCAGGTTGTGTTACTTTTGTCTGTTTTAAATTCTCGTCAGTGCCGTCAAACATAAGGTCAGTAATACGAAATCCTAAAATATCATTAGCTTTTTCAAATAAATCTTTTGCCAAATTAGAATCACAATATAAATTTTTGCCCATTCCCGGAAACTGGGCTCCTTGACCGGGGAAAACATAAGCTTTCATAAACAATGTTTTTTGTTCATATTTTTTAGAATTGCCACCTACTATTATTTAAATTTATCATTCTTATCATTCCATATCGGACAGGAATTGCCGCAGTATTTTTTTGCGGGGTTTAAATGCTCGTCAGTGTCAAGTTGTGATGTTCTTGCTGTGTCGGTGTGCGGTCGCAAGAAAATTTAGTTTTTTTTGAGATGGTATTTTTTTGTTTTTACTTATTGCTTGATTAGTTTTTGGTAATAGAAATTGTTATCCGAATTAATGACAATAAAATACATTCCATTGGAATTTCCTGAAATGTCCATTAGAAATTGTCCCGATATATTGGGATAAATTGCGGATTTGTAAATAATCTCTCCAATGGCATTATAAATTTCTATTGAGGTTATAATGTTGCTGTTGCTAATTGTAATTTTTCCGTTTGTAGGATTGGGGTATAAATAAAAAGATGGATATGTCTGTTCTTCTATTGACAAAGTAAAATTAACGCAAACTGTATCTGAATAAAAAGCGAACTCACACACGGCATCAAAATCTATATCATTCCATAACGCTAAACGGTAGCAATAACTACTCCCGTTTTGTAAAGGTCCAAAATCAGTAAATAAATAATTTGTGATGCTTGTCGTATTCCCTAAAGCAATTAAAGTATCGTAAGCGGTAAAGATATTATTATTGTTTGTTTCTCGTTCAATAACAAAATAGCACCATGTATACTCATTTATTGTTTGCCATTTTAATTCAATTTGGTCAACTCCTCCAATATTTAATTGTGAAGCATTAACATTTACTATTTGTTGTCCGCTACTTTGTAGAATAATACAAAACAACAGGACAATTATAAAAAAAATTGTTTTCATAACTTTAGGTTTAAGAAGGTAAAAATGACGGTTATGATTTAGTCAAACTTGTTTTTATGATTTTGCGACAAAAAACGAGAGCCACCAAAATAACCAAAAATAAAATACCACAAAAAACTATAATAATTGTGACTTGCGATTGTAAATGATTGATTATTTTCTGTTGCTCTTTAGTGGATTCAATTAACAAAGCAACTAAATTTTGATAGGCAATTGCTTTTTTATTGTCATTGTCAATAGTTCTTACTACTTCAGGAACAACTAACTCAACTTCATCTGCCATTAAACCAATTTCTGTTTTTCCATCCGTTACGGGAGAAGTGGTTGAATCACAATCAGCGCAACGTTTTTCTGGTTTAAAACGGTATGAGTAACCATTAAGTTTTAGCACTTTTTCAAGAGAGTTTTCCAATGGCTTAATGTTTTCCTTTAATTTTCTGTCTGAGTCGAACCAAGCACCATTTGCATATAGCCATCCCTGCCCAGCGACATAAAACCTGTCGCTTCCGTTCCATTTAACTGCATAAGAAACAGTATAAGCGCGTCCTACATAACTTTGAATGTTCTGTCCCCAATCTCTATTTTGAAAACTATAAGAAACTAATCCCGAAGTTCCGCCAGCGCGAATTTTAAATGTAGCATAATCTGCTTGTCCACTTGGCGTAGAGATATATCCGCCAGCTCCAGACCAAGGATTAATTTGCCATATTCCATCATTAAATACTCTTACACGCGTATTGGAATTGGTAAGAACTTGAAACTCTCTAATGACATTACTGCCAGATACAGGAATATTCTGTAAAGTTGGATTTGCTGTACCAACTAAATTCCAATATCCTTGGACTTGACCAAAAGAATATTGGTTGAAAGTGAGCAACATTATAAATGTCGCTGCTTTTAAAAAGTAATTTGTTTTCATGTGCTTTTAAGAATTAAAGCGTTAAACATTTTTTTAATTGAAGCAAAAATAAATAAATTTTGATTACAAAATATTTTAAAAAAAAGCGTTGGGAAAAAACTAAATTTTCTTTTTACGTGTCTGCCGAGCGTGTCGGTGTCCGCTGTTTATTGTTGTTTCCCATGTTCGTTTTTGTCAAGATGTTTCATTGGTACTGTCACTTTTACGCATTGCTTATAACGTTAGTATAAGAATATGTAGCCTACTGCGTTGCACTTTCCTGTCAAGTTGCAAAAAAGCTGAAGCGGGCTACAACCCTTGATTTTACTACTGTACCGGCTATTATTTTTATACATTGTTAGTGGCTGGGCTTTATTATTTATTGTCATTGTTAAATAATTTCAATTGCATTTTATCTGCTTCTTTTTGTTTTCGTATTTTCTTTCCTTGTGGTGTTTCAAATGATGCAATTTCATCATGTTGCCTTAATACAGTCAAAACAGAATAGTTTGAATTAAAAACATTACCTAAATCATCAATTTTCCTTTGTATTTCGAGAATACAATCTATAAATGTTCCATTTTTAAAAGGAATTCCATCTTCAACAACATCGTCTTTAAATTCTTTGTCTTTCATGGAAAAATCTATAACCACACCCAGTTTATTGTAAATTCCTTTCCATTTAAATTGCCCTTTCTTTAAAACAGGAGAAATGATTTCTATTGTTGCATTTTCGTCAGGTAATGTGTCTAAATTATCAGTCTCTAAAATAAATTTGTCAAAGTCTTTTCGTTCAACAAAAGCTGGTTCATCAATTTTTTCGTTATTTTCATTCAGCTTTATAGCTGAAAGTTTTTTAACCTTTGGATATTTATACAACTGTTTATAAAAGTTGGATTTGTGCTTTATTATTTTGTAGTTGTTGCTAATTATTAAGACGAGATTTTCAATATCTACTTTATTTTCTGGAATTCCTTTACTATCAAGTTCTTTTTTTAGAAGTTCCATATTTAGTTTTCTCTCCTCAATGCTTAATTGTAAATCTTTCTTCTCAAGTTTTGTTTTTCTTAGGGGTATTCTAGAAAGTGCTAATGTCAAAAGTGAAAGTATGATTGTTAATTGTCCATTATCAGAACTCAAGAATGTCCATATTTCGGTTAACCCACCTACGCCATATGCCTCAGTTTCAACTTTTACATTTATATCAAGTTCTCTAGTAATTTCATCTATTATTTGTAAAATTTCGTGTTCACATTTATTTCTCGTAAATGCGTCCATAGAATGTGTCTTGTCCTCGTTATCAAAGTGATAGTGAAGTTCAAATTTATTATTCAATAGATTACTTATCATACAATTTCTTTAAAGTAATAGTCCTTTAATATGTCTGCAAATTTGCTAGTCTGTAATTCATTTGCTCTTTCAAGAATATGTGTTCTGTCCAAATAGTCAATTGAATATTTCTTAGTATTATTCTTGGCTTTTTCTAACATTTCATTGGCATCATTATCGAAACCACCTGTGCTCCAAATCTCGAATACTTGTCTTTTATTAGGAAATACTTTGTTCAGCCATTTTCTTACAGCAGGAATTTTGTCGGATAAATATTTTTCTACATAGTCTTTGTCAACAGGGTAGTTATACCCTTTACATTCCACAACTCTAACCTCATTTTCATAATTTGCTAAAACGTCTATTTCTCTAGTTTTAATGTCATTGTCTGTTCTTACCTTTTTTCCAATGTCTAATGACTGGCATTGCTTACCATAATAATATCCAACAGCTAGTTCAAATAAATCACCTCGCAAATTGTTAGTTTTCCCATTAACTAGCTTTGTCAGTTGTGCCATTAAATTGATATAACTTTCAGGGTCTTTTTTTAATATTACTCCTGCATTCGTTATTGTGTTGATAAGATTTTTTAGAAGTTCATTGTAACTTTCTCCAAAAAGTTCTCGAATAGTTGCAATTAAAACCCCTGTCTTTTTTAGTTTATTCATAGCGTTGACTTCAACACCGTCAAGAATTAATACAGGGAATAGTTTTAGAGATGGATTTGAGGCACGTATGGCATTTATCTTTTGTAAAAAGAAATCGATTTCTTTTGTGGTTGTTGAATTCCCGATAAGAACATCTGCAACGACAAAACCTGGTTTCGGTACACTCTCTTTGTATTGCACAAGTCCATTTATGTAAGAAGGTGAAGCAAAGGCAAATTGAAAGCCACCTACTTCCTTATTTGTTTCTCCTGTTTTAAATGAACATAGACCAATATTTCTGCTCCAATTTGCAAATTGATTTAGAACCAAATCCTTTACAAATTGTATTGACTTGTTGTGCCTAAAGTTTGGCTCTGTAGTTTTAGCGATATAGCCATTTAAACAATAATGCTTTTCATCGTAGTCTTGTAAGACATTTGCTTGTTTAAGTTTTTCAATTAGTGTCGAATGAAGTAAATGCCCTTTAATTTTAGAAGTTGGGCTAAACGTATAATTAGGTAAATCTAATTTTAAAATTATTCCGTGGTGATAGTTAATGGTAACAATTACAGCAAAACAACGTTTCGCAGATGTTTCAAAAGCTTCTTCAAGTTTGTCAAAATAGACTTGATTATTGTAATTGTTGGAGTGGTATATAAATGACTGGTTGTCAGCAAAAAGTCCTTTTAATTTATGAATTGGACTTTTTAGCCTTTCTACTCTTTTACGGGCTGCACTTTTCTCAATATTATGGGTTTTTACAAGGTATTCTGCTAGTTGTCCAGACAGGATACCTCCTTGATTTTCAATATGTTTGATGATATTTGTCACACCACACTATTTATATATTCCAAACTATCTACGTGCACGTCATTTTTTTTTAATTGTCGAGTTGTTGTCGGTTTCATAGCCTTGCCACTAACAGGAGGATAAACACAATTGCGTTTATTCTTACTATACGCCGAACTACATAATATACTGCAATATTGCAGTATAGCACGTAGTTAGAATTTTATTAAACTATTTGATTACTAATTTTGAAACAAAAATACAAAAAAAAATTAATACAAAACAAAAGTGACAAAATGGCTAAATATTATTTTGAGGTGCTACATAAAATAGTATTTTACAGGCCACCCTGTTTTAATTTATCTTGAGATTCCTCTCCGCCTTAGGCGAAACGGCTGTCAGTGTCCATCTGCTTGTTCGGTAAATCTTTTTTGTCTGTTCTTTATGATATTAATTAATGATCTAAGCGCTTCATTGATTGACTCGTGATCTGGAAAAAACTTTGCTATATCCGGATCAATTAAAACTAAATTCGTACCCTCATTATATCTTTTTGCATACTTGCCTCTGATTCCTTTGCTGAAATCATATTCTTCCAGCATATCTGTGTCATTTCCCATTACTTTCATAATATTTCCTTTCTTTTTTATTGGTTTTTCTGGCGCTTATAATTCGAATATTATCCTCTCTTTCGGTATGAACCACAACCAATATTCTATTTTTCTGTGACATTCCAATAAGTATCAATCGCTCCTCATCTATCGAATGTAAAGGGTCATCTATTGTTAAGGATAAGGTGTCTTGAAATACTGTGCTTGCTTCTTCGAAAGAAACACCATGCTTTTCTATATTACTTCTATTCTTTTTGGAGTCCCATTCAAATATAATCATTGGATTACCATCAAATTATTATTGCCGAACTACGTAATATACTGCAATATTGCAGTATAGCACTCGTTAGAATTTTGTTAAACTATTTGATTACTAATAAATTATAACTATTGATTTGTTATAAACACTGCAAAACAAAAGTTTTATAATTTTGAAACAAAAATACAAAAAAAATTAATACAAAATTAAAAAATACAAAAAAAATTTTTCAAAAATAATATACATTTTAGTTAAAATTTTAATAAGTCTAAAAATAAATTTATTTTTAAAAATTATTTTTTAATCATCACTTTGTTAATCTGTTGAATATGTATAATTTACAAACTTTTTGGATGAATTTATGAATTATTCAGGTTAAACAATATTAAGAACTTTTAATGATGTATATTATCTTTTGTTTCCTAAGAAACGTAGTAAAAAAAGAAATAAATTTATAAAGTCAAGATAAAGTGTTAAAGCTCCCATTATAGATAGTTTTTTAGTTGCTTCTGTTCCATATTCTATACCTGAGCCAATTTTTTTTAATTTTTGGACATCATAAGCAGTTAGTCCTGTAAATATCAAAACACCAATAAAACTAATAATGTAATCTAAAGAACTACTTTTCATAAACATATTAACCAAACTTGCTATTATTATACCGAAAAGTCCCATAAGCATAATTGAGCCAAATTTACTAAGGTCTGTTTTTGTTGTATATCCGGCAAAAGCCATAATGCCAAACATTCCGGCAGCTACAATAAAGGTCTTAAATATTGAGCCGGCAGTATAAATCAAAAAAACAAATCCTAAACTCATTCCCATAAGGACTGAAAAAGCTACAAAAAGCAACATTAACACTCCTGAGGATAATTTTTTAAATCCTAAAGACATAAGTAAAACAAATGCTAAAGGCGACAGAGTAACTAACCAGCCCAATCCTGTCATTCCATTTTCGTTATATAATGAGCTGATTAATTTTATATTTGTTCCAAACCAGTAAGATATAAGAGCGGTAACAGATAGTGCTAAAAACATCCATGTAAAGACATTTGATAAAAATGTTTTTGATAAAGATATAACTTTTTCTTCTTGAGCAATTTCAAAATTTTTATTGGTAAACATAATATTTATTTTTTTAGTTTATTAGTAATTTATATAATTTAGTGTCGGTTCATAAAGTAAAAAAATATTTTAATGTAAGTTAGAATTAATAAGGTTAAGAAATTCTGTACGTGTTTTACTGCTTTTCATAAAGGCACCTGTAAAATCTGAAGTTGTAGCAACAGAATTTTGTTTTTGCACACCTCTCATTTGCATACACAGATGTTGAGCTTCAATTACCACAGCTACACCTAATGGATTTAATGCATCCTGAATACAATTTTTTATCTGTGTTGTCAACCGTTCTTGTATTTGTAGTCGTCTTGCAAAAACATCAACAATTCTTGGTATTTTGCTTATACCTACAATATATTTATCTGGTATATAAGCTATGTGTGCTTTGCCAAACACAGGTAGTAGATGGTGCTCACATAAAGAATATATTTCAATATCTTTAATTATAACCATTTGTTTGTAATCTTCCTTAAATCTTGCTGATAATAATATTTCTTTAGGGTTTTGATGATATCCCTGTGTTAAAAATTGTATTGTTTTGGCAGCTCTTTCAGGCGTTTTTATCAGTCCTTCGCGTGAAGTATCTTCACCAATAAGTTTTAGTATTTTAGTATATAAAACTTTTAATTCTCTATTGATTTCAGGGTTATATTCATCAATTTTTTTATATCCGGTCATAATATTTTTTTTAATAGTTTAAATTTTATAACATATTATTAGTGTCCGACTAAAAACAAAATATGAGCTTCCTTATTGCAGATTCCTCATTTCGCGGAGTTTACACTGAACGCAGTGAATGTGCTCCATTCGGAATGACAATGGTATTATTTTTTTGGGGATAGGGGTGTATTTTCGCTTTGCGAAAATACACCCCTATCCCTTACTCGAATTATGCTGTCATTCCGAGTGATAGCGAGGAATCTCATAATATTTAGAAACGATTTTTCCTAAATTTTTAAATTTAGTCGGACAATAGTGATAACATACAAAAAGTCAACAAATTTACGAATTTTTATACAAAAAATCTTCAGCTTTTTTAAAGGCATTAGATAGTCCATTGATATTTTTGCCTCCTGCTGTTGCATAAAATGCTTGTCCTCCGCCACCACCATTAATTTCTTTTGCAAGTTCTTTTACAATATTTGCTGCATTAAAATTTTTGTTTTTAATAAGATTTTCAGAAATCATAACAGTCAAATATGCCTTTTTATTGTTTTCTGAACCAATGACTAAAAATATGTTATCAACAGAATTTTTAATATCAAAAGCAAGATTTTTAATAGCTGATGTATCAAGATTTACTTTTGCTGCAATAAAATTTATGTTATTGATTTGTTTAATTTTATTAATTAATTCTGTTTTTATATTTTTTGTCTTTTCTTTATTTAGTTCTATAATTTGTTTTTGTAATTTATTATTATCATCTAACAGATTATTAACGGACTTAACAATGTTTTTCGGACTTTTTAGTATATTTTTTAAGTTTTCAATAATTTCTATTTGCGAGTTAAAATATTTTTCAGCATTTTTTGATGTGATAGCTTCTATTCTGCGGATTCCAGATGCGATAGCAGATTCTGAGATGATTTTAAACATAGCTATTTGTCCTGTTGCTTTAACGTGTGTTCCTCCGCATAGTTCAACAGAAAATTTTTTGTCAAAAGTGATAATTCTTACAAATTCCCCGTATTTTTCACCAAATAATGCAATAGCTCCCATTTGTTTAGCTTTTTCTATAGGAACATTTATTTGTTCATTCAAAATAATATTTTCGCGTATTTTTTTGTTCACAATTGCTTCTACTTTTAATATTTCTTGTTCTGTCATTTTTGCAAAGTGAGAGAAGTCAAATCGCAGATGATTTTCATCAACCAAAGAGCCCCTTTGTTCAATATGATTTCCTAAAACTTGTTTTAATGCTGCTTGCATCAAGTGTGTAGCAGAATGATTACAAGCTATTGCTTCTCTTCTTTCTTTGTCAACTGTAGCAATAAAGGTCTTGGTAAGAGCAGTTGGAATATTTTTTGTAATATGAACTGTTAGTTCATTTTCTTTTTTTGTATCCTGTATGAATATTTTTTCATTTCCAGATTCCAAATATCCTTTATCTCCGGATTGTCCTCCTTTTTCAGCATAGAAAGGTGTCTTATCCAAAACAATTTGAAAAAAATCTTTGTTTTTTGTTTTTACTTTGCGATATTTAATAATTTTTGCCTCAGTAGTAAGTGTATTATATCCTACAAATTCTGTTTGCTGCTCATTTTTCAATACAATCCAATCATCAGTATTGACTTCAGCAGCTTTACGGGAACGATTTTTTTGTTGTGCCATATTTTTATTAAAATTATCCATATCAACAGTAAATTTTTGCTCCTTTGCTATTAAGTTTGTTAAATCAATAGGAAAACCATAAGTATCAAACAGTTCAAAGGCAAATTTACCATCAATATATTTTTTATTTTTATTTTTAAAAATATAGGTCTCAAATTTTTGTATCCCAAAGCATAGAGTCCTTAAAAATGAAATTTCCTCTTTTGTTATCACTTTTATTATTAATTCCTGTTGATGTTTTATTTCTGGGAAAACATCGCCCATTTGTTTAACTAATAAAGGAACAAGTTTATTGATAAATGGCTCTTTAATATCAAGAAAAGTATAACCATATCTTATGGCTCTTCTTAATATTCGTCTTATCACATAGCCGGCTTTATTATTAGATGGCAGTTGTCCGTCGGCAATAGCAAATGTTACAGCTCTGAGATGGTCAGCTATAACTTGCATAGCTATATCAGTTTTTTGATTTTTGCCATACTCTTTACCACTTATTTTAGCAATTTGCTGTATTATTGGCTGAAACAAATCAGTATCATAATTTGATTTTACTCCTTGCAGTATCATACACAATCGTTCCAAGCCCATTCCTGTATCAACATGTTTTGCCGGTAGAGAGACAAGTTTTCCATTAGAGAGACGATTAAACTCAATAAATACAAGGTTCCAGATTTCAATTACTAATGGATTATTTTTATTTATCAAATTTTTTCCGTCAACTTTTTTACGTTCCTGCTCATCACGAATATCTATATGAATTTCTGAGCATGGACCACAAGGACCAGTATCTCCCATTTCCCAAAAATTATCTTTTTTAGAGCCAAATAAAATGTTATGTTCTGATATAATTTGTTTCCAAAAATTATAAGATTCCATGTCTTTTTTTAATCCTTGCTCATCATCGCCTTTAAAAACAGTAACATACAAGCGATTTTTATCTATTTTATATACTTGTGTAAGTAATTCCCATGCCCATTCTATTGTCTGTTTTTTAAAATAATCGTCAAAAGACCAGTTTCCAAGCATTTCAAACATTGTATGATGGTATGTATCTTGTCCTACTTCCTCTAAATCATTATGCTTGCCTGATACCCTTAAACATTTTTGAGTATCTGCCACACGTGGATATTTAGATAATGCATTACCTAAAAATATATCTTTAAATTGATTCATTCCTGCATTTGTGAACATCAATGTTGGGTCATCTTTTACTACCATTGGTGCAGAACAAACAATTTTATGTTGTTTTGATTCAAAAAAATCAAAAAACTTTTTTCTTACTAAAGAAGAATTCATAAAAGTTAATTTTATTTTTCACTATTGTCCGACTAATGTCCGACTAAACTTAAAAATTTAGGTAAAATCGTTTCTAAATATTATGAGATTCCTCGCTATCACTCGGAATGACAGTGTTATTTGGAGTTCAGGGTGAGGGTAAGGACGCGTTTTACGCGTCCTTACCCTCACCTTCCCAACATAACGAAGTTGTCATTCCGAACGGAGTGAGGAATCTACTATTATAAGTTCTAATTCTATTTTTAGTCGGACACTAATATTTATTTTTATAATTTTTAAAAAAATAATCAGAATGGATTAGATACTAATATATTACCATTAACTATTACTCCCATTTAAAAAAAAATTTTCTCAACTTTATAATTAATAAAAAAAAATCCAAAGTTAAAAAAAACTATTAAAAATGGGTATAAATAAAAAAAGCAGGTAAAAAATATTTACCTGCTTTTTTTAAAGAATTTGATTGTCAAATTATTGAATAACAATCTTTTTTATTTGAATACTGTTTTCATTAACAAGTTTAATGAAATATATTCCTTTTGAATAATCAGAAAGGTCAAATTGTTTAGTATAATTAGAACTTGTGTTTATCAGTTTTTCTTTATAAACAACTTGTCCCTGAACATTAAGTATATACAAGTCCGTAGTGCTATTTAATCCTTTTGCAGAAATATTAAATGTTCCATCGCAAGGATTTGGATATATACTTATATTTGAATTATCAGTAATATCATTTATATCAGTACAGATTTCAAAGGTAATAACAACAGAATCTGTTGCCTGAAGTCCTGTAAGTGAATCTGTAACAGTAACAATGTATGTTGCAGAACTTAATCCTGTGCCGGCAGAATCAACAGATATTGTTTGTGAATAATCTATAGTATCTGTTAATGGTGCTTTTTGCCATATATAAGTATAACCGGTGCCTGCACCCGCATCAAATATTATGCTGTTATTAGCACAGATAGTTGTATCCGGGCCTAAATCAACAATAGGAATTTCTGATACTATTACGTTATCAAAATCAACATAAAAACCATCAAAATCTGATGTTTCTGAAGTAGAAAGGAACAGTATAAATATATCATTACCATCATACGAAGCTAATGGAAACTGCATAGTTGTCATTGCACTAGTTGGTGTATGATTTAATGAATTTATAGTATATAATGTATTGAAAGTTGTTCCGCAGTCAGCAGATATCATAATATGTATTGAATCAGTAGAAGCAATATTCATTGCATTATAAGGCGAAGAATATTCAACAATTCTGTAATCAAATGTTAAATATGTATTTGAAGTTACTGTGCCTATTTTAGGAGTAACTGCATAAGCTGATTGGTTAGATGACCATAAATTTTTATATAATACATTAGATATATTACCATGAGCAGCTGGCAATGCTAAATACATATCTGTATTCCAGTCAGAAGGAGGAATTGCTGAAGCTTCAAAATCTTCTTTATAAGGGATTGATTCCGGTATTGTAATTGTAAATGAACTTATTAAAGTATCATTAAAATGAGCATTGTCAGTTGATAAAGAAGTATATGCCTTTACATTGTAAGTTCCTGCTTGTATAGTATTGATTGTTCCAACAATAAGAGTATCAAATTCATTATTATTTAAAGTTGTGAACAATGTATCATTTACAGTTACAGGACCTGAGGGTGTCTCAATATCTACAATAACAGGGATAGTATCCTGAGAGGAATATCCGAAATTAGTTACAATAACAATAACAGAGTCATCAGCTATACCACATAAATCATCCAGAGGTTTTATATCTGTAACTCCTACATCGTTTGAGGCAGGTTCATACAGATTAATATTATCAACAAATACATAATCATCATTATATTTACAGGCAGATTGTAAAGTTAAAGTAAATGTTGAACCTGCATAAGCTGATAAGTTAAATGTTTTTGTTTCAAAAGGATCCGAAGATGTAACAGGATTAAAGTTATAAACCCCATTTATATCGCTAATTTGGGTAGTACCATTTACCAGTACTCTGAACCAGCTGTATTTTGTTCCATAACTTGAGTATTGTTTTAAATCAAGTCTAAGTGTTAAATTACCAAGTCCGGAAGCATCAATATCACAGGTAAGAGCAGAAGCATGATGCGAAATATTATCAACCCAAGCATTTGTTGAATCAGTATCAGTAGAGCCACCTGTCCATCCTGATGAGCCATTTCCGATAAAATGTAAACCAAAAGAACTTGCATTTGCAGAAATTGAGTCAACAAAAATGTCAGCTTCTGCATTTGATTTTAAATTAAAATAAAAAGTTTCTCCTGATTCAAAGTTTTCTGTAAACGGGAATAAAGAAATATCACCCAAACTTGTTATTTCAAAAAATAAACTATCATTAGTATTATCCTGGTCAGTAGGTAACATTGTTACTACTCCACTTTCATAAGTGCCTGGAGCTGAAAGGTCTGCAGGTGTAGAGAATATAAAGATAGTTGTATCTCCCGGGTTTATCGTATCACAGATAGTATCCATAGTTATTGTTATTCCCTGGTCAAAAGAATAGATAATAGGAATTGAATCTACCGGCAGTAAACCAAAATTAGCTACTTTAACAGATACAGTTTCAGAACCGGTTAATCCACATCCTGTTTGAGGTGTCAAAATTTCTACAAGAGCAACATCAAAAGCATAAGCATCATGAATTTCAAAATCATCAATAGCAATGCCATCATAATTACTAGAATCATCAGAGCCAAATCTGAAACGTAATTTTACATTAGTTTGACCTGCAAGACCTGTTAAAGCAGTTTTATAATTTGTCCATACGCCAACGTATCCGCTCCATCTTGGAGGAGCAACTGATCCGAAAGTACTGTAATTATTATAAAAAAGAGAGTCGCCAACATTATTCCAAACAGTTCCGCCATCTGTTGAAGCTTCAAGAATCATTGCATCCCAATTAGTTTCAGTATAAATATTTAGCCAGACAGAGAGTTGAGGGTCTAATAAAGAAGTAAAGTCAAAACAAGGTGATAATACATAACAATCATCATCATAATTATAATCCCCTGATAAATTTGTAACCCATGCATTTAAGCCGCTATGAGTTGTGTTAAGATTTGTTGTTGCTGGCATACCGAGTTCCCAGTCATTGTTACCTGAAACAGCATCACTTGTCCATCCTGTGAAAGGTGCTTCAAAGTCCTCTGTATATGGAAATGCTGAGATAACAGGTATATGAGTTACTTCAAAAAATAAACTATCATTAGTATTATCCTGGTCAGTAGGTAACATTGTTACTACTCCACTTTCATAAGTGCCTGGAGCTGAAAGGTCTGCAGGTGTAGAGAATATAAAGATAGTTGTATCTCCCGGGTTTATCGTATCACAGATAGTATCCATAGTTATTGTTATTCCCTGGTCAAAAGAATAGATAATAGGAATTGAATCTACCGGCAGTAAACCGAAATTAGCTACTTTAACAGATACAATTTCAGAACCGGTTAATCCACATCCTGTTTGAGGTGTCAGAATTTCTACAGGAGCAACATCATAATTTGCCGGTTCATAAAGTTTTACATTATCAACAGCCCAAAACCACGCGTAATTAGCATCATAATAATGAAAACGAACTTTTAGATTAGCATTAATATAAGCAGAAATATCTATTATTTGATTATCAGGTGCGCTCCAGTCGCCAATATCAGCACCGGAAACACTATAAACATTTTGCCATGCAGAGCCATCCCATACATCTACATCACCAATTTCTGAACCAGTATAATAGAAAAAATGGTCAAATTCAAGGATTAAAGCGCTAGCTGCTGAGGCATCAATTTCAGGGGTAATCATTTGTTCGTCCATATCAACAGAGCCGGCGTCATCACTATTAACAAAAGCAAAAGGTGTTCCGTCAAGGTCATCACCAGAATGAGCTGTTTCACCATACCATGTCCAACTATCAGATAAGCTATCAACAATAGTCCAGTAAGCAGGAATACCTGTATTAAAGTTTTCAGTAAAAGGCAAAGTATATATTGTTTTAACATTAAAGCTATCTACAAGCATACTTGTTGTTCCTGAAGCAAAGCCGGTTTGAATATAAACCCTAAAGTTAACTCTTAGTTTCACAGCATTAGCAGGAGCAGTGATAGGATTGCCTGTTATTGTATGTTCAGTCCAATTATCAAGTGTTATAGAATTATAAGTGTTGTCATCAATATCTACTCCTACCTGAGTATCTGTTGCGTCAAGCCATCTTACATCCCAGTAGCGAATTAGTATCAGGTCGTCATTGGACTTTACAAAGACAGAGACACTGTAAGTATTACCGGGGACAATATCTGTTACAGTATTTTCAAATTCGCCATCAGAACCAGCTTCATTGGTGTTTGCAACAATTTTCAGAGCGTCTCCTGTAACTCCTTGACTTGTACCTTGTGAAAAGGTTATATCAGTGCCATCTGGAGTTAATGTCCAGCCATCAGGATTGGCACCTGTCCATGATTCAAAGTTACCATTTATAACTGTTTGTCCATAGACAAAACCTGTTATTATAAAAGCAATTAATAAAGTAAATAATTTTTTCATAATGATTAAAAAGTTTTAGTTAATGATTAGTTAATAATTAAATTAATTTGCAAAGATAAAAATAAAAATAAGAAAAAAAATTTTTTTTTATTTTTATTTGGGAAAATATTCAAA
>CAZOSY010000002.1:0-12229 GCA_964582565.1 uncultured Bacteroidales bacterium | reverse complement strand
AAATAAAAATAAGAAAAAAAATTTTTTTTTATTTTTATTTGGGAAAATATTCAAATTAATTTGCAAAGATAAAAATAAAAATAAGAAAAAAAATTTTTTTTTATTTTTATTTGGGAAAATATTCAAAGTTTAATTTTTCTAAAAAGTGATAACACTACTATACTTATTTTAATTTGTCTAACATATATAAAATGCTGTATGTCAATCAGTTAAAAAAAGCGATGTCATTACTAATTGCAAAACGCAATAGATTTTTACTTTATTGAAGACAAATATTTTTCTGCTTCAATAGCAGCCATACATCCTGAGCCGGCAGAAGTAACAGCTTGTCTGAAAACAGGGTCTTGTATATCGCCGGCTGCAAAAATGCCTTTAATATTTGTTTTTGTTGAGTCAGGAGCAGTAATAATATAACCTTTTTCATCAAGGTCTATTTTATTTTTAAAAATATCAGAATTAGGTTTATGTCCTACTGCAACAAAAAACCCATCAATATTTATTTTTTTTTCTTTGCCTGTTTTGACGTTTGTTAATAAAACGCTATTTACAGATTTAATAAAGCCCTCTTTTTTACCAAGAATTTCTTTAGGTATATAATCCCACAGAACTTCTATATTTGGTGTGTTAAATATTTTATTTTGCATTGAAATAGAAGCTCTTAGTTTGTCTCTTCTGTGGATAAGATATACTTTGTTACATAATTTTGCGAGATAAGTTGCATCTTCTGCAGCGGTATCACCTCCGCCAATAACAGCAACGTCTTTTCCTTTGTAAAAAAATCCGTCACAAGTGGCACAGGCAGAGACACCGGCTCCTTTGTATTCTTGTTCAGATTTTAATCCGAGCCATCTGGCAGAAGCACCGGTAGCAATAATTACAGTATCTGCAAAGATATTTTTTTCATTATTTACAGTAATTTCAAAAGGTCTGACCAGAAAATTTACAGATGTAACTGAGCCGTCTCTTATATCTGTATTAAATCTCTGTGCCTGTTTTTCAAAATCTTTCATTATTTCAAAACCTGTTACACCATTTGGATATCCGGGGAAATTATCTATCTCTGTTGTGCTAGTTAGTTGTCCGCCAGGTTCTAAGCCCTTATAGACAACAGGTCTTAGGTTTGCTCTTGCAGCATAAATAGCAGCAGTATATCCGGCAGGTCCTGAACCAATGATAAGGCATTTTATTTTTTCTGTTTCTTTGTTCATTTTAATAAAAGTTATATTATTTAATAAATTTATAACTATTCGTAATAATTGTAATGATTAAAAAAAAATGAAAAATTGTAAAGATTGCAAATGTAATTATTTTTTACAGGGGAAGTTTTGTTAATATAAAAAATTTTTTATTTGTATTTTTATTAAACTTTGAACAATAATTCCAGAAAAATATATCTTTGCCACGAAATTAAATGTTTAAATATTATTAATTTTAAAAAATATAAATTATGAAAAAAAACTTATTAAATTTTTTTATTATTATCTTTCTTTTTGTCTCTTTTTCTTGTAATAATACCCAAAACAAAATATCAGAAAAAGAAAATACAGAAAATGTTAATGTTACACAGTTGAGCATTTCTGATTTTATGACACTTGCCGGTAAATATGTAGATAAAGAAATTTCAATTCAGGGAATTGTAGGACATGTATGTAAACATTCCGGTAAACGTATGTTTATTGTTGGAGAAAATCCTAAACAAAGAGCAAAAATTAACACAGGAAAAGATATTACCTCTTTTGATATTAGTTTAGAAGGTAAAAAAGTAAAAGTGCAAGGAATTGTAAAAGAAAAAATTGTTGACGAAAATTATTTATCAAAATGGGAAGAAGAGATATTAAAAGGCAATTCTAATAATTTAGAGATACATGAAGGTAAGGAAGGTCATGAAAACAGTTCTGTTGATGCTGAAAAAAAGGAAAATTTAGGAAAAATTAAAACTTTTAGAGAACAATTAAAAGAAAAAAATCTGGATCATTTATCATTCTATTCTGTTGAGTGCAACACGTTAGAAGTAATAGAGTAGTAGTTTATTTTATATTGACTCATAATCAAAGATACAAACGAAATGTCTATGACCAATAGGCAGAAATTATGAATTGATACTAAGGCAATGATAGGAATGGAATGCAATGCATTATGTATATTCTGCCTAAGACAGATGCCATAAGATGTTAGCAAATTTTAAAATCAAAAATCATAAACAACTTAAAATCAATTGATTATGAAATATAAACAAATAAAGATAAAATTCAAAAAAACAATTATTACTATACATCGTGATTTGGGTTTCTTTCTTTTTGGTATGTGTGTTATCTATGGTATTTCAGGTATTGCAATGAATCATATAAAGGATTGGAATCCTAATTATATCATTAAAAGGGAAGAAATGACATTAAATGTTCCTGATAGTCAAAAAGAATATTCTAAGGAAAAAGTATTAAAAATATTAAAAGAAGTAGGAGAAGATGATTATTACAAAAATTATTATTTCCCTGAAGAAAACAGTTTGAAAATATTTGTCAAAAATGGTTCTGTAAACATTAACATATTAACAGGACAAACATATATTGAAAAGATAAAAAGAAGACCTTTATTTGGACAAACAACATTCCTTCATTATAATCCTGGCAAACTATGGACATATTTCTCAGATTTTTTTGCTTTTTCTTTAATATTAATTGCTATAACAGGTTTATTTATTATTAAAGGAAAAAAAGGCATTACAGGACGTGGAGGATGGCTTACTGCTATTGGAATTATTATTCCTGTTATTTTATTTCTTATGTATCTGTAAAAAAACTTGCAAATATTGATATACAGCATCATAAAAGAAACTGATTTTTATTTGGAAATTTTTACTCTAACACCTTGAGAATGAGCGGTAAATTCAGGAGCATACATACACTGGACAGTTGTAATACCATTTGAAAAATCACCTTTATTGTTTATCAGCAAAGGATATTCAAATACATAAGTTCCTTTTTTGAGATAAGAGAAAAAGAAGTTAGTTGCTGCGTCGCCTGTAGATTCATAATATCCAAGTCCGTCCTGATATTTATATTTTGATATTACATTAATGGGTTCAAAGCCGGAAGCTCTCATATCTTTCATGTGCACATATTCCATGTCTCTGTCAACTCTTAGTTCTATTCTTACTTTAATTTTATCGCCAAGTTTTAGTTCTGTTTTTTCAGTAATTGGCTCTATAACAGGACCCGAAGGAGTATTTTTTTCTATAAATAATTTTTTTTCTAATTTCAAAGGCGTTTGATGAGGAGTTATTTTGTCAAGTTGCTCAAAATATTGCCAGTATAATGCGCCCCATGCAACACCGTCATCTGATTTTGTAACAGTAACATTACCCATTTGTGGTTTTATATCGCTGCCAGACCATGAAGTTTTAAAATATCCTGTTCCTGCTTCTACTTTTACATCATCAATTTCTTTTGGATTAATTTTTATGTCATTTAATGATACATTTACCAAATCGCTGCTTTCCAATATATTAGCTCCTCTTAAGAGCAAAGCATAACATGCTTCTGCTGTAGCTTTAGATGTTTTCCAGTCCTGAGTTTGTTTTTGTTTTAAAAGCCATATTTTTAATTCTTCAACAGATTTATCATCATTAGCAACTTTATCAAAAGCTTCAATCATTAGAGCTTGTGTTTCAACAGGAGCTTGATACCAGTAATAAGACGGTCTTGTATCTCTCCAATACATTCCCATCTCATCGGAATGAATAGATTTTTCTTTTAAAGATTTAATAATATCCATAGCTGTAGCATTATCTCCATAACGGTTTAATGCAAGAGAGAGCATTGCCTGCAGATGTATATTGTTTTGTGTCCAGTATTTTTTAGCTTGATTTTTAAAATATTCAAAAGATTGTTTGTATCTGTCTTGTATTTTAATATCATTGATAAAATAGCTTCTTGCATACAGATATTGAATTTGCAATCTGCTGATATGATTTTTATCCATATTATCAGGATTATATTTTTGAATATACTGGTAATCTTTCATTATTTCAGCATCTAAATATCTAACACTTTTTCTTATCATTTGCCATATTTTCTGGTCTTTTTTTACATTTTTTATTCCAATGTTATCAAGATGTCCAAAGCCGGTAATAATATATTGAGTTATGTATCTGCTGTCAGACATACCTTTAAACCAAGGCCATGCTCCGGTATAGGATTGCATTTTAATTAATTTTGATAAAGCAATGTTAAGTTCATTTGACATTTTATTTGCATCAAAGAGCAATGCAATTCTTTGTTTTCTTTGAGATTCGTTTTTTGCATCTAAAAACCATGGCGTTTCTTTAAGTATCAAAGTTTTTAGTTCCTGATTTTTTTCTAAGTTTGACAGCAAAGCATCAGGTGTAAAATTTTTCCAGCATTCAAACACCTGTTTTATCTTTGGATTGGAATTAACAATATAAGAAGCGATGCTATTAGCGTATAATCGGCTAAATATTTGTTCAGAGCATTCATAAGGCGTTTCCATCAGATAAGGCAGAGATTGAACAGCATACCATGCAGGATTTGAAGTATATTCAAGTGTTAATTTATGATTTTTTAATGTTGAAGATGATTTTGAGTTTAAAAGTTTGGTGAAAGTAAATTTTTTTGTTTGTTTTCCATTAACAGGCAAAGGCAAGGACTCTGTTACAAGCATTCTGTTTGTCAGCACAGGTATTATTTTTTCTTCCCCATCACTAAAATTTCCGGACTTTGCAACAATTCTATATGTTATAGCTTCTATATTGTCTGGCACAGTAATATTCCAGCATAATATTGTGTTTTGCTGTTTTTGGACAGAGAAATCTTTTATTGAATCATTGTTATTTGTTATATCATTAACAGGTTTCATTGTTGTTGCATCAAACAGTAATAATTTTGCTTGTCCCTGCAGATTATTTTCTGATATATTTGATACCTTGGCACACAAAGATATTTTATCACCTTGTCTAAAAAATCTTGGGATATTAGGTATTATCATTAATTTTTTTTGAGTTATTAGTTGTTTTTGTATTTGTCCGTATTTCAGGTCTTTTGTATGAGCAAGAGCCATTAATTTCCATTTTGTAAGAGATTCAGGCACAGTAAAGGATATAATAATTTCGTCTTTATCATTTGTTTTAAGGTCTGGATAAAAGAATGCTGTTTCATTAAAGTTTCTTCTTATTTGTATTCCTGTGAAGTCAGATGTTTGAGATTGTTTATCCTGAGCAGTTGATATTTCTTTGTCCATATCCGGTTCAGCTTCAGGGATAGCTCCTTCATCCATTGTTGTTTCCGGCATTTTATTGTGTTTTATACCTTTTGACATCATAGAAGTAACTCTTGTTCTTCTTCCACCTGTTGACCCTGTATAGCTTGCATAATAATTAAATCCAAACCAGTTTAGTTTATCGTAATAATGATAAAACAATTGATTATGTTTTGTTTTTCTGTTGGTATATAAATTACTTCTGTTTGTAGTAAAGGCATTATCTATGTTCCAGTTTAAAGAGCTATAGTAAGATTTATAAATTTCATCAAATCCTGTCCAGATATTTTTTTTAAATTTATCAAGAGAAGCATCATAGAGTGTTGCAAGCATTTCAGCAGCGATTTTTTCAGATTTATTATCTTTTATTTTTATATTCCATTCTTCTTTTTGTCCCGGTGATAATTTGTCTCTGAATGTTTCAAAGGTAATATCTAAGTTTTTGTTTGTATAAGGAATAATTATTGTCTCTGTATTATCAAAAGACCTGTTATGCTTTATAAAAGTAAGGTGTATAGAAAAATTTCCTCTGTATTCTTCTTTAATTGGTATTTCTATTAGTTTTTGTTTGTTACTGATATTTATCCATTGTTTGAAAATTATTTTCTTTTTATGTTCTATTTCGTAAAGTATATTTACATTTTTATCTTTTGTTCCAATCAGAAAAGATATTTTTTCGCCCGGTTCACCTTTTTCTTTGAGCATAGTGAACCAGTTAATAGAATTGTCAGGTATTTGTTTATTTTTAAGTGAATAAACAGTAAAATAATTAGTTGATTTTACATCTGTGCCGTATTTGTCTTTTGATTTTATTTCAAGAACATAATGACCTTGTTCGTATTTTGATATTTTGTTAAGTTTGAGCAAAGAGTCCTTTTCTGTATCAAAAGCATATTCTAAAACATTTATTTCTTTTTTCCGGTTGTGAATATCATTTTCATTATCATAAATATCATAAGTAAAAGTATTATAAAACTCTTGTTTTGTCATAGAAAACTTATCAGGTCTGTCCCATTGACGTTCTCTGAATATTCTGTCAGGTTGTTTTAGTTTATAGATTGTTATCTCACCTTTTGCAGCTTGTTTTTCTCCGTCAAGGTTAGTAGCAATTATTTTAAATTCATTTTTTTTATCTTTATCAATTTTGTCAGGTATATCAACATTTATTATCAGTCCTGTATATCCAACAGAAATAGTTTTTTGATTAGAATGTGTTTCGCCATTTATATCAGTAACATCAGCATAGACAGTATAATTAAATACGGGTTTATTTTTTCTGGGTATTGTCAGGTCTGGTATTGCTTTAAAATTAATAGTAAATTCCCCTTGAGCATCTGTATTTGTTATTCCATTTGTTATCTCTGTTTTTTTAAGATTATAAGGATATATTGGTCGCCAGTATCTCCAATAAGGGAAAGTAGAAGCTCTTACTACCCGGTATTTAACTTTTGAATTAGAAATATTATTACCTGAGAATGCTTTTGCGTTGCCTGTTATAGTAACTATTTCATTTAGTTTATATGTTTCTTTAACAGGATTGAATAACACCTCAAATTTTGGACGTTTATATTCTTCAACTAAAAACCCAATACTTCCCGAACTGTTAGATATAAACATTCTTCCATTAAGAACTCCGACAGGTGTAGTAAAAGTACCGTTAAATGTTCCATATTCATTTGATATTAACTTTAAATCTGCTATTTTTCTGCTGTTAACATCATAGAAAGTAACTGTTGTATTGCATTTAGGTTTTATATGATAGGTCTCGCTGTTTTTTTCCAACAAAATTCCTTTAAAATATATAGTTTGTCCCGGACGATATATAGCCCTGTCAGTAAAAAAGAACGTTTTTAAAACAGTTCTGTCTTTTTGTAAATGTCTTGAACTTTGATAAAAAGAATTAGTTATTAAAGTGTCTTTTTTATATACAAATTCAATATAAAATCTACTTGGACTTCTGTTTGCTGAAGACATACTAAAATGTCCCTGTTCGTTTGTTGTAAATTTTTCTCCTTTTTTTTGTTCTGTTTTTTTTAATTTGTAATCATATTTATTATAATAAATCTGAGCAGATACGTTTTTCATACCAGTGCCTGTTTCTCTGTTTAATACATAAAAGTTCAAATCGTTATTATCTTCAGGGCGGCTTATATAACTTATATTTGATACCCAAAAAGGAAAATAAGCAACAGATTCGTTATCATAAGAAAATTTTTTGTCTGTTCCTATTAAGATAATGTAATAACCCAAGTCCAGTCCCGGTATTTTTATTTCAACGGAATGTTTTTGAAAATCACTATCATTACTTAATGTCAGGTTCCATTGTTTTATATCCGGCATATTTTTATACTTATCTACTAATTCTTTGTTATAAAACTTTCTTTTCAGATTTTTATCCTTTGTGTAATTATATTTTATAATTTTAATATATATGTTAGATATGTTTTTATAAGAAACCAGTGCTCTGAAAGGTTTATCAGGAATATTAACATATTCTGTTGTTATATTAATAGAAGTTTGTTTTATTTTTTCCTGCAGACACAAGCAGTTTTTTACACCTTCGGCATTAGAGTCAGGAAAACGTTTTATAGCCTTTTCACAATACTGGTAAGATGTTTTTAAATCCCATTTATGATTTTCAGATTCCAAAGGTCTGTATAGCTTTGCTTTTTGATAATATTCATTAGCTATTTCATAAGATATATTTGTTGAGATTGAAAATTTATTGAATTTTTTTTCAATAATTTGTAAAGCATTCAAATATAAGCTATCTTTTTGCTCTATAATAGAATTGTCTTTAACAAATTTTAATCTTTCCAAATCAACATCAATAAGAGCTTGGGGATTTTTGTCATTCAGATGAAACATTATTAAATCCTGCAAAATTTTTATCCCATAAAATTTCAAAGACATTGAATCATTTGTTGCTATATTAACTTTTGTGAACAGATTACAATATTTAAAATAATCTTTATTATTGAGTTCAAATTTATAGGCAGGTCTTATGATTTCCGGCTCTTTGTTTTTAAAAAAATCAACAGCTCTATGAGCAAGAAAGTCATAAAGTGTTGGTCTGTAATTTTTTGATTTTTTTTCTGTTAATAAAATATTATCATAGGTCTTTAAAGATGTCTTTTTTAATTTGTCAGCATTTTTTAAAGAGTTAAGATAACCGGCTATAACATATCTTGTTATATCTTTTAATGTCCAGGTTTCAATATCATCTTTTTTAAAATTTATTGTTTCTGTTCTATTCAAAAATTTATATCTGTTTGTCTGATAATATTTCCAATAGACCTCTGCCAGTGTAGAATACAATATTTGTTTTATTGGCTGATTAGATGCTTCAATTTCGTTATTAAGTTCATTAATTGTATTTTTTAAGTAATTTTCTTCAAATTTTGATTTTAAATTTATTTTATACAAGACAGCTTTAACAAATTGAGAAGCATTGTTTTCTTCTTTGGCTTTTTTGTAAATATCATTTACAATTTTTAGTGCTGATTTAGGAAGTTCTTTGTTTTTAAAATCCTCAACTTTTTGCCAGTTTTGTTCATAAGTGCTGTCAATAGTACAAGCAGACAGGTATTCTGTTTTATAATAGTTATTTGTTGCATAGCTATTAAAATAGATATTAAATATCAGGCAAAAGAGGATAATAATTTTTGTTTTCATAAATATATATTTTTTTATGATAATTATTCAGAGGTATAAAAAAGACAAAAGTATAAAAAATAAAAGATTATTTTTTAATAAAATTTTTCATTAGTGTTAGATTAAAATGAAATTAGGATTTATAATAGTAGATTCCTCACTATCGTTCGGAATGACAACTTCGTTATGTTAGGAAGGTGAGGGTAAGAACGCGTAAAACGCGTCCTTACCCTCACCTCTTACTCTAAATAACACTGTCATTCCGAGTGATAGCGAGGAATCTCATCAGGCAGTTGCCTGATTTAGAAACGACTTTATCTGAATTTTTAAATTTAGTTGGACACTAGTGAAAAAATTTTATGTTATGTTATTTTAATTTTATTATCAACTAATGCAGATATGTCTATTTATTGTTTAAATTAGTATAAAAATATTATCGTATTCTTAATTTTGAAAAATAATTTTACAAAAAAAAATAATTAATATTTGTTTTTAATTATATTTTTTTTTTTACTTTCGCTTCTAATTTTGATAGAGGTTTATATTTTTTTTCTTTTCAGGAGAGGTGACCGAGTGGACGAAGGTGCGCGCCTGGAAAGCGTGTATACGTCAAAAGCGTATCAAGGGTTCGAATCCCTTCCTCTCCGCACAAAATAATAATTAAATAATTAAATAATAATTAATTCTAACATGAAAAAAATAATTGCTTCTTTAATAATAGCAGGAATGCTAAGTTTTGGAATTTCAAATGCCGTATTAGCTAGTGTAAAAACAAATACGGATACAACCAAAAAAGAACAAAAAGATACAGCCGCAGCTAAAATTTTGGCTACTGAAGAGGAAAATATCCTAAATGAAAACCCAAATGAAAATAAAACTTTTCATCAGATTTTAAAAGAAAAATTTATTGAAGGTGGGCCTGGTTTTATGGCTATTATTTTATTATTTTTAGTTCTTGGGTTAGCTTTATCAATTGAAAGAATATTATATCTGAATTTATCAACGACCAATACAAAAAAATTACTCTCTGATGTAGAATCCACAATAGAAAAACAAGGAATAGATTCTGCAAAAGAAATTTGCAGAAATACAAGAGGACCTGTAGCAAGTATATTCTATCAGGGGTTGAATCGTCATAACGAAGGTTTGGAAATAGTTGAAAAATCAATAATTTCTTATGGCAGCGTGCTTACAGGACGATTAGAAAAAGGATTATCATGGATTTCATTATTCATATCCATTGCACCTATGCTTGGATTTATGGGAACTGTAATAGGTATGATTGGAGCATTTGATAATATTGAAACAATGGGTAATATATCTCCGGCTATTGTTGCAGGTGGTATTAAAGTCGCACTTTTAACAACTGTATTTGGACTTATTGTTGCTGTCATATTACAGATTTTTTATAATTATATAATCTCTAAAATTGATGGTATTATCAACGCAATGGAAAATTCTGCTATTTCTTTTATGGATATTCTAACAAAATATAAATCATTAAATAAATAATTAATATGAAAGAAAAAGAGGAAAAAATATTATCAATCATAGTATATACTCTTTTGGGTATTTCAGGAATACTAATAGTTTTATTCTACTTAAATGCAATATCAGAAAATACTATACTAATATGGGGATATATTTTACTTGGGCTATCTGTTATCACAGTAGTAGCAATAGCTATAAAGGACTTTATTAAAAGCCCTGAATCTAAAAAGAATATTTTATTTATATTTATTGGATTTCTAATCTTGCTTGGTATCTCTTATTTATCTGCTTCCGGTAATATACAAGGAAAAGTATTTGAGAAATTTGGAATTACAGATACGGTATCAAGGAGTATTGGAACCGGTTTAATTTTAACATATATATTAGGTATTATAGCTGTTCTTTGTATGGCTTTTGGTGGAGTTATAAAAATGCTTAAAAAATAAAATCTATAAAAATGAAGAGAATTGTTCCTGAAGTAAATGCATCTTCAATGGCTGATATAGCTTTTTTGCTTCTAATATTTTTCCTTGTAACTACTACAATGGATGTAGATACAGGCATATTAAGAAGATTGCCTCCGCCTATAGATCCTAATGTTCCCCTGCCTCCTCCAATAAAAGAAAGGAATGTTTTTACTGTTTTGGTTAATGCTCAAAATCAATTATTAGTTGAAGGTAAATCCGGTAACATTTACACTTTAAGAGAAAAGACAAAAGAATTTCTTAAAAATCCTAATAATGACCCTAATTTATCTGACAAAGCAACAAAAGATATTGACTTGCTTGGAGAGATATTTGTTTCTAAAGGAGTAATATCCTTACAAAACGACAGAGGAACTTCTTATGAAACTTATATAAAAATTCAAAATGAATTAGCAGCAGCAGTAAGAGAATTAAGGAATGAACTGTCAATAGAAAAATTTGGAAAAAAATTCCTTGACTTAAATGAAGAAAAAGCAAAAGCTGTTAGAAAAGCTATACCTGTAAGTATTTCTGAAGCTGAACCAAAAAATGTAGGAGGAAATAATTAATGGCTCGTTTTACAAAAACAAAATCTAAAAAATTACCCACAGTTTCAACATCATCTTTACCTGATATTATATTTATACTTTTATTCTTTTTTATGGTTGCAACAACTATGAGAGAAACAGAGCTGTTTGTTAACATAACTGTCCCTGAAGCAACAGAAGTTCAGAAATTAGAAAAAAAATCTTTGGTAAGTTTTATCTATATAGGTCCTCCTACCAAACCAAGTATATATGGGACAGAGCCACGAATACAGCTTAATGATAGCTATGCCAAGCTTATTGATATTAGCGAATTTGTTATAAGAGAAAGAGAAGCACGAAACGAAGCTGACAGACCTTTTATAACAACTTCATTAAAAGTTGATTCTGACACTAAAATGGGTATTATAACTGACCTTAAACAAGAATTAAGAAAAGCTAATGCACTCAAAATCAGCTACTCTACCCGTAAAATTGCCGATAAAAAATAAAAAAATCCATCTAACCTAAAATTGATTCTTAAACTTCTATATAATTGTTGTAAGTTGCTTTGTATCGGATTTTAAATTAAATTTTTAAAGAAATCTAATTGTTTTCGTAATATTTTTTTCAAATTTTTTTCTGCTTAATTTATTTCCAATTCATTTTTTTTAATATTTGATATTGAGAAAATTTCCTTTTACCTTTGATTTCCTCTTTTTCTTTTAACCTGAATAATTCATAAACTAAAAAATTCAGACTTCTTAAAAATTTGGAGATACAAAAATAATAAAACGTTATAACATCCGTAATATCAAGTGA
>CAZOSY010000001.1:0-50436 GCA_964582565.1 uncultured Bacteroidales bacterium | reverse complement strand
AAAATTTACATCATCATAATTATTTATTAAAATTTAATTTGCAAACCTAAGAGCCACAGGCGGAGAGGAATCTACTATTATAAATTCTAATTTCATTTTTAGTCGGACACTAATAACTTTTTTTATAAAATTATCCCTGTAACAAATCAACATATAAATCCGTCATATCACAAAAACAAATTATTAATCATAAAAAAAAAATAATCATGAAAAAAATAAACAAATTTTTGGCTGTCATCGTATTTTTAGGAGTCGTTTTTAATATAAATTCATCTGTTTTGGCTCAGGAAAACAACGAAAACATTACAATTCAAAAACGTTCTTTACCTGATTTTAATAAAATAGATATATCAGGCGATTTAACAGTAATATTAAATCAGGATAATGAGAAACTTATAGAAATACAGGCAGATAGTAATATTTTAAAAGATATTAAAACCAGTGTAAAGAATGATGTTCTTAAAATTACAGGCAAATCAAAAAAAAGTCCTGTAAAAATATTTGTTACCTGCAAAGATATAAACAGTATAAAAGTAAGTTCTGTTTCAACAATAAAAGGAGAATCTGAAATAAAAGCAGATAAATTAGAAATTCAATCAAGCGGAGCAACAGATATCACACTTAATTTGAATGTCAAAGAACTATTTACCGATATATCAGGAGCCAGTAATGTTGCTCTGTCAGGAACGGCTTATGTTCATAATGCAGAAATCAGTGGAGCAAGTGAACTTAAAGCTTATGATTTATTAACACAAAAAACATTTATTGATGTTAATGGTGCCGGTTCTGCCCAAATAGATGCAAAAGAAAAAGTTGAAGGGAAAATATCCGGCGCAGGAAATATATCTTATAAAGAAGAACCCAAAGAAAAAAATATTGAGTTGAGTGGCGTGGCTTCTTTAGAAAAAGCTAATAATGATACATTAAAAAATGATACAATAAAACTAAAAATCGGTAACAGACAATTTGTAATTACTGAAGCTAATAAAATTAAACCTAAAAAGAAAAAGAAAAAATTTAACGGTCACTGGGCAGGTGTTGATTTAGGTATTAATGGTTATTTAAACAGCAAAAACGAACTAAATATACCAACAGATTATGAATTTCTTGAACTTAAAATGAATAAATCTATATGTGTAAACATCAATTTTTATGAACAGAATTTTGTTCTGTTAAAAAATCATGTTGGATTAATAACAGGTCTGGGCTGGCAATCAAATAATTATCGTTTTGACGAAGATATTAAATTAATCTCTGACACAACTTTTGTATATGGATATAAAGATACAAGCTCTTTTGATTATATAAAAAGTAAATTACTGGTTAATTATTTAAGAATTCCTTTATTGCTTGAATATCAGACAAACAGCAAATCCAAAAAAAACAGTTTTCATATTACAGCAGGTGTTGTTGCTGGTTTAAGAATATCATCACATACCAAACAAGTATATAAAGATGATAAAGATAAAAAATACAAACTAAAAGACAAAGATGATTTTCATCTGTCACCTCTTAAATATGATGCCAGTGTCCGTATTGGGTGGGGAAAATTTAATCTGTTTGCAACATATTCTTTAAATCAGTTGTTTAAAAAACATGAAGCACCAACTCTGTATCCTTTTACTGCAGGACTGACACTTGTTGGTTGGTAAAATATTTCTTGATATAAAATAGTATTTTACCAGCTAGCCTATTTTAATTTAGCTTGAGATTCCTCACTGCGTTCGGAATGACAGTCAATTGTTTTTAGGTGGGAAAGAGAGGCGTTTCGCTTTAGGCGAAACGCCTCTCTTTCCCCATAATATATTAACCAAAATTGTCATTCCGAACGCAGTGAGGAATCTTTTGTTTAGAATCCCTTAGTCAATTTTTTTATTACTATACAAGTCAATCCTTTTAGGATTGAAGATGAATACTACTTAGTTTATAACCATAGGTTTCACATTTGGTTATTTACCCCGTTAGATATTTAGTTTAAAACATTATTTTTCATTAATTTATTAATTATCTAACGGGGTGAAAATTAAATCCCTTTCGGGATTTTTTAATTAAAACAAAATTAAAAAATATAAGAAAAATTTTCCAAAAATAATATACATTTTAGTTAAAATTTTAATAAGTCTAAAAATAAATTTATTTTTAAAAATTATTTTTTAATCATCACTTTGTTAATCTGTTGAATATGTATAATTTACAAACTTTTTGGATGAATTTGTGAATTATTCAGGTTAAAAATGTGTGGGTGCTAATTCAGGTTCAAAGAGTAGAACCATTTTATTTTATTTATCTTAAAAATTAGCAAATAAAATTTTTAATTAAATTATTCCTTTTTACAAATTCCAATATTTTTTTATAACTTTGTAATCTGAAATCTAATTTTATGATATTAAAATTAATAATTCCAATAAAATCGGAATAAAAAAACAAAACTATGTCAGGACACAATAAATGGTCAAGTATTAAACACAAAAAAGGAGCAAATGATGCCAAGAGATCAAAAATGTTCTCTAAAATCATTAAAGAAATTACTATTGCAGTCAGAGAATCAGGACCTGACCCTTCATCCAATCCACGGTTACGTTTATCTATATCAAATGCCAAAGGTTGTAATATGCCAAAAGATAACATTCAAAGAGCTATTCATAAAGCATCAGACAAAAATGCATCTGCTTTGATAGAAACAACCTACGAAGGACACGGACCTGGCGGTATTGCTATTTTTGTAGAATCTACAACAGATAATCAGCAACGAACAATAAGTAATATACGTTCTTATTTTAACAAACACGGTGGCTCTCTCGGGACAAATGGCTCTCTAAACTTTTTGTTTGACAGAAAAGGCATATTTATCATACCGCAAAATGACTTAAAAGAAGATGACTTTATTTTGGAAATAATTGATGAAGGAGCAGAAGATGTTGAACTTGAAGACAAGTTCTTTACTATAACAACTAAAATGGAGGACTTTGGCTCAATGATGAAAAAAATTGAACAAATGAATATTGAACCTGAAAATGCAACTTTACAAAGAATACCTAAAAATACTGTGAAATTAGATACTGAAACAGCTAAAAAAATTCTTAACTTAATAGATATTTTTGAAGATGATGATGATGTTCAGGAAGTATATCATAACTTAGAGATTACAGATGAATTAATGAAAGGAATGTAAATAGAGGCAGTGGCAGTTAGATTTAATTTTTATAACCCACCTTCAGTAATTTTTTAATAATAGTTTTATTATCTGAAGAAAGTTTTAAAAAATATATCCCTTTTGACAGATGTTCAAGGTTGTTGATTGACATATAGTTATATCCGTTGATTTTCAAAAGTTTTTCCTCTGTATATATTTTTTTGCCTATAATATCGTATAGTTCAATATTTATTGTCTGTGTATATTCTGAATAAATGACAATATATATAGTATTAATAAATGGGTTTGGAAATATATCTGCTGAGTTTTGGAAGTCAAAATTATCAATATTAAATCCTGATAAAATCATATTAGCGAGTGCAAAGTTTGGGATGCCGTATCCCATAAGGAAGTTTGGATTATTATACTGGCTACTACTTTTTTCTATAGCATTAATTATTTGCATATTTGTCAGGTCTGGATGTGCCTGCCACAGACAAGCTGTCATTCCGGCTATTATTGGAGAAGAGAGAGAAGTTCCGTTTCCTGCCAATATATCTCCTAAAGGTGAAGCAATAATAGTTTCTTTTGCCTGTGCTACAATGTTAGGTTTAATTCTTCCATCATAAGTAGGTCCTGTAGAACTGAAGTCAGCATATATTCCATTGCTGTCAACGCCTCCAACTGTTAATACACTATCTCCGTCAGCAGGAGCTCCAATATATTTCCATTGTGAGTCGCCTGAGTTACCGGCACTGTTAACAACGATTATTCCTTTACTTGCGGCAATATCAGCTCCAGTAGTTATACGGGTAGTATTTCCATTCATATCAGCATAAGTATGATTTTGTAAGCTATCGTCAAAGATTGTATATCCAAGAGATGAGTTTATAATATCAGCTCCGGCACTATCGGCAAATTCTGCTGCTGCTACCCAGTTATCTTCTTCAATAATATATTCTGAGTTAGAATCTTCGCTTCTTAATAACCAAAAGTTTGCTTTTGGTGCAGTGCCTATTATTTTATAAGGATAATTTCCTCCCATTAAGGAAAGAACCATCATTCCATGATAATGTTTGTCAAAAACATTTCCATTTTGTTCAACAAAGTCATGAACACCTAATATTTGATTATTTTTCCATAAACTATCAAAAGCATGCAAAGAATCAACATGCCAAAAACCAGCGTCAAGTATAGCAATGGTCATTCCTTCTCCTTTATATCCAAAGTTATGAATGTAATTTCCTGCTATCATATTTATCTGATTATATGAATAACCATAATTATATGCTTGATTTGCTCCTATAGTTTTGTCATTTTTGTTTAATAGGTTTTTTTTGGTTGTATTTATGATTTTGAAATCAGCAGGAAATTTTTTTGTATAATATTTTTCTTTTGTCTTATTAATGATTTTTTGAAATTTTGAAATTTTGAGAACAAAACTAAAAGAGTTGATTTTTTCAAGAGCAATAGAATCAGTTGTATATATTGTAACAGCATTAAACCATTTAGATTTATTTAAGATAGTTACACCTGTATTTTTTATGCTGTCAATATATTCCGTGTTTACCGGCAAATCATTTTGACGGATATTTATTCCTTGTTTTTCTCTTCTGTAAATTGCTTTTTGGGATAAATATTCAGAAGGATTATCAATAGAATAAGACGAATTGTTTTTATCTGTAAATTGTATTAGATATTTTGATGGAGCTATTTGAGATATACAAGTATAGTTTATAAAAAATAAAGCAAAGAGCAATAAATATTTTCGCATATGTTAGATGATAAAAAAAATGTTGGTATCAATTATTATAACAAAAAAAAATAAAATTATAATTAGTATCTGTCTTTAAAGTCAAATATAAACCCCGTAGGATATTATCCAACAGGGTAAACCGTTAAAACGGTTATTTTATATTATTGGGGCTCATTAACCCACGACTTTAGTCGTGGGTTAATAGTATTTACAAAAATTTGTAACCATTTTAATGGTTTTATTTTACAACTGAAATAAAAAAATACCGATATTATAGACAGACACTATTTAATCAATTAAACCTTAAGGTCTTTAAGACCTTAAGGTTTGGTTAGTTAAAATAAGAAAGGCAATAATATAATTATTTAGTTTCCATAAGAGTTAATAGTATATGAATAGTCCACACCTTTTTTTATATCTCCTGTAATTTCTTTTTCAAGGTGAATAAATTTTTTATAAATCATACCTGTATTTTTGGCATATACTTCTATTGAGTAGTCCTCGCTAATAAGCGTTGTTATATTTTTTTGTAAAACAGTAAGGGTAGAATCAAAAGTTATTCCGTTTATTGAATAAGGGACATCAACATCTATATATTTATAAGTTTGGGACTCATAAGTATTATAGATATTTCCATCCCATTTTTTGCTTATAATTACAGGAAATACGAGTTTTACAAATCTTACATCTTCTTCTACTTTTTCAGCTGTTGTATTATTAAGATTACAATACCATACATCTTTAATAGACCAGTTTAAAGTATCATTATTTCTTTTGTATCTTTCAATTCTTTGAGTATTTTTATTAGAATTATCTATAAAAGATGACTCTATATATTCTTTTATTTGGAAGACAAAAGTATCAGTATCTAATGTAAAATCGTTATAACTAATAGAATCCACATCATATATTATCCATTTGCCTGTATTTACAGGGAAGTATTCATATTTAAGGTCAATCGGAGGCAAAGTGGATTTTTCTTCACATGAATAAACTACTAGTAATAGAATTATTATTATAGATATGATTTTGTTTTTATATTTCATATGTTGATGTATTTAGATACAAATTTTACTATATCATATATATTTCAGTTCATCATATTGCATTAAAAACTTTTCTGCTATATCTTTTATTGTTTAGGGTTTTTTATTGTCTTTTTCAATCCAACCAATCTTTTAACCCATAATTACCTATTTTACCAAAACATATTACCTCATCTTTAGAATAGCTCTTTCTTCCTACCATATCTTTTTTGTTTTTAAAAATCCCGGGATTCGTAATATTTATTTCTCTATATAATTCATAATTATTCATAGGTCTGTCAAATTCCAGTAATTTTTCAATTACATAATCATATTTTTTTCTGTGTAGATTTCTTTTAAAAATTATTCTATTATTATCTTTTGTCAGATATGCAACACTTTCAAATTCTGCTATAATTTTTTTAATTATTTTGTTTATCTCATTATAATCGTCAATATTTTTATCCGTTTTATGCGAACAATTTGTTATATATTTATCAAAATTTTGTATATAACTTTTTTTAATTCTTTTGTTATTAAGATCATCAAACAGCAGAGAAAAATTAAATTGATTAGTTAGTTTTTTATTTATCATATATATTTTTTGCTTATTTTCTAAGCATAAAGAAAGATGAGATTTTTTATATATTAAAGCAATTGCTAATGAATAAAATTCATAAGAAAAATTAACATTTTTTTTATTGTTGATGTTTGAAAAAAAATCCTGATTTAAAATTTGTAAATTTGTTTTAAAATCAATGTTAAGGTCTATATAATCAGTTAAAAAGTCCATTTTTTTAAAAAAAGTTGTTAAGGGTTTTTCTATTTTTAAGATTGTTTCAATTTTAATTTGTCTTGCTCTTTCCTTTGTGATGTTAACTTTTTTTCCAATTGTATAAAGTGATAATTTAGCTTCATTTTTAAATAATCTGCTTATATGTTCAAAGATGTAAAAATTTCTTTCTGAAAGGCCTTTTTTTAAAAGTAACAATATAAATTTAAAAAGAGGAAATTTTTTTTCAAAAAATAAACTTTCATAAAAATTTATTTTATTTTTTTTTATTTTAAAATTGTGATAAGCAAATTCTTTTATTTTAAAGAAATTATTTATATCATTATTTTTAATATCTTTATAATTATCATTAACAAAAATAAGATTATTTATATATTTTATAGATAAACTTATTAGTTCTTTGTCGGTTTTTTTCCCACAATTTGTAATTATTCTAAATGTTTTATTTTTTTTATAAAAAAATAAAATTTTGTTTAATGTATTTAAAGATGCTTTTTTGCAGACATTAGTAGCTCTGTTTGATAATTTATCTAAAATTTTCAGAGTGTCAATAGAGATAGGTTTTCCAAAATTTTTATCTAAATCAGAATAAATATTAATATCAATAAAATTTATTATATATTTTTCAGATAAACTTATTAGTTCTTTGTCGGTTTTTTCCCCACAATTTGTAATTATTCTAAATGTTTTATTTTTTTTATAAAAAGATAATATTTTGTTTAATGTATTTAAAGATGCTGTTTTGCATACATTAGTAGCTCTGTTTGACAATTTATCTAAAATTTTCAGAGTGTCAATAGAGATAGGTTTCTCCCAATTTTTATCTAAATTAGAATACATATATTTTACTGTTTTTAAATTATATTATTCAAATATAAAAAAAATATACTGAATTATATCATTCTGAATCTATCTATTGCCAAACTCATTTCAGTATCATTTTCAGCAATTTATTAATTTTTTAAGTATTTTTCTCTTGTATCCATAGGTATTATCGTTGACCTGTGATATTTAGCATCATCTTTAAATAATTTACGATAAGTAATATGTCTTTTAGCAAAAATAGCTCCAACAGATTGATGTAACTGCCTCATTTTTGGATTAAAATCACCTACCCATGATAGCTCTAATTCTGTATATTCAGGTCTTTTTTTCATCTTTTTATCAAGATTCCAAAAGATAGCTGATTCTATGCCTGATTTTTGATATTTAGGGACAACACCCATAATTACAATCCTTGCTCTTGTTATAGTTTTTTTATGTTTAAGGTATAAAAATTTCAGTTTATTACAGAGGTTCATTTTCCCATTAAAATGTTTTAATATTTGATTTACATCAGGAAACATAATAAAAAATGCTATGGGCTGATTATTATGATATGCAAACCAAATAAATTCTTCTTCAATAATAGAGTTTAACTCATTTACCATCTCTTTCAAGTCTTCTTTATTTATTGGCACAAAGTTTTCATAAAATTTCCATGCTTCATCATAAATTTTTTTTAAATCATCAATAAACTCATCAGTTTTTTTTAAGTTTAAATGTTTAAATTCAAATTCCGGTTTGTTAGCTATCCATTCAGCAATTTTCCAAAATCTTTCAGGAAATTTCTTTTTTAAGTCAAGATGATTGGTGATTTGCTCAAAATAAAATTTAAAACCATAATCTTCAAAAAAATCTTTGTAATATAAATGATTATATTGCATTCCTACACCGGGATGCGTAAATCCTTCAACAAGTAATCCCCAGAAAATATGATTTTCTCCAAAATTAATAGGACCATCCATTGCTTGCATTCCTCTTTTTTGCAACCATTCTTTGCATCTGTCAAAAAGCATAAATGCTAATGTTTTATCATTAACACATTCAAAAAAACCCATTCCTCCTGTTGGCTGGTCAAAGTTATAAGCTTTTTTTTTGTTTATAAAAGCAGCAACACGACCTATCAAATTTCCTTTATCATCTTTCATTATCCATCTGATAGCTTCACCGTTTTTAAAAAAAATATTTTGATTTGGATTAAATATACTATTTATCTGGCTGTCTAAAGGACAAACCCAAAACTTATCATCTTTATATATAATACGGGCAACATCAAGAAACTTTTTTTCTGTCTTTTTGTCTCTTACTTCTATTATTTCCATTTTGTTTTGTTTTTTTAAAAAAACAAAAATACATTTTTTTATTTAATTTAAATGTCAATAAACAAACAAGTTTAATATATTTGCATAGTTTATAAAAACAATTTTAAATAATGAAAAAACTTCATTTTTTAATTATAAAGTCATCTATAGGACCTTTTATAGCAACATTTTTTGTTGTATTGTTTATTTTAGTAATGCAATTTATATGGAAGTATATAGATGATTTGGTTGGCAAAGGACTTGATTTATATACTATCACTCAACTTTTATTTTATGCGGCTTCAACATTTGTCCCTCTTGCATTACCACTTGCAATATTGCTCTCATCATTAATGACATTTGGTAATCTTGGCGAAAATTTTGAACTGGTTGCTGTAAAAGCTGCAGGAATATCACTTCGTAAAGTAATGATACCACTTATTATTATGTCAATAATAATAGGTGGTATTGCTTTTTACTTTTCAAATAATATATTGCCTCTTGCAAATCTTAAAATGGGTTCACTGCTCTTTGACGTAAGAGAACAAAAACCTACTCTCAATATTAAACAAGGAGTGTTTTATAAAGGAATAGATAATTATGTTATTAGAATAGGTGAGAAAGATAAAAACGGTAAAGATATTAAAGATGTGATGATTTATGACCATACAGACAGAATGGGAAACACAAATTTAACAATAGCAAAATCAGGAAAAATGGAAATAACTCCAGATAAGAGATATCTTATCTTTACTCTTTATAATGGATGTAACTATTATGAAGATATAAAAAACAGAAAGAGAAATAATACATATCCTTTTCAAAAAGTTAGATTCAAAGAAGAACAATTACGTTTTGACTTGTCTGGATTTAATTTAACACGAACAAATGAAGATTTTTTTAAATCTAACTATAAAATGTTAAATTTAAGACAACTTCAAACAGCTGAGGACTCTTTAACTCTTAATTATAATAAAAAAAGAGAGAGTTTTGTATCAGATATAGTTAATAAGCTACATTATTACTCAATAATTGATACAACTAAATATGCAGATACTGATACAATTGCTACTTTAAAAAATGACTTTTTACATGATTTTACAAAAAAAGAAAAAATAAATATTGTAGAAACAGCTATAAATATTGCAAGAAATACAAATGATTATATATTTTTCATAAGAGAAAGTTTTGAAATAGGAACTAAGTTTATAATTAAACATCAAATAGAATGGCATAGAAAATTTGCTTTATCATTTGCTTGTTTTGTTCTGTTTTTTATTGGTGCTCCATTAGGATCTATTATAAGAAAAGGTGGTATGGGAATACCTCTTGTTGTTTCTGTATTGATATTTGTTGCGTTTCATATTATATCTGTAATTGGAGAAAAATTTGCAAGAGAAGAGGTCTTAACACCTTTTATGGGAATGTGGATGGCTTCATTTATTATGTTACCAATAGGAATAATGTTGACAATGAAAGCAACTACTGATTCATCAATATTAGACGCTGACTCATGGAACAAAATTTTTTATAGAATTTTTAAACGAAAATAACTGACAAATTTGTTAATTTTAATCAACCTATTTTATGCTAATATTATGTCAATAATAAAACTTCGTATAAAGCCAAATTCTGACAGGTCTGACGATTCTGTCAGGTTTTATGTCTGTGATATTTAGATATTCCTGAACCTGTCAGAGTTCGGTAATTGCCAAACCTGACAGAGTTAATCCGCCTTAGGTGGAATGACATTAGGGAACTTCTAAAAATTGTATTTTTTGAAACCACAAAGAAATAAAAATCAATATATTGCGATATTTGCGATTAAATTATTATTTGGATTTTTAGAAGTGACAATTATAAAGTTGATAAGACACTAAGACAAACTGGAAACTAAAAATATGAGAATATTACAAATATGCAGTAAATCACCTTATCCTCCAAAACAAGGCGCACCTATAGCTATGAATAATATTACTCAGGGATTAATTGATGCTAATAATTATGTAAAAGTTTTTGCTGTTAGCACTCCTAAATATTTTGTTGATATAAAAAAAATACCTGAATCTTATAAACAAAAAACAAAATTTGAATCTGTGTTTATTGACACTTCTGTTAAACCTATCAATGCCTTTTTAAATATCTTCTCAAAAAAATCTTATCATATTCAAAGATTTACTTCAAATGAAATAAAAAACAAACTGATACAAATATTAAAACAGGAAGATTTTGATATTGTCCAATTAGAATCGCTATTTGTTACTCCTTATATTAAAACCATCAGAAAATATTCAAAAGCGAAAATAATTTTACGGGCACATAATATTGAATATCTTATCTGGAAAAGAATGTCTTATAACTCTGCCAATACTTTAAAGACATTTTATTTTAGACATTTATCAAAAACACTCAAAAATTATGAAATTTCAATGCTAAATAAATATGATGGCATTGCAACAATAACAGATGAAGATACTTATTTTTTTAAAAAATCAGGATGTAAAATTCCTGTAACAGATATTCCTTTTGGACTTGATATTGAGAAATATATCCCGGATTCAAATCTTTGTGAGTTCCCTTCTTTGTTTCATATCGGCTCTATGGACTGGATGCCAAATCAGGAAGGTATAAAATGGTTTCTGGAAAATGTATGGCCCGAAATTTATAAACAACATCATGATTTAAAATTTTATTTAGCCGGCAGAAATATGCCTGACTGGCTTTTAAAAAATAATTATCCCAATGTAATAATTGTTGGTGAAGTAAAAAATGCTATAAATTTTATAAATTCAAAGGCAATAATGATTGTGCCTTTACTTTCAGGAGCAGGCGTGAGAATTAAAATAATTGAAGCAATGGCTGCCGGTAAAACAGTTATCTCAACAAATATTGCAGCCAGGGGAATTTTTTATGAAAATAATAAAAATATTATTATTGCTGACACACCAAAAAATTTTGCCGATGCAATAACAAAATGTATTAATAACAAAGATTTTTGTAATAGAGTAGGTAATAACGCAAAAAAACTTGTAACACAAAAACATAATAATAAATTAATAATTGATAAACTTGTAAATTTTTATCAGAAAATTTTGAATGTTAACCTGAATAATTCATAAGTTTTCGTTATGAGAGTTGAAAGTGCCAATAGAATTGGAAAGCACAGGATTGAGCATCGGAGATGTAGCAGAGCTACATTGAGAAGCGAAATCCGAGCATTTTCAATTATAGCAGGCAATTTCAACTCGTAATAGATAATTTATGAATTATTCAGGTTAAGGATTGATTAGCACAAAATTATTTGTTAATAATTCTAAATAGTGTCTGTTAATAAAGTAAGTGTTTAGTTCAGAATGTTCGAGTTCGAGGCTTGCGCAGTCTTGAAAACCAGGAGTTTACTTTTATAAATGACTGATTTGAAAGACAAGCATAACGAAGAAATTGGACATTATGAACAAACACTAAATAATTATCTAACAAAAAGTACGTAATGAAGATATTTATATTATTATCAAGGGTTCCATATCCTCTTGAAAAAGGAGATAAGCTGCGTGCTTTTAATCATATTAAATTTTTATCAAAAAAAAATGATATAATACTTTGCGCTCTTAATGATTCTAAAATATATAAACAAGAAGCTGTTAATGCCTTAACGCCTTTTTGTAAGTCCATATCAATAATAAACCTTTCAAAATTCAGTGTTTTCATAAATATTATAAAAGCTTTGTTTACAGGAAAGCCATTGCAGGTTGGATATTTTTACAGTAAAAAAGCAAAAAAAGAAATTGACAAATTAATAAAAGAAACTAATCCTGATTATATATTTTGTCAGTTAATACGTGTCAGCGAATATGTTAAAGATTATAATATTTCCAAGACCCTTGACTATCAGGATGTGTTTTCAAAAGGCATAGAACGTAGAATAAAAGTATCACCATTTTATCTTAAACCATTTTTAAAACTTGAATATAACAGGTTAAAAAAATATGAAAATTATATATTCAAACATTTTGACAATAAGATAATAATAAGTATTCCAGACCGTGAGCTTATACCTCATTATGAGAGAGATAAGATAATAGTTATACCTAATGGCGTTGATACGGAATATTTTAGACCTGTTAATTGTAAAAAACAATATGATTTACTCTTTACAGGTAATATGGGCTATCCGCCAAATATTTTTGCTGCTGAATATTTTGTAAAAGAAATTCTTGATTATGTTTATAAAAAATATCCGGATATTAAGTTGCTTATTGCAGGTGCAAATCCAAGTAAAAAGATATTTGCTCTTAAATCTAAAAATGTTGATGTAGCCGGTTGGGTTAAAGATATGCGTGAATGTTATGCAAAGGCACATATTTTTGTTGCTCCTATGAAAATAGGAACAGGATTACAAAACAAACTTCTTGAAGCAATGGCAATGCAAATACCTTGTATCACATCTCCTCTTGCTAATCAATCGTTGCAAGCAAAGCAAAATAAAGAAATATTAATTGCAAACACTACAGAACAATATGCTGAGCATATATTCTTTTTACTTGGAAATAAGCAGCAAGCACAAAAAATAGCTTTAAATGCTTATAATATGATTTTGGAAAAATATAACTGGACTTCTTTAACTGATAAACTTGAAAAAGTTATAAAAAATTAGGACAAAAGTTGTTTCATTCACCCATTCGGTTTTAAATCTCTTCTATACTTGACAGAATTATCTCACACGATTTTTTAATCTGCTCTTCTTCAATGATAAGCGGAGGAGCAATCCTCATACAATTTGGAGCAAACAAAAAAGAATCTGTGATAACACCATTTTTCATACATCTCCTGATTACTTTATTACTTATCTCTGCGTTTTCAAATTCAACAGCAAGCATTAATCCTTTGCCTCTTACATCTTTTATCTTTGTATGTTTTAACAAATGTTTAAATAATTCTCCTTTATAATGGACAAGTTTGTATATTTTTTTTTCTGTTATAATTTTCAAACTTGCAAGACCTGCTGCACAGCAAACAGGATGACCTCCAAAAGTTGTTATATGTCCAAGTACAGGATAATTTTTTAATGAAGACATTATATTTTTTGAAGAGATAAAAGCACCCAAAGGCATAGAGCCGCCCAATGCTTTTGATAAGCAAAGAATGTCTGGAACAACATTAAATTGTTCATAAGCAAATAGTGTCCCTGTCCTGCCAAAGCCGGTTTGTGCTTCATCAAATATCAACAAAGTCTCTGTGTCATCACACTTTTTTCTGAGTTTTATCAAATAATCATTTTTAGGTAAAACAACTCCTGCCTCACCCTGAATTGGCTCTATAACAACGCAAGCAGTTTTATGTGTAATATTGTTAAGGTCATTAAAATTATTAAATTCAATAAATTTTATATCCGGCAATAAAGGACGGAATGCTCTTTTTGCTCTTTCATTACCTGTAATACTCAAAGCACCATGTGAACTTCCATGATAGGAATTTTTAAATGAAATAATTTCTGTTTTTCCTGTATATCTCTTGGCAAGTTTTAAAGCACCTTCTATAGATTCACTACCTGAGTTAACAAAATATACAGAATCTAATTTATCAGAAAGATTGTCAGAAAGCATTTTTGCAAAATTAACTTGTGGCGACTGAATAAATTCACCATAAGCCATAACATGTATATACTTATCTAACTGATTTTTAATAGCTTGTATGACTTCCTGGTTTCTATGCCCTAAATTATTAACTCCTATACCTGATATTAAATCAATATATTGTCTGCCTGTTTTGTCAAACAAATAAATACCATCTGCTTTTTCAATTTCAAAACTAACAGGAATATCAGATGTTTGTGCTACATGTTTAAAAAAAAGTTGTTTCTGCATAAATATTTTTTAATATAAAAAATTGTATATATTCACCCCGTAGGAAATATCCAACAGGGTAAAGGTATCCACATAAGGCGAATTAACCCAACAAATATACTTTGCGTAATATAATTTGTTCTTTATAGTCATTTGTTGATAATGACCACTAATAAACTCTGATGTATATTAAATTTATAGTATATAAATTATCTCAAATTATTGCCGAGCAAAGTATGTTTTAATCGGTTAGGCATCACGGTTAACACTAAAGACCGTTTTAATGAGCATTGAACGTTTGTTATGCAACGTTAATAATATTTTATCTCTCTTTCTATTATATATTTTGGTTTATCATCTTCAAATCTAATCTGTTTATTCCAATTTTCTTGATTATCGTATTCATACTTGTAAGTATATTTACTGAGTAAGATTCCATCAGAAGTATAACAGTTTTCCTCAATTGCATTCCCCGTGTCGTTATATTTATAAGTATATTTTTTTTCGATGTTTCCATCTGAAGTAAATCTGCTATTTTCAATTCTATTCCCTTTGTCATCATATTTGTAAGTAAATTTTTTAATAAGGCTTCCGTCAGAACTGTAACTGTTATCTTCAATTATATTTCCTTTATTATCATATTTATAAGTATATTTCTTATCTTGTTTTCCTTCTGGTGTATAACTGTTATCTTCAATTATGTTTTTTTTCTTGTCATACTTGTATGTAATTTTTCTTATTAGAATATCGTCTGATGTAAATTGATTTTCTTCTATTCTATTCCCCTTGCTGTTATACTTGTAAATATATTTTTTAACAAGGCTTCCATCTGGATTATATCTGTTATCTTCAATTTTATTCCCCTTGTTGCTAAAAATATTATAATAAGAAAGTCCTGCTTTTCCTTTTTGAATATTATCATGTTTTTCAAAAGCTTTATAAGAAAATTCACGAATTGATTTAATATTTCCATTCAGTTTTAATTTTCTTAAATCATTTTTCTGTCCAAACATAGTAGGACAGAAAACAATTATCAGATAGAAAGTTAAGAAAAAAAATACTGTTTTTGTTTTCATAAATGTTCTTTTTAATGTTGCATAATTGGTTGCTAAATTATATTTTTTTACTAAATTTGTAATAAAATTTTAAGGGAACTTCTAAAAATTATATTTTTTGAAACTGTAAAGCACGCTAAAATTTTTCGCAAAGGACGCAAAGAAATAAGAATCAATATTTTGCGACCTTTGCGATTTCTTTGCTAACTTTGTGATTAAATTATTATTTGGGTTTTTAGAAGTGCCATTAAATAACATATATGTTTCGTTATATATTAAATAAAATTTTTTTGTCCGTTATCATTTGTCTTACGAGCTTTGTTTTATATGCTCAGGAAAAACAAATACAGGCAATAAGAACATCTTCTCCACTAAAAATTGATGGTATCTTGGATGAAGAGGTCTGGAATAATGTGCCGGTAGCAACTGATTTTTTTCAATTTGAACCTTATAATGGTAAACCTGCATCACAAAAAACAGAAGTAAAACTAATTTATGATGACAATGCTCTATATATAGGAGCTATGCTGTATGATGCTGCACCTGATAGTATCCTGACAGAACTTAGCAAACGTGATAATGATGATATAAATGCTGATATGTTTTCAATGGATATATGTCCGTTTAATGACGGATTAAATGGATTGGAATTTAAAGTTACTGCATCAGGAGTACAGATTGATGCAAAATATTCTGCCAATTATCACGATGCAAGCTGGAATGCTGTATGGGAAAGCAAAATAAGCATAAATGATAAAGGATGGAGCATTGAAATGAAAATTCCTTATTCTGCTATTAGGTTTCCTAAAAAAGACAAACAGATATGGAATGTTAACTTTTGGCGACAGATACGAAGATACCGCGAATGGTCAACATGGAATCTTATTGACAGAAAACAAGATGGAATTCTTAATCAATCAGGCAAAATAACAGGTATTTTTAATATCAAACCTCCTTTAAGATTATCGTTTACTCCTTATTTATCTGCTTATCTGGACAAAAATCCTGATAACAAAAACTGTACATATCCTTATAATGCTGGAATGGACATAAAATATGGAATTAACGAAAGTTTTACGATTGATATGACATTGATACCTGACTTTGGACAAGTTCAATCTGATGATAAAATACTAAATCTCTCACCTTTTGAAATATATTATACTGAAAAAAGACAATTTTTTACCGAAGGCACAGAATTATTTACCAAAGCAGATATATTTTATTCAAGACGTATTGGCTCTACTCCATTAGGATATGATAATATTAGCGATAGCTTGAAAATAGGGGAGGAGTTCATTGAAAATCCTGGTGAAACTCAATTAATTAATGCAACAAAAATATCAGGAAGAAATAAAAAAGGACTTGGAATAGGTGTGTTTAATGCTATGACAGCTAATACTTATGCAACTATTGCTGACTCTAATGGTATAAAACGAAAATTTATAACACAGCCATTTACAAACTATAATATGATTGCCTTTGACCAGAATTTGAAAAACAATTCTTATATAAGTATTGTTAATACTAATGTCTCAAGAGAAAAATATTCTGCCAATGTTAGTGGAACAGAGTTTAGAATAGCAAATAATAAAAAATCCTATGCCATAGAAGGCATAGGCGTTGTTAGTCAGAAATATTACAATAACAAAAATCCAGACTTCGGATATATGTATAAATTGGAATTAGAAAAAATAAGTGGGAATTTTTTGGTTGAATTTTCACAAAAGGTCTTAAGTGATACTTACAACCCAAATGACTTAGGATATTTACAACGGAATAATGAATTTAAAAATAAATTGGAACTAAATTATAATACCTATAAACCATTTTGGAAATTGCTTAACTGGTTTAATGAAATGGAGATAGAACATTCTTGCTTATATTCTCCCAGAAAATTTACAGGTATTTCTATTAATACTAATTCACATACAACTTTTAAAAATTACTTGTCAGCAGGATTTAATGGAGATATTAACCCTTTAGGATATAATGATTATTTTGAGGCAAGGGTCCCCGGTAGAGTGTTTGTGATACCAGGTTTTTTTGAAGTAAATTTTTGGCTCTCTTCAGATTACAGAAAAAAATTAGCTGTTGATTGTAGTTCAGGAACATGGCAATCTTCTAAAAAAAGCCAAAAAGCATACTGGTATGAACTCTCACCACGTTTTAGGGCAAATAACAAGATGTTGTTTATATACAACTTTAATAAAAGCATTAACAAAAATGATATAGGTTATGTAGATAACAATGCCGGGACAATATATTTTGGGAAAAGAGATATTGTTACAATTACCAATACTCTTACAACAAGCTATATATTTAATAATAAATCATCGTTAAATTTTCGTTTGCGTCATTACTGGTCAAAAGTTGATTATAACAGTTTTTACATACTTAATAATGATGGCTCTCTTGATAATACTAATTATTCTGCTCATCAAAATATTAATTTCAATACATTTAATATTGATTTATCTTATACATGGAATTTTGCTCCTGGAAGTGAAATATCTCTTGTATGGAAAAATGCTATTTATAAAGAAGAGAATAAGTTAATAAGCAGGTATTTTGAAAATTTTAATAACACTATAAATTCCCCGCAAATAAATAGTTTTTCTGTTAAAATACTTTATTATCTGGATTATTGGTATTTTAAAAAAAAGATATAAAACTATAAGACAAAAAACGGTTCAAAGAAAATAATAGGGTGAGTGAGATTTAATTTAGTATATTTGTACTATGGAAAAAGAGACGATATTAAAATATTTTGTAACCATTCATCCCCCAGTATTGCGGAACTAAAAAATAAAAGATATTTATTTTTAAAGACAAAAGACAAAAGACAAAAAAAATAAAATCAAAAATAAAGGTTATAATAAATGAAACAAGATTAGGCGGATTAGAATTTGCTGTAAGTATTATCAAATTAGGAAAAAAACTAAACAAAACTTATGAAGGTTGCCACATTTACGGACAACTATTTCGTGCAGGGACATCAACAGGAACAAATTATTTGCCCTCGTTAGATAGAAATAAAAAATAAAGAAAAAAGTATCTGAATAATCAGGCAGTTCGGTCAGGCGCCCGACTGATGCCTGAACAGATTTATTAATAGAATTGATAAAAATAATTGCAAAATCTATCGTAACTTCAAAATCAAGATAAATGTTCTGAACTCAAGACACTTTTGACTTTTAATTTTTGGCTTTTGGCTTTTGATTTTATTATTTTAATTTCAATCTATGAACGGTTACAATAAAACCTATTGTCCCCCTATTATTTTCTTTGAACCCAAAAAACAGCATTTTTGGTTTAATTTAAAAAATATGGTTGCTAAAACGGGAGTTTAAATCATGATACATCAAAAAAATCTACAAAAATTTTTATTTTTGTCTAAAAAGTAATTATTAGAACTCCCCTAAAGATAAACTTGTTAATTTTGTGTAATACAAAAACCAAATTAAATTATGAAGACACAATTATTGGAAAAGTTTTTAAGAAAAAAAAATTCAAACAGGGATATTTACCATAATTTGATGCAATTTAAAGTAAAAGAGATACTGCTTGTTTCAACTTTGTATGATGCATATATACTTGAAAACGAAGACAGATTTTTTGAACAGTCAATGGGAGAGGTATATCATCTTAATTTATCTTCTCTTCCAAGTATTACAGGAACATCGTCTCCCGAAGACACATTAGAATTATTAGAAAACAGAGGATTTGACTTGGTAATACTTATGATGGGAATTAATAATACCATACACATTGAACTTAGTAAGAAAATTAAAGAAAAATATCCTGACTTGCCGATATTTTTACTCCTAAACAATAATAGTAATATTAGATTTTTTGAAAATCAAAGCAGAAAATTATCTACAATAGATAGGATATTTGTCTGGAATGGTGATTCCAAAATTTTCTTTACAATGGTTAAATATGCTGAAGATAAAATGAATGCTGAAAATGATACAAAAATTGGTAATGTAAAAGTTATTTTATTAGTTGAAGATTCTGCAGAATATTATTCCAGATATCTGCCTGTGTTATATTCTATTATTTTTGAACAGACAGAGAAACTAATTGCTGATGTTAACAACAATGAATTTAATAAAATAGCAAGGATGAGAGCAAGGACAAAAGTCCTTTTAGCATCTAATTATGAAGAGGCAATTGATTATTTTAGTAGATATAAAGATTATGTGCTTTGTGTTATTTCTGATGTAAAATTTAAAAAAAATAATGAATTATATGATAAAGCAGGTATTGAACTTTTGAAACATATAAAAAATGAAATAAATGATTTACCTACTATATTACAGTCATCTGACGCTGAATATTCAAAAGATGCATATAAACTAAATTCTATATTTATTAATAAAGATTCCGAAACTTTATTACAAGACTTAAAGGACTTTATTATTTATTATCTCGGTTTTGGTAATTTCGTTTATCGTGATAGATTAGGAAGACAGATTGCCGTTGCTAAATCTTTAAAAGAATTTGAAACACATTTAAGAACTATTCCTGACGAATCGCTTATTAAACATGCCTCAAAAAATCATTTTTCATTATGGCTAATGGCTCGTGGAGAAATTCAAGTTGCAAAAATAATTAATCCTGTCAAAGTGTCTGACTTTAATACTACTAATGAGCTACGTGAGTATATTCTTAATGTTATTAGTAAATATAGACAGGATAAAGATAAAGGGAAAGTTATTAATTTTGATAAATCAATTACGTTTGATGGTAAAAATATTATAAGCTTTGCATCAGGAACATTAGGTGGAAAAGGAAGAGGACTGGCTTTTATAAATAATTTGGTTAACAATGTGGATTTTCATAATATTATATCTGATATTAATATAAAAACACCTAAAACTATAATTATTGGCACTAGTGAATTTGAAGATTTTATAAATAAAAATAATCTGAATAAATATATATATACTGAAAAAAACTATAATAATTTAAAAAAGACATTTTTAAAATTACAATTATCATACAATCTTACAAAAAGATTAAAAATATTACTAAAACTTATAAAAAAGCCATTAGCTATTCGGTCATCAAGTCAGTTTGAAGATTCTATGATGCATCCATTTGCAGGTATATTTTCAACTTTCATGCTACCAAACAATAATCCTGATTTTAATATACGACTCCAGCAAACAATGGATGCTATTAGGTTAGTGTTTGCATCAATATATTCTGATACTTCCCGCAATTACTTCAAAGCTGTGAACTACAAAATAGAAGAAGAAAAAATGGCAGTAATAATTCAGGAAGTTGTTGGCAATCAATTTAATGGTTGTTTTTATCCTCATTTTAGTGGCGTAGCACAATCATATAATTATTATCCTGTAGCAAATATGAAACCCGAAGAAGGATTTACTGTTACTGCTGTTGGCTTGGGACGATACGTTGTGCAAGGTGAAAAAGCTTATAGATTTTCTCCAAAATATCCTAAAGTTGAAATTAATTCAATAAAAGATTTATACAAAAGTTCTCAGGTGTATTTATATGCTGTTGATATGAACAAAAAAGATATTAACTTACTTGAAAAAGGAGAAGAAGCAGCTCTTATAAAAATGGATATTAGTGAAGCAGAAAAACATGGAACACTTGACCATTGTGCTTCTGTATATAATGTGGAGAATGATGTTATAAGTCCGGGATTAACTTCTAATGGACCAAGAATTATCAATTTTGCTGATATATTAAAGTATGACTATATCCCTCTTTCTAAGACAATTAATACTATCCTTGATGTTGTAGAAGAAGCTATGGGAACACCTGTAGAAATAGAATTTGCCGTTGACTTAAATAAAGATAAAAATTATAATGCTTCTTTTTATTTGCTACAAATAAAATCATTAATAGGAAGCGATAATGATTATAATATTAATATTGATAAAATAAACAAAAAAAATACTTTACTATATTCACAAAAAAGTATGGGAAATGGAAAAATTGATGATATCAATGATATAATATTTCTAGATAATGATAAATTTGACAAGACCAAGACCCTTGAAATGACCTATGAAATTGAAAAATTGAATGCAGAAATGATTTCAAAGAATAAAAAATATGTTCTGATTGGACCAGGCAGATGGGGAACTCGTGATAGATTTATTGGGATACCTGTTACTTGGCCCCAAATATCTAATGCTAAAGTTATTGTTGAAATGAGTTTAAAAGATTTTCCACTTGATGCCTCTTTAGGCTCTCATTTCTTTCATAATCTAACTTCAATGAATATATGTTATTTTTCTATTAACTCTTTATCTGTTGATAATTATATTAATTTTGATATTTTGAATAAACAGAAATTAATCAATAGAACTAAATATTTTAAACATATACGTTTTAATAAACCATTAACTATTAAAATAGACGGTAAAAAAAGAATATCAGTAATTACTGTTAATTGATAAAAAAAAACTTTTGTTTGTAATAATTTTAAAAATTTAATAAAAATGAGAAATATAGCATTTGATAAATTAAAAGAAAGAAACAAAGAGCTAAACTGCATATATAATGTTGAAGAACTATTAAAAAATTATGATATAGATAATAAAAATTTATTTAAAAAACTAATAAATATAATACCTAACGGATGGCAATATCCAGCTATATGTCAAGTAAGAATAATATATGAGAACAAAATATTTGAATCAGATGATTTTATAGAAACTCAATGGTCTCAGCATGCAGATATTATTATAGATAATAATATTCTTGGTAAAATACAAGTATTTTATACTCAATTTATAAGATTATTAAATAACAGTCAATTTCTGCCTGAAGAACAAAAATTGCTAAATACAATTGTTAATAGATTAGGCAATTATTTTTTTCATAAGAAGATAAAACATACTCTGTCATATATAAAATCTCCATCTAAAAGTTCTGATGATGTTATACTTTCACCAAAATCTGATGAACATTGGAAATGGAGATTAAAAATGGCAAATATTATTGCCAAAAAAATTGATTTTGACAGATTTGGGGTTGGAAATTTTTATATCATTGGTAGCACCAAAAATGCTAATGCAGGACCAAATAGTGATATTGACCTCTTAATACATTTTACAGGTAATGAAAATCAAAAAAAAGAACTTACTGCATGGATTGAAGGTTGGAGCTTATGCCTCTCTGAAATGAATTATTTCAAAACAGGATATAAATCTGATGGATTAATTGATTTGCACATTATAACAGACCATGATATAAAAAACAAAACAAGTTTTGCTGTAATGATTAATTCTGCCTTTAATTCTGCAAGATTATTAAAAACAACAAAAAAATAAAAATGACACTTTGCTATTTCGTATCAGATTTACATGGTAAAATAGATAGATACAAAAAATTATTTGATGAAATAAAGAAAAAAAAACCAAAAATTGTTTTTATTGGTGGGGACCTGCTGCCTAATGAATTAATACATAATAAAGATTATGAAGATTTTACTAAAGATTATCTAATCAAAAATTTTTTAAGGTTAAAAAAAGAACTAAGTAATAATTATCCTGAAATATTCTTAATACTTGGAAATGACGATTTGCGAAATAAAGAAATTCTTTTTATTAATGCTGAAAAATTAGGACTATGGAAATATATACATAACAAAAAAGTAAAATATAAACAATATCAAATTTATGGCTATTCTTATGTTCCTCCAACACCTTTTTTGCTGAAAGATTGGGAACGATATGATGTATCAAGATTCGTTGACCCTGGATGCATACCACCAACCGAAGGATACATATCTATTCCCGAATCTTATGATAAAATGAATTATTCTACTATACAAGAAGATTTAGAAAAATTAACAAACAAAGATGACCTTTCATGTTCTATATTCTTATTTCATGCTCCTCCATATAAAACAAATTTAGATAGAGCAGCATTAGATGGAAAAACAATTGACTATGTACCTATGGATGTTCATGTTGGAAGCATTGCCATAAAAAGATTTATTGAAGAAAAACAACCGTTTATTACACTTCATGGGCACATACACGAATCTTCACGTATAACAGGATACTGGAAACAACAGATAAAAAATACATATACTTTTTCTGCTGCTTATGATAAACCACAATTGGCTATTATTAAATTTGATATTGAAAAACCTTTTTTGGCTTCAAGATATTTAATATAAATAGTGTTTGTCCATAAAGTAAGTGTTTAGTTCAGAATGTTCGAGTTCAAGGCTTGCGTAGTATTGAAAATCAGGAGTTTACTTTTGTAAATGACTGATTTGAAAGACAAGCGTAACGAAGAAATCGGACATTATGGACAAACACTAAATAGCATTTAATTTTGTTACTAAGGGCTTGTGAAGAAATAAAGTATACAGAATTGACGAAGTTATTTTGTTCTTTTTCAAGGCACATAATTTGCGAATAGCACAGCTATTTAAGGATTTTGTAACGAAGAAAAAGAGCAAAAGAACGAGTCAAAATGAATAGGTTATTTTTTCACAAACCCTAAATATTATTACAACCTAAAATATAATTTATATATGATAAAAAAAACAGTAAAAGTAGAATCACAAAAATATTATTTTAACGATACATCCTTTAATAAATTAATGCAAAAAAGAATTTATAAAGTATTACTTATTTGTAGTAATTATGATATTTTTTTGATTGAGGAAGATGGCCGTATTGATGAACAAATATTTAATGAATATGCATCTCTAAATCTTAGGTATCCTCCAGTTTTTATTCAGGCAAATACAAGACAAAAAGCATTTAAAATTTTAGAACAGGAAAATATTAGTTTAGTAATAGCTATACCAAGCACAGGAGATATAGATATTTTTAATCTGTCAAAAAAAATAAAAGAAAAATATACAGAAATACCAATTGTTGTTTTAACGCATCTTTCCAGAAAAGTTAGTATAGAATTAGATATTAAAAATACAAATTATATTGATTATACTTTTTGTTGGTTGGGCAATCCAGATATTTTATTGGCTATTATTAAGCTAATTGAAGACAAAATGAATGCAGAAAATGATATTTATAATATAGGAGTACAAGCTATTTTATTAGTTGAAAATTCCTTACGATATTATTCAAGTTATCTACCTAACATTTATAAAATTTTATTTAAACAATCACAGTCCTTTATGACAGAAGGACTTAATGAGCATCAAAAATCTCTACATAAAAGAGGACGTCCAAAAATTCTTTTTGCTACTAATTATGAAGAAGCTATTACTTTGTATGAAAAATATAAGGAAAATATATTAGGTATTATATCAGATATTAAGTATAAAAAAAATGGTGAAACAGATAGTCAGGCAGGAATTAAATTATACAAAGAAATCAAGAATGATAATAAATATATACCTTTTATATTACAGTCATTAGATATTGAAAACAAGAAAATCGCAGATTCTTTTAATATAGGATTTATTAATAAAAATTCTAAAATATTATCTATTGAACTAGAAAATTATTTTTATAAATATTTTGTTTTTGGAGATTTTGTTTTTATAGATCCAAACACATCCAAAGAAATAGACAGAGTTTCTGACTTACAATCCTTGCAACAAAAAATTTTAACAATACCTGACGAATCTATTAGACATCACATTAATAAAAATGATTTTTCAAGATGGCTAAATGCACGTGCATTATTCCCTATTGCAAAAATGTTAGAACCTTTAAAAAGTAAAGATTTTAATAATATTGGCGAAGTAAGAGATTATATATTTGATATAATATCCAAGTTTAGACAAAATAAAGGACATGGAATTATAGCCAAATTTGATAAAAATAGTTTTGATAAATACTCAATTTTTTCACGTATTGGAGATGGCTCAATAGGAGGCAAGGCAAGAGGTCTTGCTTTTGTTGACTCTTTTATAAAAAGAAATAGAATTTTTGATAAATATGACGATTTGTTTATAACTATACCAAGAACTATTGTGCTTTGTACTGATATCTTTGATGAATTTATGAAAAAAAATAATCTGTATGAAATAGGATTATCAGATTTAAGCGATGAAGAAATTCTAAAATATTTTGTTAAAGCTAAATTGCCTGATAGAATATATAAAGATTTATTTGCTATACTATCTGTTTTTAAGAGACCTATTGCTGTAAGATCTTCAAGTCTTTTAGAAGATTCTCAGTATCAACCTTTTGCAGGAATATATTCTACTTATATGATACCTAAAATTGAAACCAATAAAAAATTGATGATCAAATTATTAACTAATGCAATAAAAAGTGTTTATGCATCCGTATTCTATAAAAGTAGTAAATCGTATATGCTTGCAACATCAAATGTAATTGATCATGAAAAAATGGGTATAATAATTCAGGAAGTTTGCGGAAAAAGATATAATAATAAATTTTACCCAACGATATCCGGCGTTGCAAGGTCAATTAATTTTTATCCTATTTATCCCGAAAAACACGAAGATGGTATAGCAAACATTGCTTTTGGATTAGGAAAATATGTCGTTGACGGTGGCAAAACATTAAGATTTTCTCCTAAATATCCTAAAAAAATATTACAACTTTCTTCTACTGAAATGGCTATTAAAGATACTCAAAAAATATTTTATGCCTTAGACCTGTTTGCTGATAGTTGTATCCCTTCTACTAATGATGATGTTAATATATTAAAATTAAAAATTAAAGAAACTGAAAAAGATGATTCTATAAAATATGTTTCATCAACTTATGACTTTCAAAATAATGTTATAAGGGATGGAACGAATTATCAAGGCAAAAAAATCATAACTTTTTCAAATATTTTAAATTATAATACATTTCCTCTATCTGACATCTTGCAAACATTATTAAAAGTTGGACAAAAAGAAATGAATACTCCTGTAGAAATTGAATTTGCTGTTAATTTGGATACTGAAAAAAATAAACCGAAAATATTTAATTTCTTACAAATACGACCAATAGTGTTTAACAATGAAAAAACTAACTTTGATATTGAAAAAATTTCTTTAAAAAAAACTATTATATATTCAAATTTGGCATTAGGAAATGGAATTATTGACGATACCTATGATTTTATTTATATCAAACCTGAAACTTTTAAAGCTTCTAATAATAATGCTCTTACATTAGAAATAGAAAAAATTAACGAAAAATTTATTAATGACAAAAAAAATTATATATTAGTAGGACCCGGAAGATGGGGATCCGAAGACCCTTTCTTAGGTATTCCTGTAAAATGGTATCAAATTTCAGAAGCAAGAGCTATTGTTGAAGCAGGATTAGAAAATTATAGAATAGAACCAAGTCAGGGAACTCACTTTTTTCAAAATCTTACATCTTTTAAAGTTGGCTATTTTACTATAAATCCTTTTATCAATGATGGATATTATGACTTGGAATATCTGTCAAAACGTAAAGCTTTTTATGAAAGTGAATTTATAAAACATATAAGATTTAATACTCCTCTTAAAGTAATGATTGATGGTAGAAAAAATAAAGGAGTAATACTAAAACCTAAAAAATAGTTACAAGAATAGAAAAATTTATAAAATATTACCCTGCAATATTATAAGCTTTTAATAATTTGAGATTTACAATTTCAATACCTTTTTTACTTATATTTATTATACCATCCTTTTTTAACTCTGATAATATACGAACAGTGTTTTCTGTTGTTATACCTGATAATTCTGCAATATCTTTTCTTGAAATTAATGAACTTATAGTATTATTATCAGATATTTCTTGCGTTAAATACAATAAGGTATTGGCTACACGTCCAAGTGATTGTTTGCTTGTTATACAAGAAAGTTTATTATAAAGATATCTGTAATTGTTACAATACCATTTTAATATTTCATTTCTAAAATTTTCATTCTTTAATAATATTTTTTTCAAAATATTTTTATCAATTAAATATATTGTGCAGGGTATTATTGCTTTAGCAGTAAAATTATAGTAATTGTCATCACTAAACAATGAAGTTAATCCTATAAAATCAAATGGTTTTATTATTTTTACAATAAAATTTTTGTTATACATACTTTCTATATATAATTTTACAAGACCATCAATTGTAAAAATAATATACGAACTAAAAGAGCCTTGTTTACATATAATCTCTCCCTTTTTAAACTTAACCTTTGTTTTACTTATTAATTTAAAATCTTCATCTGATAAATACATATTTTTATACCATTCTTTTAGTTTTGAATATTTATTTTCTATATTCTTATCATCTAAAAATCTTGTATCATCTTTTTTTTCAATAGCTTCTCTTAACGTTTTATGAATAATAAAATCACTTAATTTATTTGATATAATTTTTAATAATTTATACTCTTCTAACAAAAAAATTCCTTTTTCTAATTTTACAGGCTTAATATAAAATACATTTATCTCGCCAACTTTATAATTATCTACTATAATATTTGCACTTTGTTTTAATTCCGTTCTTTTAAAACCTTTTGTTTTTAAAACTATATCTTTATATATTATTTGTACTTTACATATATCAGGATATCTCCATGCTTTTGGAATGATTTTTACAAGCTTGCTTAATACATCTTCCAATTTTATGTCATAATCTCTTAAAATTTCATCAACTTTATATATACAATCTAATTCTTTTGTTCTCTCATTTAAATTATTAATTATCTTTTTTAGATTTTGGTCTTTATTTATCATTATTAACAATATCTAATTTAGAATAAATTTTTGTTTAATAAAAAATCAAAGGTATTAATTTTTGTTAATCTGTTATTGATATATATCAATAATATTATTGATATACATTATTGCCAATTATGGATTATATTATATCAATATTTAATAATAATAAAATTATATAATATAATTTTGGCATATTATTTATTTATTTTATTAGAGTCAGGTTTAAAAAGGGTTAAGACCTTTTATTATATAAAATTTATTATATTCTACATCTAAAAAAGGACTTTAACTCTTTTTATACTTGCTCATTTAGTATTAATTTTTTTTTAACTTAATAACTAAAAATATGAATATAGAAAAAATTTTAATTGACCTTGAAAGGAAACATCCTGGCGAAGTTGAATATCTTCAGGCTGTAAGAGAAGTTCTTGAATCTATTGAGGACGTTTACAATGAAAATCCACAATTTGAAAGTGCTGGAATTATTGAGAGGCTCATTGAACCTGATAGAATATTAGCATTTAAAGTTCCATGGGTAGATGACAATGGTAAAGTTTATGTAAATCTTGGGTATAGAGTTCAATTTAATAATGCTATTGGACCATATAAAGGTGGTTTAAGATTTCACCCAAGCGTTAATCTTAGTATATTGAAATTTTTAGGATTTGAACAAATTTTTAAAAATAGCTTAACTACTTTGCCAATGGGTGGCAGTAAAGGAGGCTCGGATTTTAATCCTAAAGGAAAGTCTAATGCTGAAATAATGAGATTTTGTCAATCATTTATGCTGGAATTATGGAAAATTATTGGACCTGAAACTGATGTGCCAGCAGGAGATATAGGCGTTGGTGCAAGAGAAATAGGTTTCTTATACGGAATGTATAAAAAATTAAAAAACGAAAATACCGGTGTATTAACAGGCAAAGGATTAAATTGGGGTGGTAGCTTGGTTAGACCAGAAGCTACAGGATACGGTGCTGTATATTTTGTAGAAGAAATGCTGAAAAATAAAGGACAAAATATTAAAGGTAAAACTGTTGCAATATCAGGATTTGGTAATGTTTCATGGGGAGTAGCAAAAAAAGTTACAGAATTAGGCGGAAAAGTTGTTACAATTTCAGGACCTGATGGATATATCTATGATAAAGAAGGACTCTCTGACGAAAAAATAGAATATTTGTTAGAATTAAGAGCAACAAATAATGATATAGTAAAACCTTATTCTTTTGAATTTAATTCTGAATTTCATCAAGGCAAAAAACCATGGGAAGTAAAATGTGATATAGCTATGCCTTGTGCTACACAAAATGAATTGGATGAAAAAGATGCTCAAAAACTTATAGATAATGGATGTCCATTAGTTGCAGAAGTTTCAAATATGGGATGCACACCTGAAGCAATTGAAGTTCTTCAATCTAATAAAATTGTATTTGCACCCGGAAAAGCTGTTAATGCAGGCGGAGTTGCTACTTCGGGCTTGGAAATGTCTCAAAATTCTATGAAATTGCACTGGGAAGCAGAAGAAGTTAATGAAAAATTGCTTAGTATCATGAAAAATATCCATACTGCTTGCATTGAAAACGGAAAAGAAAATGATGGGTATATTAATTATGTAAAAGGAGCAAATATTGCAGGATTTTTAAAAGTTGCTGATGCTATGTTAGACCAAGGCATAATTTAATATATCAGATAAAAACATACAACAATACTAAAGTTTAATTTTACAAAGTAGAGACATTCATAAATGTGTTTCTACTTTTTTTTTGAAAAATATATAAAAATTTAAAAGTATGAAAAAAAAATATTAACCTTTTTATTTGTTTTCTTAATATCATTTGTTATTAATGCACAAACAGACGGAACCTTAACAGTTACCGCCACCACCAGCTCGGCTGTCGGAGGTTATGCCCCCAAAAATATCCTTGCTGTTTGGATTGAGGATAGTTCTGATAATTTTGTAAAGACATTACTTGCTTACGCACAAACTCAGAAAATACATTTGAATATATGGGAAGCATCAACAGAGGCAGCAGCAAGTATATATAATACTGTATATGCAATTACAGTAGCTACAATAAACAGTCATGCAACCCGAATATGTACTTGGGATGGCACAGACATTTATGACACTGGTAGCTGATGGGACATATAAAGTTTGGATGGAACTTACTGATAAAAATTCTACAGGTAATTATTCATCTTTCTCATTTACAAAAAGTTCAGTTTTAGATAGTATAACACCATCAAACCAACCAAGTTTTTCTTTAATATTAATAGATTGGGTGCCTGCTACTATAAATATTTTAGATATTAATAAATCTGAAGAAGATTATAAAATATATCCTAACCCTGTATCAAATAATTTTACAATTATCGGAGATAATATTACAGAGATTGAAATCAGAAATATTTTTGGAAATTTAATTTATAAAAGTAATTCTCGTTTTGTAAATATTAGCAATCAAGCTAAAGGAATTTACTTTATAAAAATAACAACAGATAAAAAAACAATTGTTAAAAAAATAATTAAAGAATAAAAAATATGTTCTGATTGGACCATGCAGATGGGGGACACGTGATAGATTTATTGGGATACCTGTTGCCTGGCACCAAATATCTAATGCTAAAGTTATTGTTGAAATGAGTTTAAAAGATTTTCCACTTGATGCCTCTTTAGGCTCTCATTTCTTTCATAATCTAACTTCAATGAATATATGTTATTTTTCTATTAACTCTTTATCTGTTGATAATTATATTAATTTTGATATTTTGAATAAACAGAAATTAATCAATAGAACTAAATATTTTAAACATATACGTTTTAATAAACCATTAACTATTAAAATAGACGGTAAAAAAAGAATATCAGTAGTTACTGTTAATTGATTAAAAAAATTTTTGTTTGTAATAATTTTAAAAAATTATATTAAATAGAAGACAAAAAATTATCTATTCCTTGTGAAGCAACTTTTGCATCAGCAATTGCAGTAACAGCATCTAAATTAATATTTACAATATCGCCGCCTGCAAAAATTTTTGGTATAGAAGTCATACCATTATCATCAACTTTTACTTTTCTTCTTGGTGTAAATTCAAGTTTCTTAAATAATTCTTCCGGCATGAATGAAAAGTCAGATCCTTGACCGATAGCTTCAATAATCATATCACCTTTCAGCAATATTGTTTTTTCTTCAAAAAATGTAGGAGAAAATCTTTTTTGTTCATCAAATACTGATTTAACCTTTTTGCATAACAATCCTTTAATATTTCCTTTTTCATCAAGGACAACTTCTTTTGGTCCCCATGCAGGATTGAATTGTATTCCTTCTTCTTTTGCCTCTTTAATTTCTTCATCTGTTGCTGGCATTATATCCCAATCTTCCAGGGATACTGTCTTTGTAATAGCTTCTTCTTTAGGATATTGGATATATTGCAGACGAAGTGCTTCTCTGGCAGTATCCATAGCAACATTACCTCCACCTATTACTATAATTTCTTTACCCACTTTAACTCCTTCACCTATTTTATTCTCTTTTAAGAAATTTAGTGCCAACAAACATTTTTCCGCATTTTTCACTCTCGTCGACCGACTCACAAAAGTACCTATTCCGAGATAAACTACTTCATAATTTTTTAAAATATCTTCAAATAAAATATCTTTCCCAATGGTTGTATTAAATTTAAACTCAACTCCCAAAGAGCTTATATAATTCACATCTTTATCTATTGCCTCTATTGGTAATCTATAAATTGGCGGTCCTATCCTTATGGCTCCACCTCCTCCTGATAAAGAATCAAATACTGTAACTTCATAGCCCTTTAGTCTTAAGAAATAAGATACTGATAAACCACCTGGTCCGGCACCGACAACTGCTACTTTTTTACCGTTAGACTTAGCAGGCTTGAGCTCTAAAGTGGATTTAAAATCCTGAATAGTATCAGCAGCATATCTTTTTATCCATCTTATAGCAAGAGAATCGCCTCTTTTCCCGATTGAACAGGCATCTTCACAATGAGCCATACATATTCTTCCACAGATTGATGGAATTGGGTTGTCCTCATAAATCTTTTTCAATGATTCGTCTGGTTTGTCTTCATAAATTGCCTTGATGTAATCAGAAATTTTAAGGTGTGCAGGGCAGGCCTCTTCACATAATTTACATTCCAGACATCTTGAGGCCTCCATTTTTGCCTCTTCTTTACTGTAACCTATAACTTGTTCTATAAAGGAGAGTTTACGTTCTTCGGGTTTTACCTGAGGCATAATTATACGTTCTGGTTCAAATAATGAATATTTAAGGTCAGAAGAAAATCCCTCGTAATCCTTCTTTCTATGTGACAAACTTGCTTTAAATATAGAATAATCTTTTTTATCAAGAAAATTTTCTTTGTCTGTTTTTTCATCTTTTGGAATAAAAACAAAACTTTTTGTATCAAAATGAATATGTAGATAATCTCTTGAAAGACGGAGAGAACCGGGAGGACAAATATCAACACATAAGCCGCAAAAACAACATCTACCATAGTCAATTTCAGGTCTTTCATTCTTCATACCTTCTTTAGGATTAGGTGTTATTTCTGGTATCTCAACCATTTTAATAGCCTCATTAGGACAAATATCAGCACAATTACCGCAGCCAGTACACTTATCCCAATCATTAAGATGAAAACCTCTGTATCTCAATGCCGTATCCTTCTGTTCAAAAGGGAATCTTAATGTCTTTGGTTTTTTAAAAAGAAACCTTATAGCCTTAAATGGAGTTAAAATACTTGTTTTAATCATTTTTTTATCCTCTATTTTATCTGTCTATTTCAGGAGCCGTTACATATAAACTTATCATTATATTACCTACATCAGCAACACTTTCATTTACTAATGCCTTTTCCAATATTGTTAATCCGTGCGAATAAGAAGGTGTTCTAAAATGCACACGATACGGTTTATCTTTGCCATTACTAACCATATAAAGACCTAATTCTCCTCTTGAAGATTCACATCTTACATAAGCCTCTCCTTTTGGGATATTCCATTTGAAAGGATTAGGCATTTTATTAAAAACCTCTCCTTCGGGCATTTTATCGAGCAGCTTAAATATCATATGAACGCTTTCAATCATTTCATCACGTACTATCCAGATGCGTGAAAACGCATCACCATCTTTTCTAGTAGGTATTTCCCAATCCACTTTATCATAAGCAGCATAAGGTTCAATTTTCCTAATATCATATTTCATACCTGTTGCTCTCATAACCTGCCCAACTCCTCCCATTTCTTCAGCTTCTTTCCGTGTTACTATTCCTATATTTTTGGATCTTTTGTAAAATGTTCGATTGTTAAAAAATGTATTATCATAATCAGGCACACAACCACCAATAGTATGTAATGTTTTAACTATTTTATCTTTAAATCCTTCAGGAAAATCGCGTCTTACACCACCTGGCCAAATATATATATGGTAAACTCTACCACCGGTAAGTTCTTCAAAAAGGTCCAGTACAAGATCGCGGTGATACATTGCCCATTGTGCAACAGTATCAAAACCTAACATATTGGAATATGCCCATAAACCAAACAAATGAGAAGCAATTCTAGCAAGCTCAAGATAAATACTTCTAATATACTTTGCTCTTTCAGGAATTTTAATATTAGCTAATTTCTCAACACCCATAGCATACATTAATTCCATAGGATCAGGTTCCACAACATTTATCCTGCATACTAATGGAAAATTTTGTATCCATGTTCTTTGTTCCATAAGTTTTTCAAATCCGCGATGTAGGAACCCGGGATTAGCAGCAGCTTTTAAGATACGGTCACCTTCAACATTTAATGTAATGCTAAAGTTACCAACCATTCCAAGGTGCTGTGGACCAAAATATAGTTCTATTTCTCTCATTATTTTTCTTTTTCTTTTCTATCTTCCACAAAAGGAATATTATCAAATACGTCTGTTACATATTTTCTTATATCAAAATTTTTTCTAAAAGGAGGTGTTTTGTACTTCAGTTCCAAAAAAAGCGGTGTTAGTCTTGGATGCCCTTCAAAATATATCCCAAAAAGTTCATGCAGCTCACGTTCGTAAGGTTCAGCATTTGTAAAAACGTTTATTACTGTGATAAATTCAGATTTTTCTCTGGAAATTTTTGTTTTTACTAAGATATTTGTTTTTTCTTTCTCTTTATATTCAGTATCATTATCCATATATGCAGAAAGAATATAGACCAACTCAAATTCTTTTTTTTCTATCCAGTCAATGCAAGAAATAAGAGCTAAGTGTTTATAGCCTATATTTTTTAAAAAAGTTAAAATAGAAATAACATCATCTTTTTTTGTATTAATAACGACTCTGTTATCTTCAGTAATATCTATTTGAATATCACTAAATGATGATAAAAGTTTTTCTTTAAGTGATTTATTCATTCTTTAACCTCCTTTGAAAATAATGGTGGCCATTCAAGTTTACCATAAATTTGTTCCTGATTTTCCCTGTAATATTTATAATTTTTCCTGTATTTTTTATAACCATCTGCCATTTCTTTATCAATCATAGTCCACAAATGAGTTACACCAATGAATATAGCTTCAGGTCTTGGCATACATCCTGCAATCCAACCGTCAATAGGAATATACTTATCTAAATGTTTAATAGTATTATAAGAATCCCAATACATTCCTCCATTTATAGGACAAGAACCAAGTGCTACGGTAAATTTTGGTTCCGGCATTTGTTCATAAGTGCGTATAATTGCTTTTAATGTTTTTAAAGATACGTATCCTGTGATTAAAAATAAATTAGCTTGTCTTGGACTGGCAACAGGTATTATTCCAAATCTCTCTGCATCCCATCGTGTTGTGATAGAAGGTGGCACCTCCATAATTCCACAACCTGTACAAAAATATACTACATGTAGCGAATATTTATGCCCCATTTTTGCCGGGGACTTTAACCATTTTCCAAGTTTATTTCTATCCATGTATTAATTTAATTTGTTATTACAACAATTATCAGACCTGCTAATGCAAGCAGTGTTGGCCATTTCCACAAATATTTTAATGCCTGTTCTATCCTGAAACGTAAAAATACAGCATTCACAAGTTGGTATATAAAAAATACAACTAACATTTTCAAAAAGAAGTATCCGGGGTTACCAGCACCTCCTAAAAATAAATTTACAAAAAGAGAGAGCGCAATAAATTCATTAAAAGCATGTTGTATGGTAGCAAGAGCTAAAAATTTGCCTCCATATTCAACCATTGGACCTGATGAAATTTCCTGTGGGGCTTTAACAATATCAAAAGGTCTTACACCCAATATTGCGGGAAGTATTAATATATAAGCAATACCGGACAATAATAAGGGTAAGGATGTTAAAGACCATCCTGTATTGGATTGTATTTTTACTATTTTAACTATTGAAATAGTATCATAATGGGTCATAACTGCAAGAAAAATAAGCAACAATGGTACCTCATAACCCAGAGCCAAAATAAATTTTCTTGATATACCAATACTTGCATTTGGATTAGCTGCCTCACCACTACTCAATGCCATCCCTAAGGGTATTAAAAGCATAATATATATAATTACAAGAAGTCCCCCGGAGCTACTTAACGGGCACATTTTCCCCATAGGAAGGAACAATGTTAACACGATAGAGCCAGTTAGAGAAAGAATTATTCCAAAATTGAATAAAACACCATGACTCATACTTCCTTGATTAAACAGTTTAATTATATCAATAATTGGTTGAGTAATAGGAGGTCCATATCTCCATTGAATTCTTGCAATTATTTTTCTTGCTAATCCAAGGAAAAATATTCCAATGATAAATGCTAAAAATATCATCAATATTATTTTAAATATCATAATTACCATAAGTTCCATTTTATTTGAACAAAAATTAATAATGCCAAAAATAGCATTATGTACATAATATAATATCCTATATCACCTGAATATATGCGTCTTACCGAAACAGACATTTTTTTTATTTCTCGTGAAATCCACATATAAAAATCATCAATAAAATCTTTAAGATAAGGTGTAATTATTCTATATAAAGGATTATAAAAATTAACTGTATAATTATATTTTTCTTTAGGTATAGAAAAACCAGCTGCATAGTTATCATACTGATTTATTTTTACTGATTTGCGAGCTGCTTTAAAAATCAACCACAAAATTACGCCTATTACTAAGATAGCCATAAAAATATTTACAGTATTTAATGTTCCCGTATCAGAAGCAATTCCCCAGATGTTTACATTTAAAGATTCAAAACCAAAAGAAGTTCCAATGGTGTTGATAATCTTAAGTGGAATACCTGGTAGTATGCCAAAGAGAATAATTGCAAATGCAAGAATAATCATTGGAAGCTGCATGCTAAATGGTGCTCTTTTTATATTTTCGTGTTTTTCCTGAAGTTGTCCTAAGAAAATATTATGAATAAATTTATAAGTGTAAAGTATAGCTGCCCAAGTTCCCAACAATGCAAAAAAGGCCAGGAAAGGATGACCCTCAAGTATCAAGGTTTTATAAATCATCCATTTTGAAACAAAACCATTTGTCAAAGGAACTCCAATAAGCCCAAAAGCACCGATTAAAACTACTAAAAAAGTTATAGGCATTTTTTTTATTAGTCCTCCCAATGAATTCAAATCTCTTGTTCCTGTTCTATATTCTACTGCACCAACAGCTAAAAATAGGAGTGCCTTAAAAATTGCATGATTGATGATATGGAATGTGCCTCCAGCAAAACCTAAACTTGTTCCAAAGGAGATACCAAGTATTATATAACCAATCTGTCCTATGCTGGACCAAGCTAAAAGTCTTTTTGCATCATCTTGTAGTATAGCAATAAAACTGGGAATTACTATTGTAATAACACCTACCCAACAGAGAATATAATGAAAGCTGGACCAATTACTACCTAAGACAAGGAAATTTTTTAAACCGACTATAACATAAAAAATAAGGATAAAGCCATATATTCCCATTTTTATCAATATTCCCGAAAGTACTGCAGAAAATGGAGAAGGTGCTTGTGAATGAGCATCCGGAAGCCAAGCATGTAAAGGTATTATTGCACTCTTAACTCCAAATCCAATTCCAAAAGTTATCAAAATAAACAAAATATATACGGAAGAAGCAGAGGTCATAAAAGCAGAAAGTTCTGATATATTCAATGTTCCATAATTTGCATAAAGGGATAATATTCCAATAAGCATAGCCATAGAACCGATAACAGACATAATGATATATTTCATCCCTGCAGCGAGGGCAGCACCTCTATTATAACTTATCAAAAGAAATGCACTCCACGACATTATCTCCCAGAAGATATAAAAAGTAACAAAATCACCGGCAAGCACAATACCAATCATACTTGCATCTACAAGCATCATCATCAAATAATAGAAATTTGTTCTTTCTTTACCTTTTATATAGCTTAGAGAAAAAATAATTGAAAGTGCACTCACAACTGATATAGTTATAGCAAAAAGCCATGAAAATGTATTTATTCTTAAAACGAGTGAAAGATTTTTTAAAAATCCTATATAAAAAATTTCTTTGGAAGAAATATTATAAAGAAAAGTAATAATAACTACTAAAGCCAATAAAACAACTACAGCAGAAATATTTCTAGTTTTTTTAGATATTTTTCCTAAAAGATACGTTATTAATGCACCCCCAAAAGCAATTATAAGTAAAGTTTCTAAAATCATTGTATTACACTTTTTATATAATCTAATCTATTTAAAAGTTCTGAAGCTGCTGAGTTTAATATGTCTGTCATAATTTTTGGATAAACTCCTATAAACACTATCAAACCAACAAAAATAAACAAAGGTATTAATGCACTAATAGGTGCTCTTTCTCGCTTCAGGTCATCCTTTTTCCCTTTAAAGTAAATCACTTGTATTACACGGAAAAAATAAGCACCTTCAATTATTGTAGCAAAAAGCACAAGTGCAATAAGCACAGTAAATAATATTTCGTGTTTAAACAAAGCTGCCTTGACAATCATAAATTTACTTGGGAATCCAATAAATGGCGGTAATCCTACAAGTGAAAATGCTCCAATTGTAAAAGCAAATGAAGTATATGGCATTTTTTTACCCATTCCTTCAAAAGAAGATATATTCATAGAGCCACTACGGTAAATCATATAACCTACAGCTAAAAACAATAATGCTTTAGACAGGGTATGATTTACCAACTGAAAAAGACCTCCTGCTACTCCATAAGTCGTATTAATTGACAAGGCAAACACTATAAGTCCAATTTGTCCTATACTGGAATATGCAAGCATTCTTTTAATATTATCCTGACTGAAAGCACATATTTCACCTATTAATAATGTTAAAACGCCTAAGTATAAAAAGAACATTAATAAACTTGAAGCGCCAAAAATGGTAAATACAATCCTGACAACAGCATAAAGTCCGACTTCAATAGCTATACCTGAAAGTACAGCGCTTATTGATGAAGGTGCAGACGAATGTGCATCAGGCAGCCAGGCGTTTAAAGGGAAAATAGCTGCTTCTATACCAAATCCTGTAATCAATAGAACTAGAGGTAGGAAGATAGAAATTGAATGAATAGAATGAATTTGATTTGCGATATCTGCCATATTAAGTGTTCCGAACTGACCATAAAGCAATCCAATACCTATAAGTATAAAAGCGGAACCAACAGACCCTTGTATAAGATATTTTATTGCAGATTCTGTACCGGCTTTATCGCTATAATAAGCTACAAGAGAATAAGAAGAAATACAAAGAATCTCAAAAAAAACAAAAAGATTAAATATATCTCCGGTAAGAACAACACCTGTCGCTCCTATCAAAAGCAAAAGATAAATGATATGATATTTTTCTTTAGCACCTTCTTTAATATAATCCCATGCATAAATTGAAACCAAGAGACCAACTAAAGCAATAAGTGCGACAAATATAATTGCAACAGGTCCTGCTACCAAATTAATACAGAAGGGAGGCAAAAATCCACCTAAAGAAACATTTATAGGTTTTATTAATACTTTTGGAATGAGTATTACAGAAACAATAAGATTAAAGAGAAGAGCTGCAGTTGGGATAAACTTTTCTATCTTTTTCGAAATAAGTCCGAACAAAGGAATAGAAAAGGCAAGACCTAAAGGCACAACAATTAAAAGTACTGGATTTAATATTAGGTTTACCATCTTTGTTCTTTTATTTTGCGTAAATTAAGAGTTCCATAATGTTTATATAATCTTATAGCTAATGTAAGAGCTAATGATAAGATAGCCACTCCTATCACAATAGATGTTAGTACTAATGCTTGTGGTACGGGATCTACCATATTTTTCGGGTTTAATCCAGGTTTTGAAAATATCGGAGCAGTACCATTATTAATATAACCAATAGCTACAAGAAATAAATATACTCCTGTATCAAGAATATTTAAACCAATAATAACCTTAATAAGATTTTTTTTAACCAACAAAACATATAGTCCTATAAAAACCAGACTAAAAGCTCCTATGTAATAAATGTAGTCATTTAAAAAATTCATTAGCTTTCTTCTATTAAGTTATCAATAATACCGGTTAATTCTGAGCCAACTTTTAATCCAATAGCAATATAAATTATTGGGATAATGCCGGCACTAAATAATGTACCAAGAGTTCCTTTTGGTAAAAAATTAAAAAGAAATTCTCCGCCTATTACCAGCCCTATCAATCCCAATGCTATAAAAATTAATCCTGACAATGATTCTACTAGCTTACTATATTTTTCATTTATTCTTTTTCCTGGGCAGGATAAATATATTAGAAGGTATGCAGAGGCAATAATTGCTCCTCCCTGAAAACCTCCTCCCGGAGTAAGATGCCCATGAATAAAAATATATGAACCCACAAGAAGAAGTATTGGGAATAAAAATCTACATCCGGTATATAATATTAAGCTTGCCGGTTCTATTTTTTCTTTTTTATCATTTCTTTTTCTGCTTAAGCTTAGAATTGCTGCTACGCTTAGAGCTGCTAAAAAAAGTATAGTTATTTCACCAAGAGTATCAAAGCCACGGTAATCCAACACTACTGAAGTAACAATATTTGTTGCCCCTGTTTCTTCTCTTCCTTTATTTATATAATACTCACCTACCTTTGCTTTGTTTACACCAAAAGGAATTTCCATAATGGATAATGTAATTCCTCCAGCAATAACAATTAATAATATGGCACTAATTATTTTTCTCATTCTTCAAACCTTTTTGTTCTTCTAAGAGCAATAACGAAAATAGCAGTTATCAATGCGGCTCCAATAGCAGCTTCTGCCATAGCTACATCCGGTGCCTGCAAGAAATAAAAAAGAACAGCTGCTATCAAACTAACAACACATGAAGCAATAACTGCACTCAATAAATCTTTAAAAATCACTGCTGCAATTGCTGATACAAGCATTAAAAAAATTAATATAGAAACTATTATAATCATATTTATTCTTTAGATTTTTTTAACTTTTCAGTTTTTTCAGATTCTTTAAATTCTTTAGTTTTATTTACAACACTTTTGTGCCACAAAGAAATACCACTTTTAAGTGAAGCTCTTCCTAAAGCATGGCTTGAAATAGGATTAGAAAGAAGTATAAATAAAGCTATGATGAGTGTTTTCCAGAACCATTCAGGCTGCATTATCCCTACACCTATAATAGTTAAAAAAGCGCCTAAAGTAGTACATTTTGTTCCTGCCTGGACTCTATTATATACATCAGGCATTCTATAAATTCCAAGGCCACCCAAAAAAAGGAATAAAATTCCAATTCCTGTAACTATAATTCCAATTAATTCAATATTTATATTCATAAATTATATTCCTTTTTCTAAATATCTTGCAATAGCAATTAAACCAACAAATGATATTATTGAATACACTAAAGAAACGTCCAGATAAATATATCTTTTGAAAACAAAACCAAGTAATACTAATAGAGCAACAATAATAGTTGTTACTGTATCTACTGCTATTGCTCTGTCAGCAGCAGTAGGACCTTTTATCATACGTAAAATACAAAGAATAATACTAATGCCTATAATAATTATAAAAAATATCATTGTATTCATGGTTCTTTTTTATCTCTTAATATTTGTATATTCAAATAATACAATATTTTATATTAAAAAAATATTATTTATCTATCTTTTCAATTACTTCTTTTATCCAATTATTAATCACTTTATAACACACATTTGTTCTTTCTCTTCTTCCTTCTATTATTCCTGCATTTTTAAGTATTCTCAAATGCTGAGAAATGGTAGATTGAGGCACACCTATAGATTGTTGAATCTGTGTAACATTACATTCATTTTTAACAAGACCTGCTATAATCTGCAGACGTATAGGGTGTCCCAATGCTTTCATGCTTTCAGCTAATTGTTTATAATTTTTTGCCATCAGAAAACAATATCTTTTTTAAAATGTCTTATTAATTATTTATTTAAATATCACTTTTAAATATTTCTCAAATCTTCTACCTATGATTTTTGTTGCTTCATCTGTATTATCTGTCTTTACATTCATCCAATGAATTAAAAGACTATCATCATTAATATCTAATGTAAATGTTCCTGGAGTTAAAGTAATAGAATTTGCAAGGATCATTTTAGCCAAATCTTGTTTTAATTCAGTTTTGATAATTACAATACCTGGCTTTATTGGCATTTTTGGATGGATAATTCTATATGCCACATCAATATTTGCTATAATTATTTCTTTAAAAAGTACTAATATATAAATAAAAAGATAAACAATTCTTTTGATACTAAATTTTGGAAATCCTATTTTTTTATAACTTTTATATAATGCGAAAGAAAGAATAATGCTTACAATAAACCCTACAATTAATTCCTCTTTCTTAAAGCTCAAAGTAAGAGCAAGCCATATAAGCATGAGAATAATAAATAAATAACAAAAATTTTTTACTTTATTATTCCTTTCATTAGTCTTAGCAATCATATCAAATTGATATTTAATATTTTAAGTTTAAATAAGTTAATAATAATTTCTAACAACCTCTAGTTCGTAAACTCTTTTCGTTCTTTTCCAATTTCAGCGTACTGAAACAATCCTGAAACAAGTTCAGTATGACATGGATACTGAAATGAATTCAGCACAAGTTTCAGCACAGGTTTCTGTGAACGCTTACAATAATTTTTTGTTAAAGAATTAACAACACAAAAACGCAAAGATATAAATATTAATTTTTATTAAACAAATAAATTTTATTTTATTTTTTATTTTTTTTATCTATCTATTTGTCTGTCTGTTTTATCAGTTGTTTGAATTTATAAAATATTTAAACGAACAACTTGTTTATATAAAATTGTAATTTTTTTATTCTACAATTAATTTTCCTGTTGCAAGAATTCCTTTTCTGCCTTTTAAAGTTAAAGTATAAAAATAAACTCCTTTTGCTTCTTTGCTTAAATCAATTTTTGTTTTACCGGAGAATTGTGTGTAATAAATTTTTTTTCCAAGTATGTTGTATATTTCAACTTCATATATTGCAGAGATATTTTCAGAGATTACAGATAACTTTCCATTGCCTGGATTAGGGTAAATATTTACCGTATTAGTTATAAAATTTTCTTCTACCTCACTGGAAGGTGTCCATTTGGCTACATGATTTACAGGAGTTCCGCCTGCGTTTGTAAAAGCACCACCAACATATAAATCATTGTTGAAAGTGATGAAGTAATTAACATAGTCATCTACTCCTGACCCTAAGGCAGAATATGTTGTTCCATCCCATTTGGTGATATATCTTTTGTCATCTCCAAACGAAAAAAGATTATCTCCGCCTATATACAGATTTCCTTTATAAGAATATAAGCAATACACCTGTCCGTCAACTCCTGCTCCAAGAGCTTGCCATGAGTTGCCGTTCCATTTGGCTATATTTTTTGCAGATACTCCTCCTGCAGTAGTAAATGCTCCGCCTGCATATAATTCACCATTATGCATACACAAAGCTGTAACTTTGCCATCTGTTCCTGTTCCAAGAGCAGACCAGTCAGTTCCATTCCACTTGGCAATATGATTTACTGTTATACCTCCGGCAGTAATAAAATAGCCACCTGCATACAAAAGATTATTTACTGTATCTGTTGTCAGCACAGTTACCTTATCATCCATTCCGCTTCCTACAGGATTCCAGCAACATACAGTTCCTGCAAAACTTGCTATATAATAAACTTCTTGCTGATTAATAGGATCGCCTCCTGCAGTACCAAAATCGCCTCCGGCATATAATTCTCCATTGTATGAAGATAGTATAAAAACTTCACTACCCATACCCCAGCCATCATTTCCTAATCCAGAGCCCACAGTAGTCCACTTACTGCCGTCCCATCTGCCTATAAAATTATAGTAATTGTCATCAGGAGTAAGTACAAAAAAACCGCCACCACCGGCATAAAAGTTATTACCATTACTGACACATAAGCTATATACAATTCCTCCTCCAAAAGTATTTGTTCCATTATTAAATGATGTCCAGATGGTATCTGATAATTTATATATCCCATCACTGCCGGCATATAAATTTCCATTATAAACGGCAAAGGTGTTTACCCCATAATCCAAACCTGAGCCAACTGCACTCCATGTTTGTGCATTTGCACTTTTAATTATGCTTAGGCATAAGATGGCAGGCATAAGTAAAATAAATAATTTTGTTTTCATTTTTATCATAATTTAATTTTTTTTTAAATTAGATTGCAAATATAAGAATTAATTTTTAATACTGTTGCAAATTCAGTATAACATTGTTAAGCACAGGTTTGTAGAACAATATGATGATATTTTACAACATATTACTTAAAAAATAAGATGTTTTTTCTAAAGAAGTAATAATATCATATTCTTCAAGATGAATATTTGACGGGATTTTAAGAGGAATAGTTGTATAATTTAATATACCTTTAATTTTGGTATTAACCAAGATATCAGCAATTTTTTTGGCTGCTACAGGAGGAACTGTTAAAATGCAAATAGATATATTTTCTTTTTCTATAATTTTTGATAATTCATTTATATCATAACAAGGTATTCCAAGTATAGTTTTATTAATTTTTTTAATATTATTATCAAATGCTGCAACAATAAAAAAATTTGTTTGTTTTGATGAGTTAAAATAATTGATAAAAAATCTTCCCAAATTACCAATGCCAATAATAGATATCTTTTGTTTATTAATATTTAAAACATTTCCTATTGAATCTGTAAGATATTGAATATTATATCCTTTATTTTTACTTCCTGATAATCCTAATAGCATTAAATCTCTTCTTACATGAGAAGGGTTTATATGCATTAAGGATGCAAGTTCATACGAATAAACATTTTTTATACCTTTTGATAAACAATTCCCTTCCAGGCAGTGCATTAATATTCTTCTGTATTGAGTTAAACGTTCAATTGTTTTAGATGGAAGTTTTTTCATAAGATTTGTAAATTAAAAGTTTTATCCCGTAAGAAATATCCAACAGTGCAAAAATATTAAACATTATTATTATAAACGAATCATGCTATTTTTTTTGTCTCTCAAAATAATGTTTTGGGTCACCCCATTTTTTATATCCGATTATTTCTCCAATTTGGTTGATACTTTTTTCAAGAGAATACAAATATTCATCACTACCTTCATCTAAACATGGCTTGTTTTCATATAAAAAATAATCTTTTATATATTTTACAGGTGTTAAATCAGGCATAATAACATTTGCACCGGATATTAATGCTTTTTTTCTGCTATCAGGCATAATAGATTGTAGAGCTGTTGTAGAAGCTATGTTAATATCTTTCATCATAATTCTTAATACTGCAATCATACGCAATGTTAAATTAAAACGTTCTTTTTTTGACATAAGTAAATGCCTTAAATTATATAAAGGTGTATCAGGATGTTCAATATATGGTCCCATACCAACCATATCAATATCAATATTTTTAAAAAATAACAAATCATCAGCCAAATTTTCAATTGTTTGATATGGTAAACCTATCATAACACCAGTGCCTGTTTGATAGCCAATTTTTTTGAGATTTTTTAATGCTTTTAAACGGGTTTCAAAATTATGTATATTATTTTCAGGATGTATTTTATAATATAAATCTTTACTTGATGTTTCAATGCGTAAAAGGTATCTGTGGGCACCGGAATCATACCATTTTTCATAAGTTTTTTTAGTTTGTTCACCACAAGATAAAGTAATCCCAATTTTATTATTAGTAATGCGTTTTGTAGTTTTCAGAATATTATTCACTTGTTCAATAAATAAACTGTCATCTCTTTCGCCTGATTGAAAAATAACAGAGCCAAAATTATTTTTCAGGGCATAAGCAACTGATTTTTTTATTTGAGCATCAGGAATATTATATCTATGTAATTTTTTATTCCCTGATCTTATACCACAGTAATAACAATTTTTTTTACATAAATTTGAAAATTCTACTAATCCACGTAAATAGACTTTATTTCCAACATATTTTTTTTTAATATTATATGCTTTTTCATATAACTTATTTGCTTCTGTGGTATCAGTAGTAGATAAAAGATTTATAATATCTTTTTTACTAAAATTTTCTTTTAATAGAATTTGAGCAACTTCGGTTTTCATTCTTAAATATTACAATTAACAAATCATAATCTCAACATATTAGTGTGACATTATTATTTTTTTTTGTTATTAAAAATGAAGGCAATATAAAAACTATTAGAATATAAACCATTAAAATGGTTATTTATTTTTGGGGTTATATTTTAATCCCACTAAAATCGTGGGCTGATAGTCATTTTAAATTCACACTTTTAGCCAATAATTTTAATCGTGGATAAAATAATTGGCTAAAAAAATCTTCATTTACCCTGAATATTCAGATGTAATAAATTTTTTAACAATTGACAAAAGGATATATTGCCCGTTCATAAACACCATGTATATATGAAATTGTCATACCATAATTTGTTACTGGCACACCAGCATCAACAGCAGGTTTAAGGCGGTTGACAATTTGTTTTTTTGTTAAAACGCAACCTCCACATTGTATTACCATAGCATAATCATTAATATTTCGTGGAAGTTCACTCAATCCGGATACTACATCAAAATTAAGTTTTTTGCCTGAAAATTTACGAACCCAGTTTGGGATTTTTGTTCTTCCAATATCATCACAACTTACATAATGAGTGCAGGATTCTAAAATCAAAATTCTATCACCATCTTTTAATTCCGAAAGTTTTGGCGTGCCTTTAAGATAGTTTTGAAAATCTCCTTTATAATGAGCTAAAACAATACTAAAACTTGTTAATGGAATATCATTAGGGATAAAAGCATTGGATTTTTCAAAAACCTGGCTATCAGTAATTGCGAGTTTTGGTTTGAGTTTTGTTTTTTTCAAAAAATCAACAATTTCATTTTCTTTTAATACTATTGCTGTGCAATTATTATCAAGTATATCTCTAATAACCATTACTTCGGGTAATATCAGTCTTCCCTCTGGTGTTTCACTATCAATAGGAGTAATAAGCATTACAATATCACCTTTTGAAATAAGATTTCCTATTAAAGTTGAAGTATGATAAGCTGTTTCCGGTATAGTTTTTTTTATAAGTTCAATAACATCTTCAATATTATCAGGTTTGATTGTGCTAAAATCTATTATTTCAGATTTGGTATAAGTTTTTATTTTATTTATAGTTTCTTTTTTAAGATTTTCTAAATCAGATTTGTTATGGACAATAAAATAAGGCACTGAATATTTATTAAATTCTTTAATCAATTTTTTTTCATATTGAGCAAAGTCATTATTTGTAATCAGTAAAATTGCTAAATCAATAATTTTAACAATTTGCAGAGTTTTATCAACACGTTTTTTTCCTAATTCTCCATAATCATCAATTCCGGCAGTATCTATTATTATAGCAGGTCCAACGTCAAAAATTTCAATTGATTTTTTTACAGGGTCTGTTGTTGTTCCTGCCTTACCTGAAACAATTGCTATTTCCTGATTAACAATAATATTGATAAACGAACTTTTACCATTATTTCGTTTACCAAAAATGCCGATATGTGGTTTTTCATCTCTTCCTTTTGACATAGTTATTAATTTGTTTAAAATAATTTGAAAAAGTTGTTACAGATTACTCTGATTATTACAGATTTAATTTTTTTAAAAAGATCTGTAAATTTGTGGCTTTACTTGGGTTTTACGACTTTTAGAAAATGACTTAAATATTAAAATTTTAATTTTTTTCATTAGTGTCTGACTAAAAATAAAATTAGAATTTATAATAGTAGATTCCTCACTCCGTTCGGAATGACAACTTCATTATGTTGGGAAGGTGGGGGTAAGGACGCGTTTTACCCGTCCTTACCCCCACCCTGAACTCTAAATAACACTGTCATTCCGAGTGATAGCGAGGAATCTCATAATATTTAGAAACTATTTTACCTAAATTTTTAAATTTAGTCGGACAATAGTGAAATTTTTTTTTATTTTTTTATATATATCATCTTCCAAATCAGTATCTTCAATTATTAATCCTATATTGTCAGAGATTTTTAATCGTTTTACAGATGATAAAATATCCTGAGAACCGACATAAAAAGACCAACGTTTGCCTATTATTTCACAAAAATATGATTTTACATTATAATTTTGATACAGCCATTGTGTTATATCATTTAATTTGACTTTTAAACTAGTATTATATCAATTTAATTATGAAACATTCTATTGTTTTATGGCTATATGGTTTTATGGTTAATTTCTTTTGGCAGTTTTTGGAACTCTCCAAGAAGCAGATACATCATTTATCTGTAAATATTTATTTTGCATATTTTTAACATTTTTAACCATCTAACCATAAAACCATTTAACCATTATATATCTGGAAACTATTCCATGCAATTATGTTCCGAAATTAAATTGTCAAGATACTAGTATTTGAATCAACAATTTTTCTTAAATCATTATATAAAAACATCCCGTTCTCCATTGCATATTCTCGTGTAATAATTTTTAAAGGTTTCTAATAATTTATTTTTTTTATAAAAGTCCATTGCTTCAATTTCGTTGAGTTCTTTAAGTATTAATTTTTCACCGGTATTTTTAGTTTGTTCAGAAGCATAATCATCAAGATATTCTTTAAAAGTAAGCACAGCATTAAGTTTACAAAATTTTCCTTCAACACATTTTTTAAGTAATCCCATTATTTTATCACCTGTTCTGCCACATCTGTAACCAGCAGTACAAAAAGAAGTAATCATATCAATGTCAGATAATTCTTTTATAACATCATCTAATTTTCGTGTATCACCAAGTATGAATTGTTGTTTGGTTTTTACCTGTTCATTTTCCTGCATTTTTTCAAGTTTTTTTAAAGCTTCTGTATAGCCGCCTATACCTATTTTTGTTGAAGCATCAGTTTGAGTGCAACCAACCTGAATTACATCTTTTTTGAGTTTTGCTTGTTCTCTTGCAGTAATAATAAGTCCTGTATAAGGGACAGAAAGCCGTAATACTGTTACGAGTTTTTTAAAGTCAGAGTCATTAACTAAATATTTAGAATTTGTGCTAATAAAAGAACCTGCAGCAGGTGTCATTCTTGGAAAAGAGATGGTATGTGGTCCTATTCCAAATTGTTTTTCTAAATCAATAGTATGATATAAAAGTCCCATAACTTCAAATTGCCAGTCATAAAGTCCAAATAATGCACCTGTTGCAATATCGTCTATTCCTGCATCCATAGCCCTGTGCAAAGCATAAAGTCGCCATTGATAATTGGACTTTGGACCCGAAGGATGAACCTTTTTATATGTTTTTTTATGATAAGTTTCCTGAAATACCTGATAAGTTCCTATTCCTGCTTTCCATAGTTTTCTTAAATCATTAATGCTCATTGGGGCTGCATTGATATTTACCCTTCTAATTTGACTATATCTATCCCCTTTTGAAATTTTTTTCTTAACTTTATAAATTGTTTCAATGGAATCACATATATAGTCAATATCAGATTTGGGATGCTCACCATAAACAACTATCATTCTTTTATGACCTTCTGATAAAACGGCTTCTGTTTCTTGTCTTATTTCAGCCATATTGAGTATTCTTCTTTTCTCTTCTTTATTATCTTTTCTAAAGCCACAATATGCACAATTATTAACACATAAATTAGCACAGTATAAAGGAGCAAAAAATACAATCCTGTTATCATATACTTTTTTTTTAACCTGAAGTCCTGTTTCATACATTTCTTCCCACATTTTAGGAGCTGTTACATTTAACAAAGCTGCTGTTTCGTCAGGTTCAAGCCGTTCTATATCAAGTGATTTTTTTAATATATCCTGTATTCGTTGTTTGTCGGGCTTTGTATTATCAGATAAATTATTCAGGATTATGTTTTCATCAATAAAATCTTTGCCATTAATAAGATACTTATCAATTTCATCTTGTTTTACTACATTTTCAGCCCATACTTTTAAGGGTGTAATATCATTCATCTGTTTATATTTTTGTATTTGGTTTAGCCCGTGAAATAATTTTGCGTATTTATTCCGCCTGCCCCGTTGGATATATTTTTATATTCAACCGGGTGAAATCCGTATTAGGCGGATATTTTACTGGGGGCAAAATTAAAATTTATTATTTTATTTCACAGGGTTAATATTTAGTCATTCATTTCTAATTTTTAATTAACATTGATTTAACCTGGATTCCATTCAATTTACCGATTTGGACTGTTAAAGAATCTATATCATCAGTTGTCCCTTCAAGAACAATAGAAATGATATTAATACCTTTATTTCTTAAAGGAATACCTTGTCTTCCAATGATAATAGAGGAATGATTATTTAAGATATTATTAAGTTTAGGTATGTTATCCTTGTTTTCTACAAGAATAAGTGCTGTTCCTATTTTTTTTTTCATAAACATACTTTTTGATTAGATTAAGGGGGCTTCTATTAATTCCTTTCTTTCAAGAAACAAAGATAATGAATAAG